>DAIRFV010000055.1:0-13615 GCA_036794905.1 Pyrinomonadaceae bacterium | reverse complement strand
GTCTACTGTCTACTGACTACTGTCTACTCTTATGCTATGCTTCGCCCCTCCCCGCGGCCCGACCTTTCACGTCTCAGTCTGTCTAAAATAATGAGCATCAGAAAAATCGTCATCCCTCTCGCGCTCTTCTCCGTGCTGAGCCTCGCGGTCTGGTCTGCGTTCGCGCACGAGGGCGAGCACCACAGCCCCGGCGGCAACGGCCAGCCGGGCGACACGCCGCTCACGGCGTTGGCGAACACGCCTTGCGTGAACGGCATGGCCGGCACGTTCCCGTGCCGTAACGTTGACCTCGCGGCACTCCTCCCCACCGCGGACCTCGACGGGACGACCGCGACCAACATCGTCGCCAACGACATCTGGGGCTGGACAGACCCGCAGACCGACAAGGAGTACGCGCTGCTCGGGCTCTCGAACGGCGTCGCCTTCGTGGACGTGACGAACCCGACCTCGCCCGTCCACCTCGGCAACCTCCCGCGCCACACGGTGGACTCGCTCTGGCGCAGCATGAAGGTCTACCGCAACCACCTCTACGTCGTCAGCGAGGCCGCCGACCACGGCCTACAGGTCTTCGACCTGACTCAGCTCCGCAACGTCACGTCGCCGCCTCAAGTCTTCAACGAGACCGCGCACTACCCCAACTTCGGCGGCGCGCACACCATCAACGTCAACGAGGAGACCGGCTACGTCTACGTCGCGGGCAGCCGCCCGGCCGCGGGTCGCACGCCCAACGTGGACACCTGCCCCGGCGTGTCGGCCACGAAGGGCGGCGGCCTCCACGTGGTGGACGTGCGCAACCCGGCCGCGCCCGCCTTCGCCGGCTGCGTGAACGGGGACGGCTACACGCACGAGACGCAGTGCGTCGTCTACCGCGGCCCCGACGCGCAGCACCAGGGGCGTGAGGTCTGCTTCAGCTCGAACGAGGACACGCTGACCGTCGTGGACGTGACGGACAAGTCCGCGCCCAGCCAGCTCTCGCGCACGACCTATGACGGCGTCGGCTACACGCATCAGGGCTGGCTGACCGGAGACCAGACACGCTTCCTCATTAACGACGAGTTGGACGAGCAACATTACAACCAGCAGCACCCGGGTCTCCCTCCCCAGAAGACACGCACCTTTGTCTGGAACGTCTCCGACCTCGACGCGCCCACGGTGCAGGGCTTCCACCAGCACGGGACGACGGCCATCGACCACAACCTCTACGTCCGCGGCCTCCTGGCCTTCGAGTCGAACTACCGCAGCGGCGTCCGCATCCTCGACGTGCGCAACGCCGCGACGGCCTCGCTGAACGAGGTCGCCTTCTTCGACGTGTACCCGGTGGACGACCAGGCGCTCTTCAACGGGACGTGGGGCAACTACCCTTTCTTCGCCAGCGGCACCGTCATCGCGAGCGGCATGGAGCAGGGTCTCTTCGTCCTGCGCCCGCAGGTCTCGATGCCCGTGCGTATTGATTACGAGCCCTTCTTCGTCCGCCAGCACTACCGCGACTTCCTCGGCCGCGACCCGGACGAGTCGGGCCTCGGCTTCTGGACTCACGAGATCGAGAAGTGCATGGGCGACGCGGCGTGCCGCGAGGTCAAGCGCGTCAACGTCAGCGCGGCCTTCTTCCTCTCCATCGAATTTCAGGAGGGCGGCTTCTACGCCGTACGGCTCCAGCGCGTGGCCTTCGGCCGGCGCTCGAACGACGCGGCGACGAGGATGACGTTCGACGAGACGACCGACGCCCAACGGCAGCTCGGCCAGAACGTCGTCGTCGGCCAGCCCGGTTACCAGCAGGCGCTCGAAGCCAACAAGGACGCCTACGCCGCGCAAATCGCGGGCAGCCCCGCCTTCAACGCGCGCTTCCCGCAGACGGACGCCGTGTCTTACGTGGGCGCGCTCTACGCCTCGGCGGGCTTCCCCGGGACGCTGGCCGAGCGGCAGGCCGCCGTCGATGCCTACAACGCGGCCCCGTCCGTCGAGGCGGGTCGCGCGGCCGCGCTGCGCGTGGCGGCCGACTCGAATTCGGTGAGGGCCGCCGAGTTCAACACGGCCTTCGTCCTCCTCCAATACCACGGCTACCTCCGCCGCAACCCCGACGCGGAGGGCTACAACTTCTGGCTCTCGAAGCTCAACGAGTTCGACGGCAACTACGTCGCGGCCGAGATGGTCAAAGCCTTCATCACCTCGATCGAGTACAGACAGAGATTCGGGCAGTAAGAAAATTAATCACAGAGACACAGAGGCACAGCTAAATTGGTTTTAGCTGTGCCTCTGTGTCTCTGTGATTACCGTCTTAAGGCCGGCGGCTGACCTCGCGGTCATCGGCCCCGGGCTTGCGCGGCGGGGCGTTCTTCACGTGCTTGTCGAACCAGTTAATCATCTCGTAGAGGACGTGCTCGGTGGACTCGCGCGAGGCGTAGCCGTGCGCTTCGAGCGGGAGCGTGACGTAGCGCACGGTCGCCCCGTGGCCGCGCAGCGCCTGGTACATGCGCTCGGACTGCACGGGGAAAGTGCCCGTGTTGTTGTCGGCCTCGCCGTGGATGAGCAGGATCGGCTCGTTGATCTTGTGCGCGACCATGAAGGGCGAGACCTTGATGTACATCTCGGGCGCCTCCCACAGAGTGCGCCGCTCGCTCTGGAAGCCGAAGGGCGTGAGCGTGCGGTTGTAGGCGCCGCTGCGCGCGATGCCGGCGCGGAAGAGGTCGGAGTGCGCGAGCAGGTTGGCCGTCATGAACGCGCCGTAGGAGTGGCCGCCGACGCCCACGCGCTCGGGGTCGGTCACGCCCATCTCGACCGCCTTGTCGATCGCCGCCTTCGCGCCCGCCACGATCTGCTCGACGTAGGTGTTGTTCATCGTCTCGGGGTCGCCGACGATGGGCATCGTCGTGTTGTCGAGCACGGCGTAGCCCGCGAGCAGGAGGAAGAGGTGCGAAGGCCCCGTGATCGCCGTGTAGCGCTGCGTCGAGCCCGTCACCTGGCCGGCCGTCGCCGGGTCGTTGAACTCCAGGGGGTAAGCCCAGACGGCCGTCGGCAGCCGCGTCCCCTCCTTGTAGCCGGGCGGCAGGTAGAGCGTGAACGACAGCTCGACGCCGTCGGCGCGCTTGTACTTGACGAGCTGCTTTTTGATGTCGCGCAACTGCGGCGTCGCGTCCGGGATGTTCGTCAGCGCCCTCAAGCTGGTGTCGCCCGCAGCGCCGCCGTCGGGCGCGTTCGCGTCGAGCGTGCGCACGTAGTAGTTGGCGGGTTCGATGGGGCGCTCGCGGCGCGTGATGACCTGCCGCGCGTCTTTGCCGACGAGCGCGACGACCGCCTCGTAGGCTTTGGCGTCGGAGCGGAAGAGGCGCTCGGCCTTGAGCGTCTGGAGGTTCAGGCGGTCGAGGAACGGGCGGTCGCCCTCGGGGGTGGCGCCCGAGCCGGTCAGGTAGATGAAGTCGCCGTGGCGCTCGATGACCTTGCTGCCGTTCGCCGTCTCGCGCACGAGCGGCGTGCCCGGGTGGTTGTAGCGCTCGTTCGTGCTGTGGCTCCACACGACGCGCGGCGCGGCGGCGGGCTTCGACGCGTCGAGCAACTGCGTGCGTATCCAGCGCTTGTCGCGGTCGTAGTCGCGCACGAACATCAGCTCGCCGCGCTCGTCCCACTCGATCCCTCTGAACCGGTGCTCGGTCTTGAAGACCTCCGCGGGCTGCCCCGCGAAAGGCGCCTTCAGGGCGAGTATGCGGTCGCGGTGTGGCGCCTTCTTGCGCGGGTCGCCGTCGTCGAGCGCCTCGGCCCAGACGAGCGTGGCGGGCTCGGTCGGGTGCCACTGGTATGAGCGCGGCCCTTTGCGCACGCCCTCGATGGGCACCTCGTCGGCGAGCGGGTGGCTGGCGAGTTTGTGTTCGACCTTCGCGTCGCGGTTCCACACTTCGACCTCTTTGGGGAAGTCGTTGGCCGGGTGCAGGTACGAGTAGGGCCGGCGCAGTCGCGCGACGATGAGGTGCGCGCCGTCGGGCGAGGGCTCGGCCGTCTCGAAGACCGCGGGCGCGCCGAGCGCCGTCGTCTTCCCCGACTCCCCATCCACGAGCGCGAGCTGCGACGTGGCGTAGTAGTCGAACAGGTCTTCGTCGTGCGGGTCTTTCAGGAGGTCTTGATACGTGCGGACGGGGCCGGGTCGGCCCGAGCTCTCCTGCACGTTCGGGGCCCTCGGCACGGTCACTTCGGCGGGCGGCGCGCCTCGCTTCGCCGGGACGGTCTGCACCAGCAAAGTTCTATTGTCCGGCATCCACTGGACGGGCGTGCCGTAGACGGCGCCGACCGTGACATTCTTGAGCTTCCACGCGCGCCCCGTCGCCGGGTCGCCCGCCCACAGCTCGATGCCCGTCGGCGTCGTGTTGGTGAAGGCGAAGCGGCGGCCGTCGGCGCTCCACACGGGGAACCCCGCCTGCGCGCCGACGGGCAGCTCGACTTTACGCTCCGAGCCGTCGGCGACGCGCTTGAGCGACAGCGCGACGTAATAGGGCGCGCGGTGCCGCCCCGTCGTGTTCGGGTTGATGCGCAGCCCCGCCAGCCGCAGCATCGGCTCCGCCAGCTCCGAGATCGGCGGGTAGCGCACGCCCTGCGCGAGCAGCATGTACTCGCGCGTCGGGCTCAGCGCGCCGACGGGCGGCACGGGCGCGTTCAGCACGTCGAGCACGGCCCGAGGCGGTTTCTGGAAGGTCTGCGCCGAGAGCGCGCCGGCCGCGGCGAAGGCGCAGCAGAGCGCGGCGAGCGCGGCGCGTGCGCGCGACTGAGTTCGGCGGTCGAAAAGTTTGAAGGTCATGGTCATGGCTCGGGGTCTCCTCCGGAGACGTCTTTCCGCACGGGGTGTTCTGGAGGTTGGCGCCGGCGGGTGACCGGCGCGGGAGAGTTTGAGGGCATCGCCCGTCGCGTGTCAAACGACGGCCTCGGGCGTTTGGCGCGCGGACGGGGCCGGGACTAGGGCCGCTTGACAAAGGCGTTTGAATCAGTAGAATTCAAACGCTCACGCGGGAGTAACTCAGTGGTAGAGTGCGACCTTGCCAAGGTCGAAGTCGCGGGTTCAAATCCCGTCTCCCGCTTCCGCGAAGGATGAAGGCGGAAGGATGAAGGACGAAAACGCTTCCCTCATTCTTCCGCCTTCATCCTTATCTTTCCGGCGGCGTAGCCAAGTGGTAAGGCAGAGGTCTGCAAAACCTTTATTCGTCGGTTCGATTCCGACCGCCGCCTTCAACCGAATCCATGACTTACGGGCGCCCACGGTGCGCCCTTTTTCATTTTGTATGCGAACTGTACGCGAATATTTACCTGGCGCGCATTCAAGAAGCAAGAGGCTTCGCCGAATCTGAGATTTTACTTGCCTTCTCGGCGGAAGTCGGCTAGAAACGACCCGCACTACCGACCTTCCCCGCAGGAGATCAAAATGCAGCCCCAGCCGGCACCGCAGACGTCATCGACTACACAGGCCGTCCCCGAGAGTGAGGCCATCGTCCGGGACATTAAGGAGGGCAACCTCGGCGGCTTCGTCGGCAACGACACGCACCTGACCGGAGACGCCACCTTCAAGGGCATGATGAGGGTGGACGGTCACCTCTCCGGCAGGATCTCCTCCGGCGACGGCACGCTCATCGTCTCGACCGACGGACTCGTGGAGGCGGACATCTCGGTGGCGACGGCCAAGGTCTACGGCACCGTCAGGGGCGACATCACGGCCTCGAGCCTGATCGAGTTGGGGAGGACGGCGCGCGTGACGGGCAACATCCGCACCCCCTCGCTCGTCATCGAGAGCGGGGCCGTCTTCGACGGCACCTGCCGCATGTCTTCCGGCACCGGGGAGGGGTCGGGAAGCAAAACTAACGGGGAAGGCAAGTAGGGCTGCGGGTCGGGCGCAGGCATAAGGGCGCACAAGCGAACGGGCATGCCAGCCTTGAGGGCGGCACGCCCGGGCCCGGTGCTACTGAGTTGTATTCATATATACCCACGCCACCAGGCCCGACCTCAGCCGGGCGGGCACGCGTCTGTAGCCGGCGGGCTCGTAAGCGTCGGCCTGCTCGAGTTCCCTCCCCGTTACCGCGAATACGGTGCCTTCGACAACGTCCGACGCGGCGCCGGTGAATTGCAGATTGCGGTGGCGCGCGGACCCGCTCGCGGCCACGAAGTCCTCGTCCTCAACCAGGATTATGCTGAGGCGGTACCCCTGCATGGCGTCCGGCTCGCCCTCCAGCCTCCGGCCGAACGTGGCGAGCTGCACCGCCTCGTCCCGCAACGTCCCGTACGAGAACAGACGCTCCGACTCTTCCTCAGCACTCATACCACACAACCGGCGCGGCGTATGACCATCAACCGGGAGCCGTCAGCCCGCCGCGCCCGCTCATGAGTAATGGCACGACTGGATCGCTACGAGCTGCCAGCGGCCGCCCCGCCTCGCGTAGACGTGGAGCGTGTTATACACCCCGGTGAAGTCCCGCCCCTTGTATTGCCACCTCGCCGTGTCGCGGCAGCTCAGCACCGCCGCGTCCCCGAAGACGTGCACCGTCACGCGCTCGCGGCCCATGTGCTCGACCCTCACGTCCCCAGACTCGACGTCGGCGATGAACTGCCCCTTGCCGTCGCCCTCCATCGGGTGCGTGAAGACGAAGTCGTCCGCCATGATGCGGTCGAGCGTCGTGACGTCCCGGGTTTCCAGGGCCCTCACCCACTCGTCGTTCATCCGCCCGATCTCGCGCCACGCGGCTGCATCACCGGCGCCGTCTTCTATAGTATCTTCGGCCACGAATCTGGCTCCTTCCGCTCCGACCGGGCCGGGCGGGATAAGTTGTGTTCCGCCCGCCCGTCGGGAGTCAACGCCCATGGTGGCGGGCTCAGGTTTTGTGATGCCGAGTAACCACCGAGCCGTCAGCCGTCTGCGGATATAATGCCCCGCCGGATGGCGTAGCGAATCACGTCCGTGTGATTCTGCAGGTTAAGTTTGCGCATGACGTTGGCGCGGTGGGTCTCGGCGGTGCGGGGGCTAATGAAGAGCCGGCCCGCGACCCCAGCGTTGGTATGGCCCTCGGCGATCAGGTGAAAGACCTGTCGCTCCCGGTGAGAGAGCGTTTCGTAATTGTCCGAGATCGAGGCTTCGGATTTCTGAACGTAGACGTCTATAGCTCTTTCCGACAGGGGGGAACTCAAATACCGTCGTCCTGACGCCACAACCCTTGTCGCCTGCACCAGCTCGGCCACCTGCGAGCCCTTGAGCACGTACCCCAGGGCGCCGTACCTCAGCGCCTCCAGCACGTAGGCTTCGTTAGCGTGCATAGACAAGATGATGACGTGGGTCTGAGGCGAGCTCTTACGCACCTGCCGCGTGACCTCCAGGCCGCCGAGCCCGGGCATGACGAGGTCGACTATTAAGATGTCCGGGCTCAACTGCTCCACCATCCTAATGGTCTCCAGCCCGTCTTCAGCCTCGCCGATTAATTGGATGTCCGACTCCATCTCCAGCAGCGCACGCAAGCCGTGGCGGACAATGGCGTGGTCATCTGCTAACACAACCGTAGTCACACCTGCCCTCCCGATCTAATCATCCCCGAGTCCCGCGTCAAGCGGCAGCACCACGAATACAACAGTTCCGTCCTCCGGCGAGGATTCAAGCCTGAACTTACCGCCCAGCGAAACCACGCGCTCACGCATCCCGGACACACCACTGGTGGGGTGGTCGGTGCGGGAAGACCCGGGCTCGAAGCCGCTCCCCCTGTCTTCAACTTGGAGGCACAGGCTGGCCCCGTCAACCCAGGCGAGCACGATCGCCTCTTTCGCCCCGGCATGCTTCGCGACGTTGGTCAGGGCCTCCTGGATGATCCGGTAGGCCGCCGTCTCCAACTCGGTTCGGAGTCTGCGCCCGAGCCCTTTATGTTTAAAGTCCACGCTGACACCCGTCTGGCCGGAGTAATTTTCGAAGTGCCACAGTAAGGCGGGTAAGAGCCCCAGGTCGTCGAGCATCGCCGGGCGCAAGTTGAGCGACATGACGCGCACCCGCGCCAAAAGGTTATCCACCACCGCGCCGGCGTTAAACAGGGCACCCCGGACTGAATCCGAACTAAAACGCGCGCTCATCTCGAGCGCCAGCTTCACGCCGGTTAACAGTTGACCGATCTCATCATGTAACTCGCGCGCAAGGTGGCGCCGCTCATCTTCTTGTACCTGCACGATGCGGCGAGAGAGGGACTGCAACCTTTTCCGCTCGTCGAACAGCTGCGCGGATAAAGAGATCCTACCGGCGGCGGCGCCGATTTGTCGCCCCACTATTTCTAAGAAGGTTATAGAGTCTTCGTCGAAAACACCTTCCTCGCCGCCAGTGAAGACGGTAATACCCAGAAGTCTCTCCCCCGTCAGCAGGGGAACGCAGAGGTATTGTGCCCGACCTTGTGCGGGTAAGTACGCCCGGGTGCCGAGGGATGAACTTAAATCATTAAGTTCCGGCCGCGCCAATAAATATCGCCCGGGTGTGCTGTCAACTAAGGCAGACGACAAACTGTCAATGAGGGTTTCGGGTATACCCCAAGATAACTGCACGCCGGGGGCCTCGTCCGTCCTGCCGTAAAGTATGACCGCAGCGCCGGCCATGCCCAGATGTGCTTCCAACGCACTTCTCAACGCTGATATGCCTTCGGTGAGGTCCGTCTCCGCGGAGATGTCAGTAATGGCACGGAGAACAGCATATTCCCGCTCGCGACGCTCGTAAGCCCCCTCCGATTGTGACCGGTCTACCTCGCCGTTCATGTTACGCCGTTAAGCCAAGTTTGCGTATTTACTTTAAATATTGCCCGTAAGGCAATCAGCCAATATTTTACCTCACATCATAGCCGCCACTGCCACCGCCGCCAGTTTAGGTTTATACGCTAGCTCAGGGTCGTGACCTTATCTAAATACGTGGTTTCCGTCAGTTTTTTAAGTAGATATACGTATAGGTAGGATATGCGGCACCGGCTAAAATGCGAATTTATGCCCCAGCTTGGAAGTTTGATGAGGTCGTCGGAATCCTTTGCCTTGAGCTCACACTCTAAACACTAGTAAATCTACGAAGCTCAAACTCCGCGGGGCAGGGTGAGGCTGGCAGACTGGTGACTGCCGCTATCTGTTTTATGTGGCAGATAGAATGCGAGGGCGGCCGGAGCCGCGACTATGCCAGGGTCAGCGGGTCTTTCGAGCGTATCAGATAAGGCCGACTAAACCGAGTACCACGTTCACGGCCACCTCGAGGGTTAAGGACGTCGAGTTGACCGCGACGTGCGACTGGCACCCGGTGTGCATTATGCCGGCAAAGGTCGAACCGGAGAAGATCATCGTTATCGCACATGCACCAAGGACGTTTCGTAGGACTTTCATATTAATTCTCCTTCGGAAGTAGGGGGTTTCCGCGCATGGGGCTACAGGGCGTATCGTCGATCGGCCAATCGAGCAGGCGCATGATAGCACTAGCCTTGGCTAAAGATAAAGCTTTAGCCAGCGTGCTTGCTAAAGTCCTAATCCTTGCCCCACTTGGATTTAATGCGAATTGTCAGCGGGCCCAACGGGGAGCCGCGGCGCCACCCACTTGCCCATTACAGGAAGGAGTCCTCTAATTGAGATTAGGCGTTAACTCAATCCAGCTCCTTAACGAATCAGGACTCGACCCGGACGCGCGCGCCGGCCTCCTCTGCGCGCTCAGTAAAGAGCTCGAAGAGGACGGGCACTACGAGGCGGCGAGCAGCATACTGGGCGGCCTGTGGCGGGGGGTAGGCGAACGTCCCGACGTCGACAGGCTGGGGGCGCGTGCGCGGGGTGAGGTGCTGCTGAGGGCGGGCTCTCTCTCGAGCTCGCTGGCGAGCGCCCAGCGAATGGCCGGGAAGCAGGAGGCGGCTAAAGACCTCATTAGTGAGAGCATCAGGCTTTTTGAGTCGCTCGGTGAGACGGGTCGGTCAGCCGAGGCCGAGGTGGAGCTGGCCTGGTGCTACTGGCGGGAGGGCGCGTTTAATGAGTCACGGACGCTGCTGCGCCACGCCGTCCAGCTACTGGGCGAAGGCGGGGATTCTCGCGTAAGGGCGGTAGCCTTGTTGCGCAGCGCCATTATTGAAGTCGAGACGGATCAGTTGCGCGAGGCTCTCTGCGTCCTCAATGATGCGGCGCCGCTTTTTGAATCCGCTGACAAGCATGCCCTGAAAGGCAGCTTCCACAATACCCGCGCGGTAGTCTATGAGGGCCTCGGCAGAGCCACCGGTGCGGAAGCTTATATCGACCACGCTCTCGTAGAGTACACGGCCGCGAGTTATCACTTCGAACAGGCCGGCCACGCCCGTTACCACGCCCGCGTAGAGAATAACATCGGGGTACTATTCTATAAGATCGGACGTTTTGGGGAAGCGTACGAGCACCTACACTGTGCCCGGCGCCTGTTCGTCGAACTCGGAGACGGTTACAACATCGCGCAGGTGGATGAAACGCGGGCGCGGGCGTTACTGGCTCAGGGGGAAACGGCCGAAGCGGAGAATCTAGCCGATGCCGTCGTGCGCACATTGGAGAGGGGGGACCAGCGGGCGCTGCTGGCCGAAGCCCTCACGACTCACGGCGTCGCTCTCGGACGTCTAAAACGGTCGAGCCAGGCATACGCCGTCCTGCTACGCGCGGCCGAAGTAGCAGAGGGCGTCGGCGATTTTGAGGGCGCGGGTAGCGCCGCGCTCGCGCTCATCGAAGAGGTGGGCGACTGCCTATCAGCGTCAGAGGTCCGCTCCCTTTACGAGCGGGCAGATCAACTCCTCACCCGCTCGCAGAACCCCGAACACTTGAAACGTTTGCGCCTGTGCGCGCGGCGCGCCGTATCCTCAATCAGCCGACCTGGTGAGATCACCACATACAGCCTCATCCACGTCTCCGATAAGGCGTCGTCCGTGTTGAGCAAGGCACGCCAAGTTGCGGCCCTGAACGAGCCAATTCTAATCCACGGCGAGGCCGGAACGGGCAAGGAGGAGCTCGCACGTTTAATGCACGAGTGGAGCGGGCGGACCGGCAAATTCGTCGTGCTCAACTGTGTAGCCCTAGGGCCCGACTGTCATGACGAATCGCAAAACATCGACCCCAAGTTCCGCCCCACTGACTTGCAGGATGGCGACTGGGCTCACCTAGTTTGTGAAGCTGCCGGGGGAACTCTGTTCCTGGACGAGGCCGGCGCCCTCGCCATGAGGAATCAGGCGGTACTCCTGCAACTAGTTACACAGAGGGCGTTCCCGCATGCAGGCACCAGAGCACCGCGGAGCGTTGACGTGAGGATCATCGCAGCCACGAACCGGGACCTCAGTCATGAGGCGACGGCCGGGACATTCCGGGCGGACCTGTTGAATGTACTTAGCGCGTCCCGTATTGAAATCCCCCCTCTCCGGGCGCGCGCCGAAGACATTCCAGCAATCGCCCAAGGCTTGATTGAGGATGCCGGCAGGCGGCACGGCAAGCGCGTCACCTTCACGCCAGAGAGTGTTGAGGCGATGCGGCGACTTGAACTCAAAGAGAACGTGGGCGAACTTCGTGACTTGATCGAGCACACTTTTGGGGCCGCTTCCGACGGGGCGGTGATCTCCCCGGAAGTGGTGGACATATTGGCAATGCGGCATACCCGCAAGGGTGACTTTGCAGAACCGTGGGCGAAATGCTCCTTAGAGGAGGAGATCAGGCACTATGAAGGTCGGCTGATTCGCTCCGCTCTCAACGCGGCGCTAGGCCGCATCACCCGGGCGGCGCATCTCCTGGGTACCACGCACCAAAGCCTTGCCTTCATCATCAACGCGCGTCACAGGGAGCTTTTAAGCCAACGTAAACCCGCACGGAAACGGAGAGCCACCGGCCCGACCCTCAAAAGGGCACTCGCTGAAGAGCGGAAGTTGGCGAGGACGGACGATTTAACAGGGATTGCGAATAAGAGGGCATTCAACGAGACAGTTTCGGCCGAGATTCGTCGGTCCGCTCGCTACAAGCACACCCTGACGGTCGCCTTCCTCGACGTTGACGACTTTAAACAGGTCAACGACCGGTACGGACACGACGTCGGCGACTCAGTCTTGAAAACCATATCCGATAGCATCAAGACCAGTTTAAGATCGGCGGACATCGTGGCCCGGCTGGGAGGCGACGAGTTCGGCATTTTGCTGCCGGAGACCGGTAAAGAGGCTGCTGAAGCGGCGTTGAAGAAAATCCAAGATAACCTTGCTGTCGCCATGCACGACAGAGGCATTCCGGTCGCCCTAAGCATTGGGGCCGTGATCTGCCCCAACCCTAAGTGCGGAGTAGATGACCTAATACGCATAGCTGACAGCCAGATGTATTCCGCCAAATTCGGCCGGAAGGGTTCTTTGAAGCTTGTCATGTTTGAAGACGCGCCGGAGATTTAGCTAGTGCGCGACAGAAGCTTTACGCCTTTACGAGGCGAGCGGGCAGATCGCCATGGACACGAGGCTGTCCCGGATGGGAAGAATCGGAGGTCCGTGACCCCGCGCCCATATTTCACTGCCAGGGTATGTCCCACGACGACATGGAGGTGAGCAGCTGCTTCAGCCTCGTCCGCGTCCTCCCCGTTAAGTCCGGGAAGCTGACACCGACCCCGTCCCGGGGGTTCTCGTAGGCGACGGTCCCCGAGATCACCAGCGGCTCGGGCAGACCGTGCGCCTCGAACTTCATGGACAGGACATCGTTCTCCGGCACCCCCAGCGGCGCGGGCGCCAGGAACCCCATACCGCCGAGGGAGATGTCGCGCGTCAGGGCGGTGACAATCGAGACGGCGAGCCCTTCCCCGTAGGCGACCCGCACCGGCACTATGAGGTTGTAGCGCGGGAAGCGGCGCTTCATGCCCCAGAGGTGCTTCACCGCAAACGTGTCGCCGTAAACGACGTCATCTTCCTTCATGTCAGCCTCCGGCTCAACTGGTGAGGCTCAGGAGCTCCTCGTAATCCTCGTCGGAGCCGAGACCCGTGAAGCGGACCCCGAAGCCGACCGGCCACTGCCGATGCATCACCTCGCCGGTCAGGCGGATGTTCCTGCCGCGAGGCAGCAGCGCATCCAGCGTCACCTGCTCCCCGGGACTCACCTTGGCGGCGGTTCTTACGTAACACCCACCGAGGCTGATGTCGGAGATCTCGGCGAAGTCGCTGACCGCCGCGCCCTCCCAGAGCACGTCGAGCCTGACGGACACACGGTGGTAGAGTCTACGCTCGTACGACATCGTGTTTCAGACTCTGAACGCCGGCGCCGCCAGGCATTCCGGCCTCCGCTCACACCCCTTTACTTGACCGCCAGCGTCGCCACCGGCGAGCCTTCTTATCTTCGCTCGAACTGCTCGGCGCCCCGGGCCTGCTCTCGGCGTACTCGTCGCCCATCTCCAAGCGACGCCCACCGTAATCATATCCTCTGCGACGGCGATTTTTTAGAACTTTCTTGACAGAGCGGCGGGCATACCTTTAAACTGCGTTTGTCTTTGTTCACCGTCAAAGACACCGCTTTTCACTTCCCCCCATTCTCCCGACCCTCTTTGACCAATCTCGTACCCTTCGTAGTTGGAGTTTCTCATGTCCCTACCGAACGTCTTCAGCCTATTCTCCAGCGACCTCGCCATCGACCTCGGCACGGCCAACACGCT
>DAIRFV010000302.1:0-7089 GCA_036794905.1 Pyrinomonadaceae bacterium | reverse complement strand
GGTCTTCGCCGTCATCGAGCGGGCGCTCAACCGCCTCTGGGGGACGCGCCCGCGCGACTTCCTGCACGGGCGCGCGGTCACGCTCGGCATGATCGGCGCGGTCGGGCTCCTGCTCATCCTCTCGGTCTTCCTGACCTCGATCCTCGTCGGGTTGCAGGAACTGATCGACCAGCTCCCCGTCCGCATCGTGCGCCGTTCGGCGTGGCTGACCTTCGTCGGCAACGCCTTCTGGCAGTCACTCTTCGCCGCGGCCGGCGCGGTCATCACCGTCGCGCTCTTCGCGGTCGTCTACCGGCTGGTGCCGAACGGGCGCGTCACGCTGCGCGACACGCTGCCGAGCGCCATCGTCGCGGGGCTGCTGTGGGAGGGGGCCAAGTACATCTTCGCGTCGAGCCTGCAATACTTCCACTACGACGAAATCTACGGCTCGGTCGGCGCGGTCGTCGCCGTGCTCACGTGGAGCTACGTCTCCAGCCTCATCCTCCTGTTCGGCGCGCAGCTCTCCGTCGTCCTCCACCAGGAGCACGCCGCCGAAGAGATCGCGGCCGAGACCCCGGCCTCGCCTTCGTGAAAGTAGGCAGCAGGCAGACGGCAGTTGCAGGCAGGTTGAGGAGCCCCGGAGGGGCGGGATGTTTATAGTTCGGACGTGTCTTTGAACGCGAGCCCCGTCAGGGGCGACATGTGTCATGCCGCCCCTCCGGAGCCTGGACAGTTAATTTCAGTTTGGGGCTATAAACCTCCCGCCCCTCCGGGGCTTTCAACTGCCTACTGCCATCTGCCTGCTGCCTGCTGCTCTTATGCTCATCTCTGATTTCGACTTCGAGCTGCCCGAAGAGTTAATCGCACAGCACCCGCTCGGGCGGCGCGACGCGTCGCGGATGCTGGTCGTCGGACGCGCCGGGGGAACCTGGCGCGACGCGTCGTTCGCGGAGTTCCCTGCGGAGCTGAGGGAGGGCGACGCCGTCGTCGTCAACAACACGCGCGTCTTCCCCGCGCGGCTCGTCGGGCGACGCGAGCCGACGGGCGGGCGCGTCGAACTCCTCCTCGTGCGGCGGCGCGAGGAGTTTGAAGGTGAGGTTTGGGAAGTCCTGGCCAAACCCGCGCGCCGGCTCGAAGCGGGCGCGCGCGCGACGTTCGGCGACGGACGGCTCGCGGCCGAGACGCTGGCGGCGACCGCGGACGGCGCGGGGCGCGTCGTCCGCTTCCATGCGGAAGGCGACTTCGCCTCGCTGCTCGAAGAGTTCGGGCGGATGCCCCTGCCGCCCTACATCAAGCGCGACGGGCGAGACCTCGCCGCGGCCGAGGAAGACCGCGAGCGCTACCAGACCGTCTACGCCGCCGCGCCCGGCGCCATCGCCGCGCCGACGGCCGGGCTGCACTTCACCCCGCAGGTCTTCGAGAGTCTGCGCGCGCGCGGCGTCCGCACCGCGGAGGTCACGCTCCACGTCGGCTACGGCACCTTCGCGCCCGTGCGCGCCGAAGACCTCGCCGAGCACCGCGTCGCCGCCGAGCGCTTCGAGATCAGCGAGGGCGCGGCCGAGTTGATTAACGGGACGAAGGAGGCGAACCGGCGCGTGCTGGCCGTGGGGACGACGACCGTGCGCGCGCTCGAATCGGCGGCCGATGAAGGGGGTCGTGTCCGGGCGGGGCGCGGCGAGACGGGGCTCACCATCACGCCCGGCCACCGCTTCCGCGCCGTGGACGCGATGCTGACGAACTTCCACCTGCCGCGCTCGTCGCTGCTCGTCCTCGTCAGCGCCTTCGCCGGCCGCGAACTCGTGCTCGACGCATACCGCCACGCCGTCGCCGCGCGCTACCGCTTCTACAGCTACGGCGACTGCATGCTCATCGTTTAGCGAATGGCGAGCGGTCAATATTGAATGGCGGCAGAGCGCCACCCGGCTCGGGCGCCTCAACATCATCTCTATTTACCATTCACCGTTTACCATTTACTATTTACACGTATGGCCGTGCTGAAAAAAATCCGCTCGCGGCTCTTCCCCGGGGGCGCGGGCGAGGAGGGCGAGGGCGGCGCCGTCGGCGCGGGGAAGGGCCTGCGCGCGGCCGCGCAGAGTCGCCACGACGTGCGGCCGCTCACCGTGGCGCAGCTCGACGAGTGCTGGCGCCTCGACCTGCGCTGCTTCGTGGACGGCGAGGCGTACAGCCGCGAGACTTTCGAGTACCTCCTGACCTCGCCCGAGTCGGTCTCGTACCGCGCGGTGACGCCCGACGGCACGATGATCGGCTTCATCGTCGGCATCGTCGAGCCCGACCGGACGGGGCACGTCACCACGCTCGGCGTCGCCCCCGAGCACCGCCGCCGCGGCGTCGCCCAGCGCATGCTGCTCAAGGTCGAGGAGGGCTTCCGCCGCCGCGGCGTCCGCATCATGCGTCTCGAGGTCCGCTCGGTCAACACCGGCGCGCAAGACCTCTACCAGAAACTCGGCTTCGCCGTCACGCAGCGCCTCCCGCGCTACTACTCCAACGGCGGCGACGGCCTCCTCATGATCAAATCGCTCATCTGATTCCGGTCAGGCGCCCCCCCATCGGTCCGCACCACCGCCGGTGTGAACGAACCTGACCATCGGGATGGTCTTAAAATGGGATTCAACGAAACCTCCGCGGCGTTCACGCGCCGCTCGTTCCTCGCCGGGGCCGTGGCGGCCGCGGGCGTCCGTCTCGCATCGGGGCAGCAACGCGACTACGGGCCGGGCGCGCCGCCCGTTCGCTACCCGGAGCCCGACGTGGTCGTCCTGACGGGGCGGTTCGCCAGATACAAGGTCGGCAACGCGACGATACAGCGACTCCACACGGGGATGCGCTGGGCCGAAGGGCCCGCGTGGAACGGCGTCGGGCGCTACCTGGTCTGGAGCGATGTGGCCGAGGGCGTGAAGTACCGCTGGCTCGCGGACGACGCCCGCGTGAGCGTCTTCCAGTCCCCCTCGAACAACAGCAACGGGAACACCTTCGACTTCCAGGGCCGGCTCATCTCGTGCGAGCACGCCACGCACCGCGTCGTGCGGCACGAGCACGACGGGACGGTGACCGTGCTGGCGGAACAGTGGCAGGGCAAGCCGCTCAACGCACCCAACGACGCCGTGGCGCACCCCGACGGCTCCGTCTGGTTCACAGACCCCGGCTACGGCAGCCTGTACGAGGGCGGGGCCAAGGTGCGGAGCATTAAGGAGGCCATCTATCGCATCGGCCCCGACGGAAAGATGGGTGTCGCCACGGACGCGGTCTACAAGCCGAACGGGCTCTGCTTCTCGCCCGACTACAAGAGACTCTACGTCGCCGAGACCGGCGGCTCACACTACCCCGAGGCGCCGCGCAGCATCATGGTCTTCGAGGTTGACGGCGCGAGGCTGCGCGGCGGCAGAGAGTTCGCCTCCATGAAGATGAAAGTGGACGGCGTCGAGCGCGCCGGTTTCGCCGACGGCATCCGCGCCGACGTTGACGGCAACGTCTGGGCGGGCGCCGGATGGGCGGGCCCGGGCTACGACGGGGTGCACGTCTTCGCCCCGGACGGCGAGCGCATCGGGCAGATTCGCCTGCCGGAGATTTGCAGCAACCTCTGCTTCGGCGGGCCGAAGAGAAACCGCCTCTTCATGACGGCCAGCCAATCGCTCTACTCGCTTTACCTCGAAACCCAGGGCGCACACATCGCCTGAGGGCCTGGCACCCCCGTCTTACGCGGCCTGGAGGTTGCGCGAGACGAGTTCGCTCATCTCGCGCGTGAGGGCCTCGCGGTCGGCGAAGAGCTCCCAGACGGTGCCGTCGGCCTCGGGCTCGCCCTTGGTCTTGACGCGCTCGGCGAGGCGGAAGCGCTCGGCGGGCGCGGGGTGCGTGTCGTCCTCGCTCGTCTTGCGTTCGAGCGACTCGCGGAAGGCCGTCTCCACGTCGCGCTCGGCCTCGCCGCCCTTCGCCTCGGGCAGCTCGTAGAGGTTCTGCAACGCGCGCCGGCCGTCGCTGGCCGCGTTGATCTCGCGCACGGCGAGGTGGTTGAACTCCACGTCGCGGTAGATGACGTGCCGCAAGCCCTCCTCGAAGGCGCGCGCGCCGTAGTTGTAGACGGCGACGCGGTCGGCCAGCATCTCCTGCAAGCGCGTCGCGCCGTGGCTGAGGCGGCGGAAGATGAAGTGGTAGACGCGCAGGAAATGGAAGGCGAGGTTGTACCAGACGGCCTGGCCCGCCTCGGCCATCGCGTAGGCGAACGTCACCATGTCCTTGTTGACGCGCAGCGCCACCTCGCCGCCCGCCGTGTCGCGGTGGCTGAAGTGCCCGTACTCGTGCGCGAGCACCGCGCGGAAGGCGTTCCGGCTGAAGCCGTTCAGGACGCCGACGCCGAGGATGAGGATGCGCGTGGCCTTGTCCTGCCGCTTCTCGGCGGATTTGCCGCGCTCGTAGACGGCGAGGTCAGTCCCCGGCGTCACGCGTATCTCGTCCACGGCGCGCGTGCCGACCGCGCCCGCCACCTCGCGCGTCAGCGCCCACAGACCGGGCGCCTCCTCCTCGCGCAGCGGCCGCCCCGGGTCTTCCTCCTCGTGCTTGACGAAGAACGAGCGGATCATCTGGTAGACGGTGATGAGCGCCCCGACGCCGAGGATGAGCATCAGCTTGATGGGGATGCGCCCCACCACCGTGAAGGCGTAGAAGACGGCGGCCACCGCCAGCACGACGAGGCAGAGCACCACGGGCAGCGAGATGTAGTAGTAGAAGCCCGCGACGTTGATGAGCCCGCGGTACCAGCGCCGCAGCTTCTCGTGGCGCGCGCCCGTCAGCTCTTCGGGGTCGGCCGAGTCCACGGCGCGCATCGTCAGATTCGAGAAGACCTTGCCCAGCACGAACAGCAGCACGAGCCCGAGCGCCCACGCCGCCGCCGCGTAGAGCACCCAGTAGACGTAGCGCCACACGCGCGCCCGCGAACGCACGCCCGAGTTGAGGAACTCCTCGGCCACCTCGTGCGGCACGCCGAGCGCCTCGGCCCTCTCCATCTCCGACTCGGCGCGCCCCCAGTCCTCCCTGATCGCCGCGTCGATGGCGGTGTAATAGTGCGTCCCCGGCTCGCCGGGGAACTTGCTTTGGAGCGTTCCGACGGCCTTCTGGAAAACGTCCACGCGTTCTAGTTCGAGCGCGAGGTGCGCGACCATCGCCGGGTAGGACGAGTCCTCGGAGGAAGACATCCGGTCGGCCTCGACCGCGAGCGTGAACGCGCGCTGCTTCTCGGCCGCCGACGCCACGCGGCCACTCCCGGGGGTGACCAGCACATTCGCGAGGGTGATGAAGTTCTCGGGCGAGCGCTCCAGTGTGGCGGCCTTCTCCAGCAGCGCGAGCCCCTCGTCGCGCCGGCCCGTCGCGGCCAGCGCGCCCCCCGCGCGTCTGAGCGCGGGCGTAAACTCGGGCGCGGCCTTCGTCACCTCCGAGTAGAGCCGCGCAGCCTCGTCGTGCTGGTCGGCGTCGAGCGCCTCGGTCGCGCGCTTGAAGGTTTCGAGCGACTGCGGCGCGACGGCCTGAAGCTGCTGCCAGATTTTCTGCTCCTTCTGCATGTCGCGCTGCTGCGGCTGCGCGAGCGCGGCGGCCGGGAGCAGGAGGAGCAGGAAGAGAAATGAGGTCAGGATGTGTCGGGGGCGCATAGGTTGTCCTTTCAGAAAAGAGGTGAGCCCCGCGGCCTCAGTCGAAAGGTGGGCACGGGGCTCGAAAGAATATCACGCGCGGGCGCGGCTTACCCACCCAAACTTCGCAGAAGGACGGTGACGAGCATGGCTTGAGTGCGGCGTCGCTCGGGCGGCTAACTCTTCCTCAGCTCGGTGAGCACCTGCTTGGCGACCGACTTGAGCGTGTCGAAGACGCCGTTGCCCTTCGAGGCGATGGCCTCGTGGACGGGCTCGTCCTTGCGGCGGAGTTCGGAGACCATCTCCTCGGCCGGGATGACGTTCGGCAGGTCGCGCTTGTTGAGTTGCAGCACGTAAGGAATCTTCACCAGGTCGTAGCCGTTGGCCTGTAGGTTCTCCTCCAGATTGTAGAGCGACTCGATGTTGGCGTCCATGCGCTCGTCCTGACTGTCGGCGACGAAGACGACGCCGTCCACGCCCTTCAGGATGAGCTTGCGCGAGGCGTCGTAGAAGACTTGCCCCGGCACCGTGTAGAGGTGGAAGCGCGTCTTAAAGCCGCGCACCGTCCCCAGCTCCAGCGGCATGAAGTCGAAGAAGAGCGTCCGGTCGGTCTCGGTCGCTAGGGAGATGAGCTTGCCTTTGGCCGTCGGCGCGGTCGTGTCGTAGATGTATTGCAGGTTGGTCGTCTTCCCGCACAGCCCCGGGCCGTAGTAGACGATCTTGCAGTTGATCTCTCGCGAAGCGTAGTTGATGAAAGTCATGGCACTCCAGGGACAAGTGATGAGTGATGAGTGATGAGTGATAAGGAAGAGGGGCCTTGTCTTCTCTTATCACCTGTCACTCATCACTTTTTACTAACTGAAGAGGCTGTCGATGTCGTCGTCGGTGATCTCGGCGAAGAGCGCCTCCTCGCGGTCGCGGCGCTCGGCCGAAAGGCGTTCGAGTTCGTCGAAGAGGGAGGAGAGGTCGCGCGAAGCCTGCTTGACGCGCAGCTTGACGAGGCCGAGGCTGGAGCGCTCGTCGAAGACCACGACGAGCAGGACGCGGCCGATGATGCAGATGTGGATGCTCTCGCGCTCGCCTTCGTGCGAGAGCGTCGGGAACTCCTTCTCGCCGATGAGGCGCGCCATCCCGCCCGTGGCGGCGACGTTGCCGGCCGCCAGAGACGCGAGGCTCGTCGTGTCGAGGTCGCCCACGTCGCCGTGCGTCGCGATCTGCTGGCCGTTCTTGTCCACGAGAAAGACGACGCGGGAGAAAGATTCGAGACGCAGCTTGCCCAGGATGAGCCTGAGCTGTTGGAACTGCTGCTCGTGCATTATGATAGGCGTGTCTGTCATTCGTACACTGGCTCTCTATCTTGCAGGATGCGTACGTAGGGTGAGCGCCGGGGGCGGGAATGCGGGGCGTCCGCCGAAGAGCTTAAATGAAGGTAACAAGGGGTTTTGGCCGTAGGCTCCGGCGGCTTTGGGCGTCCACG
>DAIRFV010000054.1:0-26134 GCA_036794905.1 Pyrinomonadaceae bacterium | reverse complement strand
CACTTGGGACATCGAGACGAGCGTGCCGAACGACGGGTCGGTGTCGATGAAGATGTAGTCGTAGGGTGAGTCGTCCCAACTCTCGAAGAACTCCCGCAGGGCGGGTACAGCCTCCAGCGGGTTGGCCCGGTCGATCTGGTCGTTCTTCGACGAACTGGGGATGAGGTCGATCTGGTAATCTTTGTACCTGATCGGCTTAATCAACTCCTGGAAGGCCGCGTCACCTTTCAGCCAGGAGATAAGAATGCCGTGTTCGGTGTCCGGCGACCAGTCCCCCTCTCCGAGTAGGGAGTTGGTGGCCGAGGCCTGCGGCGCACCATCGATGAGAAGCACCCTGAGCCCTTCGGCGGCCGCCTCGGCGGCGAGCGAGATGGCGGAGGTCGTCTTGCTCACGCCGCCCTTGTTATTGCTGAGGGTGATGACGCAGTGGCGGGTCGGGATCGTCAGAGGCTGCTGCCGGAGAGACGTAATAGCCGCGCGGTTATAAAGCTTCACGCGGGCGTCAGTCGGGTCACTGACGGTCGGCAGATTCAGATCCCTAACAATTCGACGAAATGTGTCAGGGGAGACGCCTAAAAATTCACAGGCCTCCGTCGCCGTGATGAACTCCTGAGTAGCCAAGTACGACCTCCAGAGAGGTAAAAGTGCGAGAAAGGCCGGAGCCATTCGTACCTTCTCGTATAATAGGCGACATAGTATGCTTGAAATAGCTTAGGGTCAATAAGAATTTATTTAAGCTCTAGGATGTTTATTAGATCTAGAAATCGGGAACTACTACCGCGATTTACTTCAAATGCTGACATGACTAGTAGCACTAGTTGGGCTAGATATACTGGATGTACCAGTTCTCTGACGCCTCTCGGATGAGGGGGTTTTTGGCGTAACCTCCGCAAGCCTCGACGTCTGCTGAGGGGACGGCAGATGAAATCCGGGAGAGAAGAAAAGGGGTGGAGCCAAGAACAAGCGGCCCGCAGACTTGGAGTGTCCCAGCCCTATCTCTCCATGCTGGAGCGCGACGAGAGGCGTCTGCCGGAGCAATTGGCGCTAAAGGCAGCCGGCTTTTACGGGCTGTCGGCGGCCGTGCTGCCCACCACACTGACGTGGGATAGCGTGCGCCCCGCCGACGAAGACCCGCTCGCCCTGAATTTGGCGGCTCTCGGGTACCCGGCCTGTCGTATCTGAAGCCAAAAAGGAGGAGGAATCCCGCCGAGGTCCTCCTCTCCGCTTTGAGCACCGACAACCTGGACAGCCGCTTGACCGAGGCGCTGCCGTGGGTGCTGCTCAATTTTCCCGAGTTGGACTGGCGTTGGTTAGTCGCCGCGGCGAAGCTCAACGACCTACAGAACAGACTCGGGCTCGTGCCCGGCGTCGCGCAGGCTCGCCGAAAGGGCAGGCGAGAGAGACACGGCGGCGCTGCTAGGCCGTCAGGAAGCGGCTTTAGAGCCGTCGCGCCTGATGCGTGAAGATACGTTATGTCATGACTCCCTGACGGAGGCGAAAAGACGCTGACTTGGGGAGAATCGCCCCGAGGAAGCCAGGTCTCTTGGGGGCTGCTGACAGACATGTCCTCGGAACAGTTGAGCCATACGGCAACTGGAGGCCGAGCGCGAGCGCAGAAAAACTCCAGCAAATAAGAGGCGAGAAGCGCGAAGAATCTCGTAGGCGATAGAGAACGCTCCGAGCTTCGCAGGTCAACTGGTTCGCGTCTACCGTCCGGCCTGCACAGGTGGGTGCCCGGGAAAGCTGGGAGCAGCCCGCATGATTATCCTTCACGCCGGGGTACGAAACGGACGCCTCCTGCTCTGGGGCGAGCAGCCCGCGGGGCCGGCGAAGAGGGCGGGCTCGCGATGATACTTAAAGCGCCCCTCAGTCGGGGGCTGGCCAGGCCGTCGCCGCCGAAGGTCTTAGCGGAGGCGAGTCTGTGAGTCGTGCTCGCACCCGTTGAAGTCGGAGCGCGCGGAGACGCTATCGGTAGCAACGCCACAGGCGTCTTGATGTGACTTACGGAGCCCGCCTTCTTACTTTGTATAGGCAGATTATCACGCCGGCCAGGAGCGAATAGGCGATCAAGCCTAGCAGCCCGCCGAGTGTGGGCGCCCCGGCCATCGCGTGACCGCCGGCACCTTCCGCGCCGAATAGTTGTTCGCCTAGCCACATCCACGGCCAGTAAATGTAGATGAAAACCGACTTGTAGCGCACCAATACGCATAAGGCGAGAAGTCCTATCTGCACGCCGGTGGCCAAGGCAAAATATTTGAGAAGGCACATAGCGCCCATACTTTATGCTCCCAAGTCTAGACTAACCTACGTCCGTTACCACTGGCCCGAATACCTGTCGGGCAGTCCCAGGGCACGCCTCTTCCTCAACAGTGCGTCCGGGTCGCCCAGCCCCGGATTAGCGATCTCCCTTTGCCTGGCATCAATGGTGGATAAGCGCGGTGAGTCGGTGGCGATGTTAATGAAGTTGTTAAGCTGGTTCCACCACGACTCGTCCCACCGCGGGTTGCAGCCACACTTCTTGGCCTTCGCGTATTCGAGCAGCGCGTTCCACGTCGCGCCCGCCATCCTCCTCGCCTTCACCGGGTCGTAAGCGGTCTTGTCCGTGTCGTGGTCTCCATATACTAAATTACCGAGGCCCATGTTGAGCGGCGAGTGCCCGTAGGTGTGGTTGGTGTAGCCGGAGTGGCTGAAGGTGTCTTGCAGGTAGTGCAGGTAGCGCCCGAGCCACCGATAGCCGCCGGCCTCGTTCATCGCACCCTGCCACAGCAGTTTCGACCCCACCCCCTCGCCCGCGCCCGGGTGCAGCGCGTGGAAGACCCTGTTCTGCATCCGCTGCTGTTCGGTGTCGCCGAGTCCGGGCAGGGTGTTGGAGTCTTCGTCGGTTCCCTGATCCTCGTTGGCGATGGTGTTGGCCTGCCAGTCCTTGAAGCAGCCGGTCTTGAGCGCCAGAAAGTAGGTGAGGTAGTAGTGCACGTCTATCTCGTAGAGTCCCGATGGGTCGGTTTTGTTGACGGGGTTGTTAGAGACGTAGGCGTACATATTTAAGCCCCCGGCGAAGCCCGCCGGGTCTTCCGAGATGAACCTGCCCTGCGAGGGGTCGTACCAGCGTGCGCGGTAGTAGATGAGGCCGGTCTGAGAGTCGCGCTCGCGGCCCGTGAAGTCGTAGCGTGTGAGCGTGCTGCCGGCGCTGTCGCCGAACGGCTCGTAGTTGCGCCGCTCGACGACGTTGCCGGCCGAGTCGGTCAGCGCGGCCGGGCTGCCGAGTTGGTCGGGCAATGGGTAGAGCGCGCCGGCTGCGCCCGCGTGCCGCAGCAGGTCGTCCGTGCCCGGGCCGTGCAGGTAGTCTGTTAGTGCCCCACCGCCGGCGCGGTCGAGCACCACGTCCGCGCCGCTGTAGAGCGAGGTCACGCCCGCCCCGCCCGAGGTGCGCGACGAGAGACGGCCGAGTGCGTCGTAGCCGTAGCTCACCGCCGCGCCGCCCGGCAGCGTCACGCGCGCGAGGCGTCCGCGCGCATCCCACTGGTAAACGGTCGTCCCCTGCGCGTCCGTCTTCGCCGTCGTCTGCCCGTCGTCGTCGAAGCTGTAGGCGGCCTGGCCGAATTGCGGGACGCGGTTGGCGGCGTCGGCCTGCGCCGCGGTCTTCTCGGGCGGCAGAAGGGGCGGCGCGGCCACCGAGGTGATCGTCTCGATCTCGTCGTCGAAGCCGTAGTCGAAGCGGAAGTCTTCAACGACGGCCTGGCCCGCCGCGAGGGCGTGGGTCAGGCGCTCGACGCGGCCGGCCGGGTCGTACGTGTAGGAGGTCGTGATGCCGTTCGGCCTCTGTAGGTCGGTGACGCGCGAGAGCGCGTCGTACAGGTAGGTGAAGACCTCCGCACCCTGCGTAATGGTCGAGAGCCGCCCCCCGGGGTCGTAGCCGTAAGAGACGGCCGCGCGCCCCCCTGCCGTCATCGAGGCGAGTTGGTCGGCATCGTCGTAGGCGTAAGAGACAGTGCCGGCGGGCGTCGTCTCCGAGAGCTTCCGGTCTGCCTCGTCGAACTCCCACGCGACGCTGCCGCCCTGCGAATCGCTCACGCGCGTCACGCGCGAGGCGGCGTCGTAGGTGTAGACGACCGTGGCGTCCGGGAACGTGACCCGCACGGGGCGGTTGCCGTCGTCGTACTCGTAGACGGTGCGCCGCCCCCTGCGGTCGATGACCTCCGAGACGTTGCCCGCCCCGTCGTAGCTCAGGCGCGTCTCGCGCCCGAGCGGGTCGCGCATCCCGGTGCCGCGGTTCAGCCCGTCGTAGGTGAAGGTCGTCACGCCGCCGCGCGGGTCTGTGAGCCGGACGAGGTTGCCCCGGTTGTCCTTCTCGAAGGCGGCCGTGCCGCCGAGCGGGTCGGTCAGCGAGGCCAACTGGTTCCGCTCGTCGTAGGCGAAGCGCACCACGCGCCCCGACGGTGAGGTCTCGGCCGTGACCAGGTTGGCGAGGTCGTACTTCCTTTTCGTGACACGGCCGAGCGGGTCGGTACTCCTGACCATGCGGTTCCTGTTGTCGTAGGCGCCCCTCCACACGCGCCCGAGGTGATCCGTGACTTTGAGCAGGTTGCCGTTTCCGTCGTAGGCGTAGCGCGTGACGGCCCGGGCGGCGTCGGTCGTGGCGGAGACGCGCCCGAGCGCGTCGTACTTTATCTCGGAGCGCCTGCCCAGGGCGTCCTCCTGCGCCGTCACGCGCCCGAGCAGGTCGTACACGGCCGTCCGGCGGTGGCCCAGCGCGTCTACGACCGCCGTCACGTTGCCGTACTGGTCGTACTCGTAGCCGGTCGTGTGGCCGAGCGGGTCTGTGACGGAGGTCAGCCGGCCGTACTGGTCGTACTCGTAGCCCGTCGTCTGCTGCGCCGCGTCCGTGCCCGTGAGCAGGTTGCCGCGCGCGTCGTAGGTGAAGCTCAACTCGCGCCCCACCCTATCGATCAGCTTCGTCAGCCGGCCGGACGAGGGCTCGTACTCCATCCTTATCGACTGCCCGTCGCGGTCGGTCGCCGTCGTCAGGTTGCCGCGCGCGTCGTACTGCTTCGTCGCCTCGGCGCAGCCGCACGGGCCGGCCGTCGAGAGCGGCCGGTTGGTGGCGATCTCGCGCGTGATGGTCGAGGTCTGCCCGAGGCCGTCCACGGTGGCGACGACGTACCCGCTCGCGTTGAGGCGCATCACGCGCTGGTGGCCGAGCGGGTCGGTGATCGTCGTCCGCGTGACGACGCCGCCCGAGAGGAAGTAGTCGTAGGTCTCGAAGCCGCCGCCGGCGAACTCCTGGCGGACGACGCGGCCGCTCCCGTCGTATGTGATCCGCTTGACGGCCGTGCCGCGCTGGTCGATGACGGCGGTCAGTTGCACAGGCAACTGCTGGTACTCGTAGCGGACGACGCCGCCCGCGGGGTCTGTGACCGTCGCCAGCCCCCCCGACTCGTAGGTGTAACGCCAGATGCGATCCAGCGGGTCGGTCGCCTTCGTCACGCGGTTCGAGGTGTCGTACTGGAACGTGAGCGAGCGGTTCACGGGGTCGGTAACGCGCGTCAGGTTCGCGCCCGTGTATTCGAGCGTCGTGGTGTTGCCGTTGGCGTCGCGCAGCGCCGTCAGGCGACCCGCCGCGTTGAAGAGCATCGAGCCGGCGCCCTTGAGTCGGTACTCGAAAGTCCCGTCCGTGAGCCTGCGCAGCACGTCGCCGAGCCCCGCGACCGAGCCGTTCGAGGTGAACAGGAGCGCGCCGGAAGAGTCCGTCCCAGCGTAGCCGTAGAGGTCGCCCGTCCGCTGCTCGGGCGTGACGAGGCGGCCCGCGCCGCCCGGCTGGAATCCGCCCGTGAGCCTCACGTCGAAGTTGCCGCGCCAGCCGCGGCCGAACATGCCCGAAACGTTCTGCCGGCTCAGGTCGCTCGAATAGAGGCGCGTGAGGGTGACGCCGCCGCGCGCGCCGCCGAAGGAGACGTCCGTCACCTGTTCGAGCTTGACGCCCGTCGAGTAATCGACGGGGCTGCCGCCGCGGTTCTTCGGGCAGTCGTCGGGCTTGCCCGGGTTGCCGCCGGGGCCGGCCGCGCCGGGGAAGTGCCAGGAGAAGTCTTTGAGGCCGTAGCTGCGGCCGGTCAGAGGGTCGAGGTCGGGCGCGATGGTGCGCCCGTCGGCGCTGACCGTCCCCGCGCCGTAGACGTACCAGCGCACTTCGTCGTGGTCGAAGGCCCAGAGTTCGACGCTCGTGCCGGGGTCGGCGCCGAGCAGGTTGGGGTAGATGACCGGGATGGCGACGTTGGTCAGCGCGCCGCCCGGCTGGCTGGTGTAGACGACGGCCGTCGTCACGTCGGGCGGGAGCGGCGTCGGCGTGCGGTCGATGGGCAGCGGCGTGATGGAGACGCGCGTGACGGGCGTCTGGTCGCGATTCTTCAGAACCGCGTCGGCCGGGATAATCATCTGCAAGTCCGGCACACGCGGGTTGGTGGCGATGGTCTGCCGGCCGGGCACCACTTCGACCTCGTACTGCGTGTCGATGGGCGGCAGGTAGAAGTTGTACGGGATGACGTTGGCCCGGCCGGCGACGACGTCGGCCGGCTCAAGGATGACGGGGTAGGTGCGGTTCGGCGCGGAGGCCGTACGCCCGTCCACCATCAGCGGGCGCGCGCCCCCTGCCGTCACGCCCGAGAGGATGAACGAGCCGGCGGCGTCGGTCGGCGCCGTGCGCCCGTCGAGCGAGACGGTGGCGCCCACGATGGGCGTGTCCTCGGTCGAGAGCACGCGCCCGGCGAGCGTCGTCACGCCGCCCGCGAGCAGGTTGAGCGTGGCCGTGGCGGAGCGCGTCAGTTCGCCGCCGTCGGCAGAGGCCACGGCCGTCAGCGTGAACTGGTAGGAGCCGGGCTCCAGCGTCGAAGGCGCCGAGACGCTCAGAGTCGAGTTGGCGCCCGCGGTAATCTGCGCGGGCTCGAACTTCGCCGCCGCGCCCGCGGGCAGACCCGTCGCCGACAGCCGCGCGAGTTGCGTGAAGTTCGCCTGATCGCTGCTGACCGAGACGACGTAAGTGCCTGTGCCGCCGCGCACGGCCGAGGCCGTGGAGGGGGCTACGGTGAGGCGAAAGTCCTGAAAGGAGTCCACGACGAAAGACGCCGGGCTCGACGCCCGCCCGCCCGCGGTCGTCAGCTCGACGGGGCCCGTCACGGCGGCGTTCGGGACGACGGCGTGCGCCTCGTTCGAGCCGGAGAACGTGACCAGCGCGGGCAGGCGCGTGTCGTTCGCGCCCCGGAAAGTGACGTGCGGGTCCTGGAAGTCGGCCCTCAGGTTCAGTCCGGTGATATTGACGGACGTGCCGACTGACCCGTGTTGCGGTGTGAAGTCCGTGATGACGGGCGCGGGCACCGCGGCGGGATGGAAGTCCACGGGGCTCGTCGCCGTGCCGCCCTCGGTCTCTATGGTGACGGGGCCGTCGGCCGCGTCCGAAGGGACTTCGACCGTCACGCCGGTGCGCGTCGCGCTGACGACGTAGGCGGCCGTCTGCCCGCCGCCGGCCGCGGCCGCGCGCGTGAACCTGACGACGTTGCCCGAGGCCGCGCGACCGTCGAAGCGCTCGCCGAGCAGAGTGAGCCGCCCGCCGGGGCGCGCCGCCTGCGGCGAGAGCGCGTTGATGACGGGCGGCAGGAGGATGCGGCGGATCGTCCCGTTGCCGGTGTCGGCGACGTAGACGGCGCTCGACTGCGAGACGGCGACGCCGCGCGGCATGCTGAAGCGCGCGACGTTGCCCGCGCCGTCCGAGTTCCCGCGCTCGCCCGTGCCGGCGAGGGTCGTCACCGCCGGCGGCGCACCGCCGGCCGCCAGCTCAACGTCCACCGAACGCACCAGCGAGTTGACCGCGTCGGCCACGACGAGCTTACCGGTAGCCTCAATGGCGATGCCGGATGGTTCTGCGAAACGAGCCTGCGAGGCCGAGCCGTCGGCGAAGCCGCGCGAGGAGCCCGCGACGGTGACGGTCGTGCCCTCCGCGTCGAGCCGGCGGACGCGGTGGTTGCCGGTGTCCCCGAGGTAGACGAAGACGTGCTCGCCGTCCCATCCGACGCCGGAGAGGTTGTCGAATCCCGCCGCCGCGCCGTCGGCCGACCCGACCGTCCCGTCGCCCGCGACCGTGCTCACCTCGCCGGCCGGCGTGACGCGGCGGACGGAGGAGTTGCCGCTGTCGGCGACGTAGACGTTGCCGGCGTTGTCCACGGCGACGCCGCGCGGCGCGTTGAAGCGCGCCTGCGCCCCCGCGCCGTTCGCGTGCCCGGGCGTGCCGTCGCCCGCGAGCGTCGTCACCGCGCCATCGGCGGCGACCCGGCGGATGCGGTGGTTGCCTGTGTCGGCCACGTAGACCACGCCCGCCGCGTCTACGGCCACGCCCTGCGGGTCGTTGAACAGTGCCCCCGTCCCAGGGCCGTCCGCGTAACCGTCGGCGCCCGCGCCCGCCAGCGTCGAGACGTGATAAAGGGTCGCACCCCCGGTGTCGGTCTGTGCGCGCAACACGCGGACGCGGTTGTTGCCCGCATCGGCGACGTAGACCGCGTCGTCCGGGCCGACGGCGATGCCGCTCGGGGAACGGAAGCGCGCCTGTGCGCCCGCGCCGTCGGCGAAGCCGGGGCTCCCTGCCGCGCCGGCCAGCGTCCCAACGGTCGAGGCGGACGAGCCGGGGGCCGACGCCGGCACGACCGTCAGCGCAGACGCGAGTAAAACGCTCTCATCGCCCGCGCCGCCCGGAAGCGTCGTGACCACGCGCGCGGTGCGCGGCGCGAGCGTCGCGTTCGGCGAGACGGTCAGATAGGCGACGGCCGTCGTCGCGCCCGTCACGCTGACGGGGCCGTACTCACCCGGCGCGGCGCCGCCGACCGAGACCTCCTCGCCCAGCGAGGCGCGGGTCAGGCCCGCCGCCCAGTGCGTGTTGCTGCCCGTCAGCCTCACGCTCAAGCTCTGCCCCTGTGTCGCGCGCACGGGGCTGACGATACTGAGAGCGGCGGGCGGCGCCTGCGTACGCGTCGCGGTGAACGTGATGGTGACGTGCGAGCCGGGGGCGCTCGTGAGCTTGACCTCGACGGTGTTGCTCGCCCCGAGCGTGACGGCGCGCGTGAGTGAGGCGGCCTGCCGGCTGAAGTCTGACTGCTCGAAGAGGTCGGCGCCGTTGAGCTTGACCGTGGCGCTGGAGACGCGGCCCGAGCCGTCGGGCGCGCCGTTCTGGAGCTGGACTTTGAAGGGCGCGACGGCGTCGGCCGGGAGCACGAAACTCTCCGTCAAGGTCGCGGGAGTGCCCGCCGCGCGGTCGAAACGGCGCGGGCCGTAGACCTCGAAGGTTCCGGCGACCTGAAGCGCGCCCGCAGGCGTCCCGCCCGATTCCGGCGCGCCGCCCGGCGCCGCGGCCGACGGCGGCAGTCCCGCGGCTCGGACGAGCATCATGAAGAGGAGAAGCCAGACCAGGGAGCGACGACCGGGGAGAGTGGAACGGACGGCCGAAAGCCTCTGGCCGGCGCCGCGTGGGCGGCGGGTGGTGCCATTCGAAAGCTGTTTCGACATGCTAATCCTCACCCTTCAGCCCTCGCCCCGGGCTCGTCTCCGGCGCGCTGAAACGTGGCTTCCGGAGACCCGCCCGCGCGGCCGAATGACTCCGAGCCTTGTCCGCCGGGAGAAGAACGGGCGGCGAGCCGCGCGCTACTCGGACACCCGCGTGATGCGGCGGCCGGAGCGTGTCACGTAGGTCACCTCGGAGCGGCCCCCGTAGGTGGCGGCGACCTCAATACGGTCTACGCGCTCGCCGTCCAACATCAGCGGCGGGCGCGCCGAGGCCGACAGCGTCAGGTCGATGACGGCCGTGGCCGTGATGACGCTCATGCCCGCGGGGAGGCTGACGCTGGCCGTGGCCGTGCTCGCCGCCTCGGTGCCGGCCATGGCGCTGCTCTGGGCGGTGCTGCGCGTCCCCTGTGCCTGCGTGAGCGTCACCGTGGCGACCGTGCCGACGGGGACGTTCGCGGCCTCGATGGCGACGGTCACGGGGTTGGCCTGCGTGGTCGGGACGACGACGTCGGGCGTGCCGTGGAACGAGCCGAGCGTGGTGGCCGGGGCGCTGACGCCCGCCACCGAGGCGATGCGCAGCGTTGGCCCGCCCGGCGCTGCCACCGACTGTGGCAGCGCGAAGCTGATGGCGTTCGGGGTGCTGCTCACGCTGAAGGTTCCGTAGTCGTTCGCCTCGACGCGGATGAAGCCGACGCCGCCCGCGCCGCCGGCAGTGCCCGTGCCGCCGACGACGCTGGCGGAGCCGTTGCCTCCGCCCGCCTGGAGCGTGCCGCCACTGCCGTTGACCGTGTTGGCGACGAGGCGGATGGCGCCGCCCGAGCCGCCGCCGCCGCCGGCCGCGCCCGTGCCGCCAGCGCCGCCGCGCGCGTTAACCGTTCCCGTGAAGTTGATCGTCCCGGAGCTGGCGATGAGAATGGCTCCGCCGCCCCCGCCACCTGCTCCGCCCCCGCGCGTCTGGGTCGCGCCGCCGCCGCCGCCCCCCGCCCCGCCCACGAGCGGGATGATATTCGCCGAACCGTAGCGAGGGCCGGCCGCTGCCGGCGTTGAGATCGGGGAGCCGCCGTTGTTGCCGCTGCCGGCGTAGCTGCCGCCGGCCCCGCCGCCGGGCGCAGACCCCGTGGTTCCGAGCCCGCCCCCGCCGCCGCCCGGCCCGTCGCCGACGGAGCCCGCGTTGGAGACGTCGAAGGGGTAGCCGCCCGTCGCGCCGTCATAGCCGCCGGGGCCGCCCGTGCCGAAGGCGCCGATGCTGTTTGCGGACTTACCATCGACCGAGAGCGTGCCCGCAATCGTCACGTTGCCGCTGGCGAGGATCGTCAACGGCTTGTTCTTCGAGTTGCGCAGGAAGGTGATGGTGACGGCACTCGGGATGTTGACGGTCGTGTAGTTCAGGACGCCGCTGTCGGGCACGACGATGTTCTGGCTGGCCGTCGGCTCGAAGGCCCCGTCGGCACCGGTCGAGCCGCTGTTAAATATGTTCTGAGCCGACGCGCGTGGCGCGCAGCACACGAACAGCAGCGACACGGCGACGAGGATGCCCCGCCGGTTCCCCCTCTGGGTCTGTCGCCGCGCCGCTTCGTCTAAGATTGGCAACATCGTTCTCTTCTCCTTCAAGACGTTTTTGCTTTGAGGGCGTCGGCGTCGCCGCGCGCGGCCTCAGCACCGCCGCCCCGTGGGGACGAAGTTCCTGCTAGTCGATCCGGATCGGGTTGCCGCCCGAGTCACCCGCGGGCGTGATGACGACGAACACGTACTGCCCCGTGGCGGCCGTGCTCGCGACGGCGAGCGTCGCGGTGAGCGAGGTGCCGTCCGCGTTGACGACGATGTTCGTCAACGTCAGCCCCGTGGCCGCCGTGTTGGTGGGGCTCACGAACCGCAAGGCGCTGGCACCCGAGAGGTTCATGCCCGTGATGGTCAGCGTGACGTCGGTGCCGGTGGTGACCGTGGCGGGCGCGACCGACGCGACGTACGGCCCCTTCGTCGCCGAGACGCTGCCGGAGGCCGCGGTCTGTCCGTCCCTGCCGCCGTAACCGACGGAGGCGGGGGCCGAGTGCGCGGAGCCGACGCCGTCGGCGTTGCCGCGCCGGACGGCGATGATGCTGCCGATGACTCTTGAGCCGTTCAGGAAGCCGCGCCGGACGCTCACCGGTGGCGCGCGCAGTTCGCCCGCGTCGTCGGGGTCGCGCACGGCGACCTGCGCCTCGGCGTAGAAGTCTGTGTCTGAGGCGAGCGTCGCGCGGACGATGAAGGTGCCCGCGACGCTCGGCGCGGCGTAGAGGCCGCCGGGCGAGACCGTGCCAATCGAGCTGTCGCCGCCCGCGATGTCGTTAACGCCCCACGTCAGCGCCGGGTCTTCATCGGTGACGACCGAGGCGGTGAACTGCACGGCCTCGCCGAAGAAGACGCGCGCGGCGGCGGGAGACAGCCGCACGCCGCGCACGTTGAACGACCTCGACGAGACGGCCGCGGCCGCGGCGGTCGTGACGGTGATCGGCCCGGTCGTCGCCCCCTGCGGCACCTCGACGACGAGCGCGGACGGCGTCGTCGAGACGACGCGCGCCGCCGCGCCGTTGAACGAGACGCCCGTAAAGCCCCCGCCGAGCCCGACGCCGACCAGCGTGACGAGGTCGCCGGGGACGCCGGCGCGCGGGCTGAAGTCGAGCAGCGCGAGCGCCGTCGCGGGGAGCCGGCGGACGGCCGTGATGTTACCCGCGGCGTCGTACTCGTAGACGGCGGCCTCGCCGGCGGGAGTGATGACGGCGTGGAGCCGCCCGTTGTCGTCGTAGACGTAGCGCGCCGCGCCGCCGCCCTGCCGTGCGGGCGTCGCGGCGGTGATGCACATTGCGAGGGCCGGCGCGGCGAGCGCCGTCAGGGCGCGCTTGAAGGTGCTTTTCTTCAACGTGTGTTTCGCCTCCCTGTGACCGTGTGGCCGGGCCTTCACACCTAGGTTTCCTGCCGCGGCCACCTCACCTCTCCGGCGCGGCGAGGTGGCCGGTCAGCGTCGGGCGCGTCGGCGAGCCGTCGGCGTGCACGTGCGGCCGGACGCGCTCCTCGGCCCACTGCGGGTTGGCGGCGTAGAAGCGCGCCGCCACCGCGTCCGCGAGCGGGTCGTCACGCCACAGCAGGTAGAGCGTCCGGGCGCGCGCCGCGTCGTCCCTGCGCCCGAGGCTCGCGTAGATCGGCGAGAGGAACTGGTAGGCCCCCGCGTCGTTCGGGTCGAGACGGACGACGGCCTCGAAGGCCGCGCGCGCGCCGCCGACATCGCCGAGCAGGTAGAGCGTCTGGCCGAGCTGACGCCACACCTCGCGGTCGCGCGGGTACTCACACGCCACCTTCGCCAGCTCGGCCGCCGCTTCCCGCGGCCGGCCCTCGGCGCGCGCGACCAGCGCGCGGAAGAAGCGCACTCGTGCGTCCGAAGGGTTGAGCATGAAGGCGCGTTCGAGCAGCGACGCGGCCTTACGTATCTGCCCGCGCTCAATGCCGTACTGCTCCGTGCGCAGCTCTGCGGCGGAGGCGTTGACGAGCAGGTCTGAGTCTTTCGGGTTCAACTCGAACGCGCGCCTGAAGGCGTCGGCCGCCGGGCCGTACTGCGCCTGTTCGAGCAGGCCAATGCCGTAGTCGTTCCAGCGCCGCGCCTGCCGCGTCGGCGTGAGCGGAGGCTTCGTCTTCGCGGGCCTTTGTCGCTCCGACGACCTGGCGGCCGCCTTCACGGCCGTCAGCCTCACGTCGGTCTCGGCCATGTTGACGACGGGCATGTCCAAACGGACGCCACGCCGCTCAAGGACGCGGTCGGCGTACTCCTGTATGAAGCGGCGGTAGTTGACGCGCGCGCGCAACGTGAGCGAGACACCCCGGCCGGTGCTCACCCCGCCGGGGACGCGGAAGCGAAAGCGCGCCACGTCGGAGCGCCCGGCGTTGATGAAGTCGTCGTAAGCCTTGGCGGCGCCGAGCCAGACCTGGTGGCGCGTGAGCGGCCGCGAGTTTGCGTCGAGGAGGATGGCCTTGTAGACGTGCGCGCTCTCGTCGAGCGTCTTGTCGGGGCGGACGAAGCCGCTGTGGAAGATGGTCTCGCCCGACGCGTCCAGGGCCTCGAACTCGACCCAGGGCTCGTACATGTCGCGCAGCTCGGGCGGGAAGGAGTGGCCGGCCTTGCGGTTCGCCACGACCACCTCGGCGCACAGCTCCTCGCCCGGCATGAAGTCGAGGCGGTTCTCCGCCGCCTGTTCGAGCGGCGCGGTGAGCTGGCCGTTCGCCTCGCGCCTGACGGCGAAAATGTCCACGCTCAGAACCCCGTCCTTGAGGAAGGCTATGGTCTCCTCGACCTGCCTCTTCTGCCCGTAGAAAAGCGGCGTCGCGGTGTTCGCGCCGAGCCAGCGGTGCGAGGCGATCAGGCCGCCTTTCGCCGCGCGGTCGCTCGCGGCGTCCACCGCCGGCATGTGGCAGGAGCGACAGTCCACCCGGCGCTCCCTGCGGTAGAAGGGCGAGACCGTCTCGCGCGACGCGCCCGACTGCTGCCACTCGTCGTAGGTAGAGAAACCGCGGATGAACTTGTATCCGTTCAGGCCCGGCGGGGCGACGGACTTGTGGCAGGAGGCGCAGAACTCGGGCGTCTTCAGCACGGGGCGCATCACCGCGCGGCGGTGCGCGGGCACGTCCGCCATGATCGCCTCGTCCGGCACGTCGCCGAAGACGGGCGTGCCGTCTTCGCGTTCGAGCAGCGCGGGGCGGCGGACGGTGTAGCTGCCCGTGCCGTCGAGGCGCACCTGCGTGATCGAGTGGCAGACCGTGCAGGTGACGCCCTCGTCGTCCATGGCGCGCGACTCGCGGCTGCCGGTGGTGAGCGCGCCCGAGAGGAGCGCGACCGGCGCGTGGCAGGACTCGCAGTGGCGCGTGAATTCGATTCCGCGCTGCTTCTGCAAGATGTCCACACTCTCCTTGTAGAAGGGTTCGCGCCCCGCGTTGCGGTGGAGGGATTCGGCCCACTGCTCGTGCGAGTCCTGATGACACTTAGCGCAGCGCGCGGCCGTGAAGAAGTAGGCGCTCGGGATCGTCCCGCCGTCCTCTGTGCGGGCATTGGAGGGGCCGAAGAGGTCCGTGGGGACGGGCGGCGCGGCGAGAGCCCCGACGGACTTGAGTTCGTCCCCGCCGCCGCGCGCGGCACCAACGAACGTTAACGCGAAGAGCACTGCCACGGCGGGCGCCACGAGGCCGAAGGGAAAACGGCGATTATGTGTCGCCATTCGAGTGGAGAGCTTGGGGCGAGAGGGCCGCATAGGACTCCTGTTCGAGCTAACTGGATTGGACGGAAAGAAGCGGGGGAGGGGAATTGTTCCCGCACTCCGCACAGTAGATCAACCCGCGCCCTTGCTCGTGAGAGAGCTGACCCTAAAACAGAAAAGTGGACCTGGGATTAAAGGCTGGGCTGTGTCGGAGCCCGCGCGAAGGGAGGAGCTGCCGGGGGCGGCTCGGGAGGCGGAATTAGGAAGCCGCGCGGGAGATTATGTGAGAGAGCGCGGACGGTCAACCATATTTTATCAGGGGCGAGTTTATGGCCGAACGGAATTACATAACTTAGTCACGCCTGCAACAATTGCGGCATTTCAGACCGACAAATCTCGGGGCGCGCGAAACAGAAGAGGCACGTTAAGTGACTTACCTCGACCCTTGCATACGGGGAGAGGCATGTACACGGCAAGAGGGCACAGCGGAGGCGGCCGAGAACTCTTACGACAGTTAACAACGGGGAAGTGTGGCTAGTCGTCGGCGCTCAGGGCTGTGTCGATGGCGCGGACGAGCAGGGGTTGGTCCACGGGCTTGGCGAGGTGCGCCGAGAACCCCGCCCGCAGGGCCTCGTCCCGGTTCGACGGCGAGGCGAAGCCGGTCAGTGCGATCAAGGGGATGGGGGCGAGGGCCTCGTCGGCGCGCACCCTCTTCAGCAGTCCGAAGCCGTCTTCGTCGGGCATGCCGATGTCCGTGACGATGACGTCCGGCCGCGCCTTCCGGGCGGCTTCGAGCGCGCCGCTCACAGACTCGGCGGTGTCCACTTCGTACCCGCCGCTCTCGATCAAAGCCTTCAGCACCGCGAGCGTGTCCGGCGAGTCATCGACGACGAGCACGCGCCGTTGTCGGGAAGCGTCTGCCCGCCGGACGAGGTCGCCGGAGTACCGGCCCCGCACGCGCCCTTCGGGGGCCTCGAAGGGTCTGGACATCGCCGGGATGGTGACGACGAAAGTCGCCCCGCACCCGTCGCCGTCCGACTCGGCCCTGACGCGCCCGCCGTGCAGCTCCACGAGCCCCCTCACGACCGAGAGCCCGATGCCGAGGCCCCCGTAGCGTCTGGTCGTCGAGGTGTCGGCCTGACTGAAGCGGTCGAAGATGCGCGTCAGCGCGTCGGGGCGGATGCCGACGCCCGTGTCGCAGACGAAGAACTCCACCTCGGACGCGCGCCCGCGGCGCAGGCCCAGGATGATGGTCCCGCCCGCCGGCGTGAACTTAACGGCGTTCGAGATGAGGTTCGAGAGTATCTGCTGGAGCCGCTTGGGGTCTGCGTAGACGGCGGGCAACCCCCGTTCGATGCTCGACTCAAGGCGCAGGTCGCGGCCTTCGACCAGGGCGCGGGCGAAAGCGAACGAGGCGGCGAGCGCGTCCTCGGGGCTGACCGGCTCCGGTTCGAGCAAGACCTTGTTGTTCAGGATGCGCGAGAGGTCGAGCATCTCGTCGACGATCTGCAACTCCTGCCGCGCGTTGCGCTCGATGGTGGAGAGCGCCTGGTCGAGGCTCTCGGGGCTTTGCCGTAACATCCCGCCGCGCAGCATCGAGACCCACCCGATGATGGGCGTCAGGGGCGTGCGCAGCTCGTGCGAGAGGATGGCCAGGAAGTCGTCCTTGGCGCGGTTGGCGGCCTCCGCCGCCTCGCGCGCCGTGTGCTCGTTCTCCAGCAGGCGCTCGCGCTCCAGCTCGACCCGCTTGCGTTCGGTGATGTCGTAGAAGGCCACGACGCCCGCGATGATCCGGTCGTCGCGTCCGTAGACGGGGGCGGAGTTGACCCAGACCGTGCGCCTCTCGCCGTCGGGGCGCTCTATCTCTATCTCTTCGCCGCTGACCGTCTCGCCTTTGGCCAGCGAGCGCGCCAGCGGCCACTGCTCGGCCGAGAGCGGGCGCCCGTCCGCGTGGAAGCCGCGCCACACTCCGTACTCGCCCCACGAAGGCTGCAGCGGGCGCCCCCAGACCTCCTCCACCTGCCTGTTCCCGAGGACGAGCCGGCCCGAGGGGGCCTCCGCGATGACGACCGCCGCCGGCATCTGCCGCAGGACTTCTTCGAGCAGCGCGTGGTCGGCCCGGTGCAGCTCCACCGAGTGCTCGCGCAGCCGCAGAAACACCCTGAGCCTCGTGACGAGTTCGACCTTCGTCAGCGGCAGCCGCAGCACGTCGTCGAAGCCGGCCTGGAGCCAGGCGACGGCCTCCGCCTTCTGCGGCAGCGCGACGAGGACGGGCAGCGGCGCCTTACTCGACCGGCGCTTCAGTTCGAGGAGGAGCTTCCCGACCGAGCGGGCGGCCGACTCGTCGGCGATGACGAGGCTCACGCGCCCCCACTCGTCCATGTTCTCTTTCGAGAACGGGGCGGCGTGGACGCCGTAGCCGGAGGAGCGCAGGAACTCGCCCACCAGCTCGCGGTCGAGCCGGTTGGCGAAAAGGATGCCGATGGTGTGCGACCGTTCGTCCATGCGCGGGAAGTCGTCTCGGGGCAGACCCGCCGCTAGTAGGCGGGGACGCCCGTCAGGATGCCGCGAAGATTTTCCAGCTTCTCGCCCACACTGAGGCCGCCGGAGTTGATGTGCAGCTCGCGCAGCTCGGGCTGGAAGGCGCCGAGCCGCTTCTTGAGGCAGGCGATGATCTTGATGACGCGGCCGCTGTACTCCGCGTAGCGCATCAGGATGATGTTGTCGGCCACGTAGCTGACGGCGAACTCGGTCGCCTTCAGGTCGCCCGTGATGTTCCCGACCTCGTTGATGAGGAGCGTCGTCACGCCGCGGCCGTTGAGATAGGTGACGAGGTTCGAGATGTTGGCGACCATCGTCCCGAACTCCTCCATCGCCAGCTCGTAGCCGCGCAGGGAGTCCACCATCACGATCCGGCGCCCCTCCCGCTCGACGGCCCCGCGCACCATCCCGAGGAACTCGTCCGGGTACAGCTCCATCGGGTTGACGCGCACGATGCTCAGCGTGCCCGCTTCCAACATCTCCCGGACGGGCATGCCGACGCCCTCGCAGCGCTTCACGATGGACTGGACGGACTCCTCGAAGGCGTACATGACGGCCGGGTCGCCCGCCGCGACCGAGCGGGTCAGGAACTTCATGCCGAGCGTGCTCTTGCCGGCCCCGGCCGGCCCCGTGACGATGGTCGTCGTGCCGGTTTCGAGCCCGCCGCCGAGCAGGTCGTCCAGGTGCGCGATGCCCGTGGCGAGCTGCTTCTCGCCCGGCTGCACGTCGCTCGGCTTCTCGATTCTGTGCGGGAAGATGGTCACCCCCTGCGCGCCGATGCGCATCTGGTGGAGCCCGGACATGAAGTCGGAGCCGCGCAGCTTCTGCACCTCGATGCTGCGCAAGCCTATGACGCGGTTCGGCGAGACGTCGCGGCGGAGTCTGATGATGCCGTCCACGGCGAGCGCGACCGAGGTCTCCCGCTCCATCTCGGTCGGGTCTAAGACGAGGAAGGAGGTGCAGCCGCAGGCGTCGAGGAAGGCCACGAGCGCCAGCAACTGCTTGCGGAACTGGTACTCGTCGGTCGAGAGGTAGCGCAACTGCGTGATGGAGTCGATGACCAGGCGCGTCGGCTTATGCTTCTCGACCGCGTCGTAGATGCCCTGCCAGACGGGCGTGCGCTCGACCTCGCTCGGGTGGAAGACCTGGTACTCGGCCTCGGGGCTGGCGGAGGTCGCCACCCCCGGCGTGAGGTCTACCATCTCGATGCCTTCGAGCCGCCAGCCGAAGCTGCCCACGTTGCGCTCGATCTTGCCGCCCGGCTCGGCCAGCGTGATGTAGAGGGCCGACTCGCCCCGCCGCACCCCTTCGAGGAGCCACTGGAAGGAGAGGATCGTCTTGCCCGTCCCCGGCCCGCCGACGATCAGATAGCTGTTCTGCGTGATGAGTCCGCCGTGCACGGCCTCGTCCAGCCCGGGGATGCCCGTCGGCATGCGTTCGTCCATTCGTTAGCTCCTGAAACGATTGCGGGGCCATTCGATGCCCTGGGCGTTCGGACATCAGACCGCGCGACAGAGGTGGTGGTCAGACTCGTTTAATTTTAACCGGAAGGCGAGTCTGACGGGCCTCCTCTCACTTCCCGGACTCGCGCGCGTACCTGACGGCTTTACGCAGCGAGTGCGTCCTCGTCGTCACGGCCTCGGCCAGCTCCGCCACCAGTTCGGCGTGGTCGGGGGCGTCGAGGTGGTCGGCGTACTCCTCAAGGAAGTCGGCCAGCTCCCGCGCCTTCTGCGCCGCGTCCCTCGCCATAGAGGCGGCCTGCGGCTGCCTCCCCTCGTCCGTCTGTTCCAGCATGTCACCGGTTACCATTCACGTCTCCGTTCCGTCTAGCCCAGTCCCGCCCGCGCGGCCGCCGGCCGGGTTGCGGGCATTAAATTTGAAAGCGACCTGCGTACAGAACTGTACACGCGGGGGGTGATGTATTTCTTACGGAGTTCTGGCGAAACGGTGTATTAACGGCCCGCCGACCGCTCAGAGGCGTGATTGTGCGTAAGTGATGCCGGCCTGTAGTGAGCCGCGGGTGACGAGGCCGCCGAGGTCGAGGCCCAACTCGACGAGCGCGCGAGCCACTTTCGAGCGGATGCCCGTGAGGACGACCTCCGCGCCGAGCAGCCGCACGGCCTGTGACGCGCGGATGAGCACGCTGGCGACGTGTGTATCCACCGTCGGCACGCCCGTGATGTCGATGATGGCGACGCGCGCCCCCTTCGAGACGACGCCTTGCGACACCACCGCGAGAATCTGCTCCGCGCGCTTCGAGTCGATGTTCCCGACCAGCGGCATGATGACGACCGCGTCGCTCAGGGGGATGAGCGGGGTGGACAACTCCTCAAGCATGGCCGCCTGCATCCGGATGACCTCCTCCTGAAGGCGCGCCCTGTCCTGTTCCGCGCGCAGGCGCTCGGCGGCCTGCGCCTCCAGCTCCGCGTTGGCGCGCGCCAGTTGAACCGTCCGCCTCTCGACCCGCGCTTCCAACTCCTCATGAACTTTGTGCAGGGCTTCCTCGGCCTTCCGGCGCTCGGCGATTTCGTTCTCAAGCTCGTCGTTGGCCCGCCGGAGCAGCTCCGCCTGCCGCCTGACCTCCTGCGTGCTCCTGTACAGGTCGACGAACGCGGAGACCTTCGCCCGCAGCACCTCCGGCACGAAGGGCTTGAACATGTAATCGACCGCGCCCGACGAGTAGCCCTTGAACATCTGCGCGTCCGACTGGTTGATGGCCGTGAGGAAGATGATCGGCGTATGTCTTGACTGCTCCCTCTCCCGCGCCAGCTCCGCCGTCTCGTAGCCGTCGAGGCCGGGCATCTGCACGTCGAGCAGGATGAGCGCGAACTCACGGTCGAGGAGGTGCTTCAAAGCCTCCCTCCCGGAATTGGCCCTGACGAGGTTCTGCCCCATGTCGCCGAGGACGGCTTCGAGCGCCATCAGGTTTTGCGGGCGGTCGTCCACCATCAGGATGTTGACTCTCTCTTGCGACTGCATCTGTGCACCCGTGCCCGAAATCATAAGTTAGTCCGCGCGCCCAGGGTCGTGTGGCGCCCCCTTCTCTAAGAACTCAAAGGCTCCGCCCGGCGAGCTCCGCGACGACCGCGACCAGCTCGGCCGGGTCGAGCGGTTTCGCCAGGTGCGTCTGGAAACCCGCCGAGACGGCACGTCGCCTGTCCTCGACGCCGGCGTACGCGGTGAGGGCGACGGCCGGGACACGGCCGCCGGAGTCGGCCTCGCGCCGGCGCACTTCGCCGATGAAGGCGTAGCCATCGACGCCCGGCATGCCGATGTCCGAGACCAGCACGTCCGGCGTCCACCCCTCCAGCGTGTCGAGCGCCTCCGGCGCCCGCGCGGCGGTCTTCACCTCCGCCCCGGCCGCCGTCAGCGCGAAGGCGACCAGCTCGCGCGTGTCCGTCTCGTCTTCGACCACCAGCACGCGCAGCCCCTTCAGCGCCGCCGTGCGTGCCGGCGGGCTCACGCCGCCTCCCGGCGCGTGTTCCGGCCCCGCGCTCGCGGAGTCAGCCGCCGCCAGAGGCAGCCTGACGTTGAAAGAGGCGCCGCGCCCCTCCCCCTCGCTGTCGGCGCTGATCGCGCCGCCGTGCAATTCCACGAGGTGGCGCGCGATGGCGAGGCCGAGGCCGAGGCCGCCGTGCCGGCGCGTGGTCGAGCCGTCGGCCTGCCGGAAGCGGTCGAAGACGTGCGGCAAAAAGTCCGCGCCGATGCCCTGTCCCGTGTCCTCCACCCTGACCTCCGCGTCGGGGCCCGCGCGTCGGAGGAGCACGCCGACCCGGCCCCCCTCGGGCGTGAACTTGACGGCGTTCGACAGGAGGTTCCACGCGACCTGCTGCAAACGGCCGGCGTCGCCGAGGAGCGGGCCGCCGAGCGGCTCCAGCTCTACTTCGAGCCGAATGTTCTTGGCGCGCGCCGCCGGACGCACCGACTCCACGGCGGCCTCGATGACCCGGCCGAGCTCGACGGGGCGCGTGTCCAGGCGGAGCTTGCCGGTCACGATGCGCGACACGTCGAGCAGCTCGTCGATGAGCTGCGACTGCGCCTTCGCGTTGCGCTCGATGGTCTCCAGCGCGCCCCCGGCCGTCCCCGCGGGGAGGTTGCCGGAGCGCAGCAGTCGCGCCCAGCCGAGGATGGCCGTGAGCGGGGTGCGCAGCTCGTGCGAGAGCGTGGCTAGGAACTCATCCTTGGCGCGGTTGGCGGCCTCGGCCTCGGCGCGCGCGGCCTGCTCGCGCACGAGCAGGCGGGCGCGCTCCTGCTCGGCCTGCTCGCGCTCGGCGACCTCCTGTTGCAGCTCCGCGGCGTGGCGCTGCGCCTCTGTGTAGAGCCGCGCGTTCTCGTAAGCCACGGCGGCCTGCGCCGTCAGGGTCGCCGCGAGCCGCTCGTCCGCCTCGCTGAACTGCTCGGCGTCGAGCTTGTCGGTCAGGTAGAGCCAGCCGGAGCCGCCCGACGGCGAGAGGATCGGGGCGCCGAGGAATGACGTGGCCGGCGACCCGCGCCAGGGGACGCCCGCCGAACGCTCGCCGTCCGTCAGGCAGAGCCGCACGGGGCGCCGCTCGGCGAGGAGCGGGCCGAGGAGTTCATTCCCCATTTCGAGGACGCCGCGCTCGGCGGCCGCGTCGTGGCCGCTCAAGTGGGAGTGCCGGAGGGTGCGGCCGTCCTCTTCGAACATGCCGACGGCGGCCTGCCGGGCCCCGACGATGTCGCGCGCCGCGTGGCAGAACTTCCGGAGCACCTGTTCGGGGTCGCGCTCGGCGGCGAGGCGCTGCCCCAGCTCGATGAGCATCGAGAGTCGCCGGAGGTTGGCGTCCTCCAGCTCGACGTTCTTCTCGCGCAGCAGGGCGGCCTGCCGCTTGACCTCCTCGGTCTTCTTGAACAGCTCGACGAAGACCGCCACCTTCGACCTGAGGATGGCGGGCTCGACCGGCTTGAGGATGTAGTCCACGGCGCCGAGCGAGTAGCCCTTCGAGAGGAGCGCGCCGCCCGCGTTGTCGGCCGTGAGGAAGATGATGGGGATGTCGCGCGAGCGCTCGCGCCCGCGGATGAGCGCCGCCGTCTCAAGGCCGTCGATGCCCGGCATGTACACGTCGAGCAGGATGACGGCCGAGTCGTGGTCGAGGAGGTAGCGCAGCGCCTCGTCGCCGGAGGAGGCGCGCACGAGGTTGCGGTCGGGGGCGGCGAGGATGGCCTCCAGCGCGAGCAGGTTGCCCTCGTTGTCATCGACGAGCAGGATGTTGATGTCCGGCGGCCCGGCTGCTGCCATGTGCTTCACCTCGCGGCCTCGCGGCCGAGGCCGTTCAGGAAGGCCGCTATCTCGGGGAGTGGCAGGACGCGGTCAACGTCCGCGGCCTCGATGGCGGCCGAAGGCATCTCGGGCGCGCGCGCCGTCGCCGGCTCCTGCACGACCGCCAAGCCCCCCGCCGCCTTTATTCTCGCTAAGCCCCGCGCCCCGTCCCCGTTGGCGCCCGTCAGGACGACGCCGACGACCCCCTCGCCGTAGGCGTCGGCCGCCGACTCGAAAAGCACGTCGATGGAGGGGCGCGCGAAGTAGACGGGCGCCTCGGTGGAGAGGGCGAAGTGGCCCCTCTCGACGAGCAGGTGGTAGTCGCGCGGCGCGAGGTAGACGCGTCCGGCCATAATGGGCTCCTTGTCTTCGGGCTCCGAGACGTTCCGGCGGCAGCAGCGCTGTAGATACTTGCACAGCTCGCTGCCGGGCTCCTTGCTGCGGTGCTGTACGAGGACGACCGGCCACGGGAAGCCCTCCGCGAGCCCGGGCAGCAGGACCTGCATGGCCGCCAGGCCACCCGTGGAGGTTCCGACGACGACGACCCTCTCCCCGGACACCACTACCTCACCTTCCGGTACAGCCTGTTCTCCGCGTCCAGCTCGTCGTAGTCGGCCTCGCGCGGCGTGAAGCGCAGAGACTCCTTGTTCCCCACGCCGAAGACCCCGAACATGACGAGGCTGTCATAAATCAGGTTGTGTACGCGCCGCTGGAGCGCCTTGTTGAAGTAGATCATCACGTTGCGGCACAGGATGACGTGGAACTCGTTGAACGAGCCGTCGGTGACGAGGTTGTGCTCCGAGAAGACGAGGTTCTCCTTGAGCGACGGCTTGAAGATGACGTGCTCGTACTGCGCCGTGTAGTAGTCGGAGAAGAAGCCACGGCCCCCCGCCTTCATGTAGTTGCCCGTGTACTCCTGCATCGAGGCCAGCGGGAAGATGCCCTCCCGGGCCTTGCGCAGCACCACCGGGTTCATGTCGGTGGCGTAGATGCGGCAGCGCGGGTAGAGCCCCTCCTCCTGGAGGAGGATGGCCATCGAGTAGACCTCCTCGCCCGTGGAACACCCCGCGTGCCAGACGCGGACGAAGGGGTAGGTTCTGAGCAGCGGGACGACCTTCGTCCGGAAGGCGACGTAGAAGGAAGGGTCGCGGAACATCGACGTGACGTTGATGGAGAGCGTGTGCAGGAAGCGTTCGAGGCACGCCGGGTCGTGCAGGAGCTTGGCCTGCAAACCCGAGACGGTTTCGACGCCCTCCCGCTGCACGCTCTCGCGTATCCGCCGCCTGAGCGAGGCCGGGGCGTAGTTGCGGAAGTCCGCCCCGTAGTAGCGGAAGACCCCCTCGAGGAGCAGCCCGATCTCGATCTCTTCGAGCTGCTCCTCCTCTTGCGGCGGCCGGCTCTCAGCCACGCGCGCCCTCCTGCCGGTAGAGCCAGACGCGCAGCAGCGACAGGAGCTGGTCGATGTCGAGCGGCTTCGAGATGTAGTCCGAAGCCCCGGCCTCGATGCAGCGGTCGCGGTCGGCCTTCATCGCCTTGGCGGTGAGCGCGATGATGGGAAGCGACCTGTACTGCGGCATCTCGCGGATGGCGGTCGTCGTCTCGTAGCCGTCCATGCCGGGCATCATGATGTCCATCAGGATGGCCTGGATGCCGGGCGTCTGCTGCAACACCTCGATGGCCTCGCGGCCGTTCTCGGCGTGGACGACGACCATGTTCTGGCTCTCCAGCGCGCTCGTCAGGGCGAAGATGTTGCGCACGTCGTCGTCTACGACGAGCACCTTCTTGCCCGCGAGGACGGGGTCGCGGCGGTGCATCTGCTCCAGCACGCGCCGCTTCGGCTCGGGCAGGTTCGCCTCGACGCGGTGGAGGAAGAGGGTCGTCTCGGCCAGGAGGCGTTCGGGCGAGCTGACCTCCTTGACGATGATGGCGTCGGCCACCTTCCGCAGCTGCGTCTCCTCCTTCTCGGTCAGCTCCTTGCCCGTGTAGACGATGATGGGCAGCTCCGTCCGGCCCAGCTCATTCTGGATGCGCTCGATCAGCTCGAAGCCGGTCATGTCGGGGAGCTTGAGGTCGAGCACCATGCAGTCGAACGGCTCGCCCTTGAGCGCCGCGAGCGCCTCCTCGCCGGAGGCGACCGCCGTCGTCACCACGTCGCCGTTGCCGATCAGCTCGACGATGCTCATGCGCTGCGCGTCGTCGTCCTCGACGACGAGGAGGCGCTTGACGCCGCGCTGGACGAAGGCCGCGATGTCGTCGAAGGCTTCGGCCAGCTGCTCGCGGCTGACCGGCTTCTGGAGCTGTGTGAAGGCGCCCATCTTGATGGCGCGCTGCCGCTGCGCGTCGCCCGACGAGATGATGTGGACGGGGATGTGGCTCGTGTCGGCGTCGTGCTTCAGGCGGTCGAGCACGGTCCAGCCGTCGCGGTCGGGCAGCATGATGTCGAGCGTGACGGCGTCGGGCCGGTACTTGCGCGCGAGCGCCAGCGCCACGTCGCCGCGTGTCGCCACCAGCCCCCTGAACCCCTTCTCGTGCGCGAGGTCGAGAAGTATCTGCGCGAAGCCCGGGTCGTCCTCGACGATGAGGAGCACGCGCTCGCCGGGCTGGATGTTGGCCCGGTCGTCGCTGATGGATTCGACCGCGTCGGCCGCTTCGAACGCCGACACAGACGCGGCGGAGCCGTCGCCGCCGTCGGCTCCCGCCCCGCGGAAGGCGACGCCCGCGCCGCCGCTCCCGAAGCCGCCGTTCCCGAAGCCGCCGTTCCCGCCCCGCAGCGTCCCGCCGCCCCCGTCGCCCTGCCCGCCGCCCGGCCTGCCGGGGGACGGCGCCCTGTAGGTGCGCGGCAGGTAGAGCGTGAAGGTGCTGCCCTGGCCCGGCTCGCTCTGGACGCGAATCTCGCCGCCGAGCAGGCGCGCGATCTCGCGGCTGATGGAGAGCCCGAGCCCCGTGCCGCCGTACTTGCGGCTGGTCGTCCCGTCGGCCTGCTGGAACGCCTCGAAGATGATCTTCTGCTTGTCCAGGGGTATGCCGATGCCGGTGTCCGCGACCTCGAAGGCGATGACCGAGTCGGCGCGGTTCAGCCCCTCGTGCATGAAGTTCGCCTTCTTGTCCGAAACCCCGATGCGCAGCGAGACGCGCCCCTCCTCCGTGAACTTGATGGCGTTCGAGAGCAGGTTCTTCAATATCTGCTGCAAGCGCTTCTCGTCCGTGTGGATGGCGGCGGGCAGCCCCGGCGCCGTCTCGACCGAGAAGTCGAGGCCCTTGTCCTGCGCCACCTGCTGGAAGCTGCGGCCGAGCGCCTCCGTCACGTCGTCGAAGGCCACCTCGCCCGCCTCGACCGTCATCATCCCGGACTCGATCTTCGAGAGGTCGAGGATGTCGTTGATGAGCGAGAGCAGGTCGGCGCCCGAGGAGTGGATGGTCTCGGCGAACTGCACCTGCTTGGGCGTCAGCGTCGTCTCGTTGTTCTCGGCGAGCTGGCGCGAGAGGATGAGCATCGAGTTGAGCGGGGTGCGCAGCTCGTGCGACATGTTGGCGAGGAACTCGGACTTGTACTTGGAGGTCA
>DAIRFV010000301.1:0-7122 GCA_036794905.1 Pyrinomonadaceae bacterium | reverse complement strand
CGAGGATGGCCTCGCGCTGCGCGCCCGCGCCCTCGGGGCGGACGCCGCCGCGCGGCTCCATCGTCTCGGGCTTGAAGAAGACGTACTTGTTGGCGGGGTAGGCTTCGATGGTCGCCAGCACCCTGTCCTGCTCGATGGCGGCGTAGGAGAGGCCGAGGCGTTGCGCGGTGATGGCGGCCGAGAGGCCGGCCGGCCCGATGCCGACGATGACGACCTCCACGTCGGCCCTCGGCTCCGCGGGCGCACCGTTCCTGAGTTCTTCGTGGATGAACTTGACGCAGTCGGCGCCCTCGTTGGTCGCGTTCTTGATGAGCGGCGTGCCCGACACGTCGCCGACGATGAAGCAGCCCGGGACGTTCGTCATAAACTTCGCGTCGCGGTTGGGCACCTTGCGCGGCGGAATCTTCTTCGTCGTGTTGACGACGATGCACGCCTTCGGGTTGACGGGGCACTCGACCTGGCAGGCCGTGTCCTCCATGCACTGGTCGCGCGCGACGGGCGTGGCGACGCCGTTGACGATGGCGAGCACGTCGTGCGGGCACGCGTCCACGCAGGCGTGGCAGCCGATGCAGCGCTCGGTGATGACGACCGGGTGCGGGTAGGAAGGGCCGTCGGGGTCGTACTGCTCAAGCTGCTCCTTCGTGAGCTTGATGCGTCCGTCGTCCTCCTCGGGCGCGGGCGGCAGCGGCTTTTCCAGCAGCAGCCGCGCGCGGCGCGAATCCCTCAGCGCGAACGCGACGCCGATGAGCAGCAGGAAGAGCGCGATGCCCGCCCAGCCCCACCACGGCAGCCCGCCGAAGAAGCCCTTGCTCGGGTCTTTCGTGAACAGGTTCACGGCCGCCAGCATGGACAGCAGCGCGAGTATGACGAATAGCTGTGATTTCTTCATCGCCGAATCAGAGTTACACGCACCCACCCGCCACCGCGGGCGGTGCCGACTGTCTTACCGAGGCGGCGCGGTGCCGAGTTCGGGCTTGGCCGCCGAGAGGTCGTTCAGGAGCGCGCGCCCCCACTCGCGCCGCGCCTGGAGGTGCTGGACGTGGCACGAGATGCAGTTCGGCCGGTCGGGGGGCAGCACCCGCTCGAACTTGCCGCCGCGGTCGCCGTTGTGGCAGAGGGCGCAGGTCTGGTGCGGCGTCTCGCGGTCAATCGGGTTGAAGGTCTTGTGGCACGAGGAGCAGGACATCTCGCCCTCGCGGTTCGCGGGCAGGCCGCCGACGGCCTTGACCCTGTGCAGGTGGAGGGCGTGGAACTCGGCGCTGCGGCGCAGGTCGTCGGGGTCGCGGTTGGCCGAGCCCGGCCCGACGAGGAGCGCGCCGCGCACGCTCTGCACGAGCTTCTGCACGGCCGCGGGCTTCTGCCCCCACTCCTCGTCCACCAGACCCTTCCACGTCCAGTTGCCGTTAACCGCCGGGTAGCCGTAGGTGCCCCCGTGCGGCGTGCGGACGGCGCGGCCGTTGTACGTCTTCTCGTTCGAGTCGTTGTGGCAGGTCGTGCAGGTCTGGAGGCTCGCGATGTTGGGGCGGAACTCCGTGCCCTGGTGCTCGACGTGGCACTCGGTGCAGCCGATCCCGGCGCGCGCGTGCGGCTCGGTGACGGCGGCCTTGAAGCCGGGGGCCTGGTGACACGCCGAGCAGTTCGACTCGATGCTCGAAGTCACGGAGTGGCAGGAGGTGCAACTGCTCGCGTTGGCGCGCGCGGCGATGGGCGGCTGCGAGCTGAGGGTTCGGGCGGCGTGCGCGGCCGAGACGGGCGCGGGCGCGTAGGCTTCGGCGTAGACGTAGGCGGCGACCGCGGAGAGCGCGAGGATGGCGGCGAAGCCCCAGACGAAGATGGAGAAGGGCCAGGGGCGGACGAGGTCGCGCGTCGGCGTCCAGTTGAAGCGCGCCTTGCCGAGCACGCGCATCGGCTTCTGCGGGCGCAGGGGCGAGACGCGCTGCATCTTGCCGGCCTCGCGCTTGCGCTTCTCCCAGAAGACGTTGAGCGCCTGCGACAGCTCGGACGTGCCCGTCGGCTTCGTCTTGGAGGGTGGGGGGCCGGTCGGCGTCTCGACGCGGTGCTGCGAGTCCGAGAGGTTCGTGGCGACTTCGAGCGTGACGTTGAGGTTGAGGGCGTCGCCCGCGCGGTCGATGCTCAGGAAGAAGGGGCCGATCTGGATCAAGTCGCCGTCGGCGAGCACCTCGCCCGACTCGGTGGCGACGATGCGGCCGTTGAGCGTCGTCCCCGAAGAGCTGCTGAAGTTGTAGAGGTAGTGACGCCCGCCGGCCATCGTGATGCCGGCGTGCAGGCGCGAGACGGTCGGGTGGTTGAGCACCACCTCGCAGTTCGGCAGGCGGCCGATCTTCAGACCGTCGGTGACGAAGGTCACCGGGTCTACGTTCAAATCGTCGCGCTCGATGACGAACTTGCTGGACTGGGTCTCCATAGCTGATTTGAAGTTTCAAATTGTTTTCAAGTCTTACTCATCGGAACGAGAAAAGAACGACCTGGACGATGTGGACGAGCATCAGCGCGAGCATCAGCGAGGTCGCCACGACGTGCGGCGCGAGCCAGAGCTTGAGCAGTTGGTGCAGGTAGATGAGCGAGTCCACGCGGCGCAGCGTCACGGTCGCCTCGACGGCTTCGAGCAGGAGCTGGCGCGACTCGGGGTCGAGGCTGCGCGCCTCCGCCTCGTAGGTCTCGCGCGCGGCGGCGAGCAGCGCCGTCAGCTCCTCGCGCTTAATGTATTGACGCAGGAGGTAGCCGAACGAGAAGACTCGGCCGCGCACCTTCTTCCTGATGAAGTCGCGCAAGTGTTCGCTGCTGCGCTGCCCTATCTCGGCCAGCGTCTCGCTCAGCTCCTCGCGGCGCGCGCGGAGGTCTTCGACGAGCAGGGGCTCGCCCTCGATGCTCGTCATCACGCGCGGCGCGACGAGGTAGACGAAGACGCCGAAGAGCCCCGTCACGATGACGGCGTCGAACGACACCATCAGCAGGGAAGTGAGCAGCCCGCCGGTCGTCCTCCCCCCGTGCAGCAGCAGCACCACGCCGGCCGCGACGCCGAGGTAGACGTGCATCAGCATCCAGTAGCGCAAGGCGCCCGCGCGCCTGCGGTAGACCTGCTTCCGCAGCGGGTAGGTCATCACCGCCGCGATGCCGCCGAGTCCCAGCAGCCCGGTTATCCAGCGCACCGTCAGCCACGTCCCGCCGAGGCGCGCGTCGATGCCGAAGCGCGAGAGCGCCCAGACGATGCCGCCGGTCAACCCCAGGATGAGCAGGACGCCGACGACGTGCCAGAGCACGGCCAGGGGGTCGCGCCGGTGTATGTTGCGGCCGATGGCGTGCGTCTGGTCGCGGAAGACGAGGCCGATGCGCCCGTTGACCTCGGCGAAGTACTCGCGCGGGTTGACGCGCACGAGCGCGCCCGTCGGGCAGTTCTCCTGGCAGGAGAACGCCTGAGACTTCGCGCCCGGAGGGTTGAGCGAAGTGCCCGCGCAGAGGTTGCACTTGGTGGCGAGCAGGTTGTCGACGGCCGTCACCGGCTGCGGCGGGGTCGCGGGCGCGAGGCTCAGCCAGCCCTTGAGTCGCCCGGCGAAGGTCTGGGGCTTCACCTCGGCCTTGCGCGGGATCATCGTGATGGCGTTGTAGGGGCACTGCGTGGCGCAGTCGCCGCAGCCGATGCAGGACTTGGGGTCGATGTCGATCTGGCCGTTGGCGAAGCGGCCGATGGCGCCCGTCGGGCAGCCCGTCAGACATTCGGGGTCCTGGCAGTGCATGCAGACCGAGGGGACGAGCACTTTCTCGCCCGAGACGCCGCCGTAGTTCTTCGGACGCCCGATGTTGATGCCGCGGCGCAGCAGGCGCGACTGGCCGTGCACCTGGTGGCAGGCCATCGAGCAGTTGCCGCAGCGCACGCACTTGTCCATGTCCATCACGAGCAGGTTCGTGCCGTCCACGACGCCCGTCGCGATCTCGCGCTCGGTGGCGGCGACGAGCGGCTTGTTGAGCCCCGTCGTCACGCTGATGTCGTCGTCCGCGCGCGAGAACCCGGAGAAGGATTCGACGAGCGTGTCGCGCAGCTCCGGGTCGGCGCGCAGCGGCGGCATCGCGATTTCGAGCACCTCCGTGCGCTGCAAGACGACGGCCGTGTAGGCCCAGCGCGCGTCGGCCCGGACGCCTTCGAGCCCGAGGCAGTTGCCCGCGCCGAGGAAGTCGATCCCCACGTCGTCCGTCAGACCCTCGACCGTCAGCTCGCCGACCGCGCCGCCGTAGCCTAAGCCCCGCACGCGCCGGAGCCAGCCGTTCTTCATGAAGAAGATGCGGTCGATGCGGTCGCCCTCGCGGAAGAGGACGTGGTGCTTGGCGTAGACCATGAAGCGCGCGGACTTCCCCAGACGGTCGAAGAGCGCCCGCGGGAACGCGTCGCCCGTCGCGTGTTCGATGTCGATCAGCGTGCGGCTCAGGCCGTGCTTGCGGTAGTTGGCGTCGAGCATCTGCCCGAACTTCGGGAGCTTGCGCAGCAGCCGCAGGGCGGGGCGCGTCACTTCGAGCACGCGCGCCTTCGAGCCGGCGGGGACGCGGATGGTGGCGTTGCGCGGGACGCCCGCGAGGATGGACATCTCGCCGAAGCTGACGCCGGGCGGGATGCCGCCGACCTTCTCGTCCGCCCCCGTCTCGCGGTCGCGGACGAACACGTCGAGGCTGCCCTCGACGGTGATGAAGAAGGTGTTGCCGCCCCAGTCGCCCTCGCGGATGACCTCCTCGCCCGAGTCGTACTCGTAGAGGTGGACGTACGGGCCGACCTTCTTGCCGTTGTAGTTCCGCCCGTAGGCGATGACTTCGAGGTCCAGCTCGTACTGGAAATGGCCGTCGTGCTTTTCGAGCAGGCCGGAGATGATGTCAACGCTGCGTATGGCTTCGAGGACGGTCTGGTGCTTCTTGATCTCTTTGGGCATGGAGAACTCAAACTGGGCGAATGATGACCCGCGACGAAGGCTTCGGATATGAAGGAGCGACCGGCGAAAAGAGTCGGCATTATAGCATCGGGCGCCGGGTTGGAAAGCAACAAAAAGCCGTGAACCGTCAACCGGCAACCGTGACGAGATAAAACCGGTCTTACTCTTATCACGGTTTACGGTTGACGGTTCACGGCTTTTCAGACTTTTTGGAACCCCGCCGGCCGGGGCGGCGTGTAAATGGGCGTGCCGGTCGGGGGGGAGTGTATAATTCCGGCGCGCGGCTCCCCGGCCGCTTCGGCGGGCGTCGAGGGTCGCCAGGGTCGCTCCGGCGCCGCTCCCCCAGTCAATGTAAGGTCAGGGCCCCACTTTCCCGGATGAGCGCGATCTCCTCAACGGACGAGTTGATCTTCTCCGTCGCTTCGGCGGGGGCGCCCGTCCGCGCGGACGAAGCGGTCGGCGAGATGACCGACCACCGGCTCATCGAAGCGACGAAGACGGGCGACGACGCGGCGTTCGCCGAGATCGTGCGGCGCTACCGCAACCAGATCACGAACTACGTCTACCGGATGACGAACGACTACGACCTCGCGGTCGATCTGGCGCAGGAGACGTTCATGCGGGTCTACGCGGCGGCCGAGCGCTACCAGACGAGCTACGCGTTCTCGACCTACATCTACCGCATCGCCACGAACCTCGCGATCTCGGAGCTGCGGCGGCGCAAGCGCCGGCGGCTGATCTCGCTCTCCTCCTTCTTCGGCGAGCGCGAGTCGCCTTCGGAATCCTGCGAGCTGGACATGCCGGACAAAGGCCCGCTCCAGGACGTGACCGTGGTCGAGGACGAGCGCCGCGCGGCCGTGGCGCGGGCGATTGCGACGCTGCCCGAGAAGTACCGCGCGCCGCTGGTGCTGCGCGACGTGGAGGAGCGCAGCTACGACGAGATCGCGCACATCCTCGGGATGAACGAGGGCACCGTCAAGTCGCGCATCAACCGCGCGCGCGGGTTCCTGCGCGACAAGTTGCAGGCGTACCTGTAAGGAAGTGTTTGTTATGTCTGAGTGCAAAGTCTACCGGCGACAGATTGACGAGGCGGCCGACGGCCGTCTGATGGGCGGCGACGCGCGCTCACACTTCTCGTCGTGCCGCGCGTGCGGCGACGAGCTGCGCGCGCGCGCGAACCTGCGGGCGCTCGTCGGCGGCCTGGGCAAGGTCGAGGCGCCCGCGGACTTCGATTTCCGCCTGCGCGCCCGGATGGCGGCGTCGAAGCCGGGCGGCGGGCGCGGCCTCTTCACGGGCTCGCGCTGGCTCTACGGCTTCGCTCCGGTCGCAATCGCCGCGTGTTTCGTGGCCGTCTCCGCCACGCTCTACTTCAGGCAGGCCGTGCGGAAGACCGCGCCCGCCACGCCCGCCGTCGCCACCGCGCCCGCGCCGAACGTCGAGCAGAACCGAAACCCTTCCCTCCACTCGCCGGGCAGACCGGCCGAATCGGCCGCTCAGCCGAAGTCGCCCGAGGTTGCTTCGTCCGCGATGGGGAAGCCCGCGCGTGACGTGAGCCAGCGCGTCAGGCACGCGCGCGCGGTCGTGCCGAGGGGCGAGCGGCGCGCGGACGTTGCGCAGCAGAACACGTTCATCAACAGCGTCACAGGGGCGCGCGTCATCACGCGGATTCCCGTCAAAGCGTCCGCAGAGCCTTTGCGTATAATTTTGAGGGACGAGCGCGGCACCGGGCGCGTCGTGCCGGTGCGCTCCGTCAGCTTCGGCTCGCAGGACTTTCTCGCGCGCGAGGCCGCCGTCCGGTCGCCCGTCGCGTCGGAAGTGGGAGGGGTGTGGTAGTAGCCCGATGATCTACCCGGACTACATTCGAGCAAACGCTTCACGCGCGCGCAGAGCGGGCGGCGTGCTCTCGCTCGCCTGCATGTTGCTGCTGTGTCCCGTCGTCACGTACGCCCGGCAGGCGGCGCCGGCACCGCCCGCGCCGCAGGCTCCCGCCCCGGCCGCGCCCGCGACCGCGCCCGTGGCCGAGGCTCCCGCGCGCGTCGAAGTCATTCCGCCGGCACAGCGCTCCGCGCCGGCCGCGCCCGCGCAGGCCCCGGCCGCGCCCACGCCCCCGGCCCGCGCCGTGCCGGCGCGCAGGGCGACCGCCCCGGTCGTCGTGCCGCGCGAGGTCGTCACGGTCGTGCAACGTCTG
>DAIRFV010000552.1:0-1826 GCA_036794905.1 Pyrinomonadaceae bacterium | reverse complement strand
AGCGGCCACGCCTCCGCCGCCAACCAGAACTTCACCTTCCCCTTCGACACGACCGTCTCGCCGACCACCGCCACGAATCAGGCGGCCGTCGTGACGAACCTCTTCTACTACAACAACGTCATGCACGACTACTCCTACACGCTCGGCTTCACGGAGACGGCGCGCAACTTCCAGACGAACAACTACGGGCGCGGCGGCACGGGCAACGACTCCGTGCGCGCCGAGGCGCAGGACGGCTCCGGCACCAACAACGCCAACTTCGCCACGCCGCCCGACGGCTCGCGGCCCCGGATGCAGCAGTACATTTTCACCGCCGCCAACCCCGACCGCGACAGCTCGGTGGACGGCGACGTGGTCTTCCACGAGTACGGCCACGGCATCTCGAACCGACTCATCGGCAACGGCTCGACCGCGCTCTCGGGCACGCAGTCGGGCGCGATGGGCGAGGGCTGGAGTGACTACTGGGCGACGACGCTCAACAACGACGGCGCGGTCGGCGAGTACTCGACCGCCAACCCGAACGGCATCCGCCGCGCGGCCTACAGCGTCCCGGCCAACACCGTCCACGACTCCTACGCCGACGTGTGCGCGGGCGGCTGCCAGGTGCACCGCGACGGCGAGGTCTGGGCGGCGACGCTCTGGGACTTGAGGACGCAGCTCGGCGCGGCCATCACCGACAGGATCGTGCTCAACGGCATGAAGTTCACGCCGACCAGGCCCTCGTTCCTGAACGCGCGCGACGGCATCCTGCAGGCCGACCAGAACCTGAACGGCGGCGCGAACGCCTGCGCCATCTGGACGGTCTTCGCGCGCCACGGGATGGGCGTCTCGGCCGTGGGCAACGACGGCACGACGCACACGGCGGCCTCCGACCTCCCGGCCAGTTGCGGCGGCACCTGCACCTACTCGATCAGCCCGACGAGCGCGAGCTTCGCGGCGGCGGGCGGCTCGGGCACCGTCACGGTGACGGCGGGCGCGGGCTGCGCCTGGACGGCTTCGAGCAACGCGTCGTTCATCACCGTCACCGGCGGCGCGAGCGGCTCGGGCGGCGGCACGGTCAGCTACTCGGTCGCCGCCAACACCGGCACCACTTCGCGCAGCGGCACGCTGACCATCGCGGGCCGGACGCACACCGTCACGCAGGCCGGCACGGGCGGCGGCGGCTGCACCAACGCCGTCGTCAACCCCGGCTTCGAGACGGGCACGACGCCCTGGACCATCTCGGGTCAGGTCACGCGCAGCACCGGGGCCTACCCGCACAGCGGCACGGCCTACATGATCGTGGGCGGCGTCAACAGCACTTCGGGGACGCTCTACCAGACGGTGACGGTTCCCAGCGGGTGCTCCAACCTCTCCTTCTGGCTCAACATCACCACGAGCGAGGCGGCGGGCGCGGCCGTCTACGACCGGCTCTTCGTCGAGGTGCGGAATACTTCGGGGACGCTGCTGGCGACGCTCGCCACCTTCAGCAACCAGAACAGCGGCACGGCCGGCGTCTACGTGCTGCGCGGGTCTTACAACCTGAGCAGCTTCGCCGGGCAGACCGTGCGTGTTCAGTTCCGCGGCACCAACGACATCACGCTGCCCACGTCGTTCCGCATCGACGACGTGTCGCTCCAGTAGACGCAGACGGGAGCGCCCGGCCCCCTTCGAAGGGCCGGGCGCCTTCATGACCTAAAGCAGTTTTGACTTGAGTGAAGACGGAAGGCATTAACCACAGAGACACAGAGGCACAGCTCAAAATATTAAGCTGTGCCTCTGTGTCTCTGTGGTTAATGCCTTCCGGTCACTCCTTCGAGACCAGCAGGGTCGCCCTGTATCGACCC
>DAIRFV010000053.1:0-26394 GCA_036794905.1 Pyrinomonadaceae bacterium | reverse complement strand
GCTCGCGGAAGAGTACCGCGCCAAAGGCGTCAACGTCGTCGGCATCAACTCGAACTCGACAGAGCCGGCCGCCGAGGTCAAGCAGCACGCGGCCGACAAGGGGCTCACCTTCACCATCCTGAAGGACCCAGGCAACCAGATCGCCGACCGCTACGACGCGCAGGTCACGCCCGAGGCTTACCTGCTCGATGCCTCCGGCAAGCTCGTCTACCAGGGCCGCATCGACAACGCGCGCTACGGCCTTGTCGTCACCGCCAACGAGCTGCGCGACGCCATCGAGGCGACGCTCGCCGGCAAGCCCGTCGAGAAGGCCGAGGTCAAGGCGTTCGGGTGCTCCATCAAGCGCGGGTAAGAGAGGAAGGCCGTACGGGAATGACGAGGGGAAGTCTGACGGTCGCGGCGCTCTGCGCGGCGCTCACCTGCGCGGCCGGACTCGCGTCCGCGTGCGCCGGGCCGGGCGCGGCGCCGAAGCAGGGCGCGGCCAAGCCCGCGGCCACACCGCAGGGCGGCGCCGCGAAGCCGGAAGGCGGCGGCGTGAACTCGGCGGCGGCCGCCCCGAAGGTGACCGAGATCAAGGAGGCAGACCTCAAGTCTCTCCTCGGCGCGGGCGCCGGCCGCGAGCGCCCGCTGCTCGTCAACTTCTGGGCGACATGGTGCGTGCCCTGCCGCGAGGAGTTCCCCGACCTCGTCGAGATTCGCGGGCAGTACGGCCCCGACACGCTCGACTTCGCCCTCGTCTCGCTCGACGACCCTTCGGAGATCGCGGGGGCCGTGCCGGAGTTTCTGGCCGAGGCGCGGGCCACGGCCTTCCCCTCTTACCTTCTGAACGCCGCCGACTCGGACGCCGCCATCAACCTCGTGGACCCGACCTGGAGCGGCGAGCTTCCCGCGACCTTCCTCTACGACCGCTCGGGCGCGCTCGTCTTCAAACACAGGGGGCGCGTCAAGCCGGCGGAGCTGCGTGATGCGCTCGACGAGGCGCTCAAAAAGTAGAAGCCGGCCGAGGCCGGCGCGCAGCCGTGAGAACTGACCTGTGCGGTTTGAAGAAAACGGCGCGAGCCTTTATCCTCTGCTGTCCATCTGACAGCCGGATAATTCGTACAGGGGCTCCGCCGTTTGCTCCGCCATGAACTCTGAGACCATCACGCCGGAAGTAGTCGCCGCGCACAACCTCAAGCCGAAACCGTACTCTCCTCCCTTCGTAGTTGCGCGTCGAGCACGAAGGTGCCGAAGGGGATGAGCGACGCGACGAACGCCCCGAGAATCCTCACTAGCCGCCACCGTCGGGAGAAACTCACCTCGGCCAGGGCGACCAAGTAGAGCACGAAGAGCACGCCGTGGGCCCACCCCACCGCCATAACGGCCCCCGGGAATCCGGCGAAGTACTTCAGGGGCATCGCGACCCCGAGGAGCAGCAGGTATGAGATGCCTTCGATGAGGGCGATGGCGCGGAAGCGCCCCACGGATGTTCTCAACAACTTATTGACTCCTGTAGCTCGACTTCGGCTTGCGTGGTTAGCAACTTCAAGGCCTCTGACGCCCCTACTCTGCCGAACATGCGGCCGGCGCTCCCGCTGCGGAAGACCGTACCATATTCACTCTTCGTCATAGCCGAGAAAGTTGACTGCGTTCTGATCCAGGTTCTCCCGCCCGTGGTCATGTCTTATCCCTGTCTTCGGGTCTCTGTGCTTTGACATCATCTGCACCTGCCTGTAGGTGAGCCCCGTCTCCAGCGCCCGCGTGATGGCCGTCCTCCGCAGGTCGTGCGGCGGGAGGTCTCCGATCCGGGAGTCGTCGGCCCAGCGCTTCACTATCATTCGCGCCGCACGGATGGGTTCACCCCTTTCGCAAGGGACTGTCCCTCGCCGGGAGTAATTCGCTCTCATGGCCCGCGGAAGTACTCCTCGATCCGCCGAGCCCAATACCCCTTGGCGGAAGCATGCTTCTTCTCATAGTGGCGCAGCAGCACGCCCCCGCTGTACCTCACCCCGCAGTACGGGCAGACGGCCTTCTCCTCACGGGCGCCGCGCAGTACCAGATTCTGCCGCTCCTCCTCCTCCTTGCGCTCCTCCTCCGGCCCGGTAATTGGCTCCGAGACCCAGTACCTGCTGCCGTCCGGCTCCCTGCGGAGGAAGCCGTTGTCGATCATGCACCGCCTCAGGTGGTCGGGGGAGTACCCCCGCCGCGCGAGGATATCGGGCTTGACGCTGCGCGCAATAAACTCGTCCAGCCGGGAGCTGTCGTACACCTCCCCGGGTTGGAGGAATGAGACGAGCAGATAAGCGATCTCGTATTTCTGTTTCGTCCCGACCATACGAAAAAGAATCTAACGCCCGGCATCACCCGCCGTCCCGCGCGATTATTGGAAGATGAGAGCTACCGTGTCGGCGGTCGGGTGCATGCCATTGTTAGCTGCGGCATTGAGGAGAGCTCGCACCTAGGGCTGGATTTCTAACTCCACGGGCCGCTTCCCGTGTACCACGGCGGCTATGGTTACGGCTTCGCCTTCGACCCGATAAATGATGCGGTAGCTGTAGGCGAACACCTCACGGATATGTTCATCACCGAACTCCGGCACCACCCGCCCGGACAGTGGGAAGGCGTCCAGCCGCCGCGTGCTCGCCACAATCTTCTGCGCCACCGACTTCGCGTAGGCAACAGAGTCCTCCGCGATGTGGGCGGCAATCGCCCGGACGTCATCGACGGCACGCGGCGACCAGACTACTTCAGCCATTCGCCCAGACGCTCCTCAGCCTCTTCCTGGGTGATCACGCCCTGACCGTCGGCGGCATCCAGCCCATGCCGCACCTTCTCGATCACGTACAGGTGATACTGGATGTCCTCAATCGAGCAACTATCCGGCAGTTTGTGCAACAACGATTCAACTTCTTCCTTGGCTGTGCCCATACATTCTCCAGCTTCAACGATCTTACCGACGCGCGATTATTCTACACAGGCCACCCGGCAGGGCGAAGCAGCTAACGCCGCGCATCACGCGCCCGCCCAAGCGATGCGCTAATCTTAACAGCCGCCGTGTCGCGGGTCGCGTGCATGCGCTTGTTAGACCGCCCACGAGCGGCGGCGCGAAACCTCCCGCGCATCGTGCCGCCGCGTTCAGGCGGCTCTAACTAATATTGTACCGAATGATTCGGTCAAACTACGTAATTGGGCATCAAAAGCCGAAGCATTCGGTCGAACTACGTAATGGGGTCGTAAAAGCCGAATGATCCGCCCCGCACGCCACGTATCTTGCCCCTGCCCGGCCCGCGGCGCCAAGGGAAACTTCGCGCGTATTTGCCCCGTGCCGAATCCGGGTATGCCGCGCCGTCTCGGGGGTGAAACGTGCGGCGTGGCTCAAGTGTGTGCGCGCGGCACCACTATAATCCGGCCATGAAAGATGGCCAGCGGATGCCCGCCCCGCCGCCCCGGACGGACTCGGCTATCCGACGCATCCGGCCAGACGCCTTCAAGACGGCCGCGGGTCATCATAGAGAAGGGGCGAGCCCCTGCAAGAGACCCGCCCCGATTGATTCCCTCACCCGCTGATGCAATTAACTGTTCGCCGTCCTGCGCCGCCTGCGCGCCGCGCCGCCCCGACCACGCCCGCCAGCCCCGTCACGGGCAACGAATTAATCGTACTCAGACCGTTGAGTGCGCCTCGTGATACTTGGCGCGCGCTTCCTTCGAGATGACTTCGGCGACGTGGCCGACGGGCCGCGGGTTGAATGTCACGCCCAAGTCTAACGCCTGTGGGAAGACGGTCGCCACGCCGTTGAAGGCGACGCCGTGCGGCGCCTCGTTCCACCAGTCGAACTCGGGGATGCCGAGGCGCGGGATGGCGGGCGCGGCGTTCAACATCTGCGCGACCTTCTCTTCGAGCGTCATCCGCGCGACGAGGTCTGCCACGCGCCGGTCTAAGGATAGGCTCGGGACATCGACCCCGGGGATGAACACTCGGCGTGGGTGTCTGGACAGGGGCGGTCTGTTTCAGCCGGCGCTTAGCGGCAGCCCGGCTGAAAACAGAGGCTCCGGCTGAAGAACGGCATGACGTGATTCTGGAAGCGGTCGGCCACCTTGCTCGTGTGGGTGCCCTGATACACCTCGAAGCTGTTCACGATCCCATACCTGTCGAGGGCTTCGTGCAGCTTGCCGGCGTCGTTTCGTAAGCCGTCCTGGTCCCCCACGTCAATCGCTATCGCGCGATAACGGCGGAGGCTCCCGACATACTGATCCACAAAAGCCAGCGGCGCATTCGCCGCCCATCTCGCGAGGACATCGGCCTGGGGCACGCCGTCCTTCGTAGGCAGGTCGAGGTAGAGCGGCGGGTTTTTCGGATTCGGCGACCACGCCGCCGCCGTGGCGAGTTGCGCCCGGGCGAAGAAGGGCAGGTTCGCCGAGTCCGAAGGCGACTTCACCGCCTCCAGTGCCTTCGCGAGTTCCGGGCTCGCGGGGGCGGCTGTCCGCGGAGACAGGCAACACGGGCTCATGACGTACAGACTCCCGAACACGTCGGCGTGCTTCATGCCGATGCGCGTCGCGCCGTACCCGCCCATCGAGTGGCCCACCAGGCCGCGGCTCAGACGATTGGGCATCGTCCGGTAATGGGAGTCGATGTATGCGACCAGGTCGCGCGCGATAAACTGCTCGAAATCCCCGGTCGTGACCGAGCTCGAATACATCGAGCCGTTGTGCAGCGTCTTCGCGTCGGGCAGGACGACGATCAGCTCCTGAGCGCCCCGGGCGAAGGCGCCTTCGATGGTCTGCGGCACGTGTATTTCGCGGGCCCACTGCTCGGCGCCGATGGAGTAACCGTGCAGGGCGTACACGACCGGGTAGCGCCGCGACTTTCGCCCGGCGTAGCTCGGCGGCAGAAACACGAGCACGTCGCGGGCGACCGAATTCCCCTCCAGGTTGTCTTCCAGGGCGGCCCCGCGGACCTTAATGCGCTCCACCGTCACGGGCTTCGCGCCGGGCACCGCCGCGGGCACTTCGGTCTGAACTTGTGCCCCAACCAGAGTGCCTAGAGCGGCTGTTACTGACAGGGCTAACGCGCAGAAGAGTCTCATGGTTGTCACTGCCCGACCGCGATGACGGTCACCGACTTGGGCTCCAGCTTCAGGGTCAGTTTACCGCCCTGAACCTTCGCCGAGACGGGCTTCGGCACGACCGTGTTCGGCGCGTCGAAGGTGTTGACGCTGTCAACTTTGGGCGCGGTCAACGTCTCTCCGGCCGCCGAAGTGGCGTTAACTCCGGTAAGGCTCGCCTCAATCTCGACCTGCCGATTGGGGTCAACGTTCGTGACCGCCAGCCATAGCCGGCCGGCGGTGTCCCTGGCCGCGACGGCGTCCACGCGCGGCAAAGTGATGTCGCCGTGAGTGTAAGTCCCGGCGTTGAGGGCGACCGGCACGAACGTGGCGTCCTGGAACGGCACGTACATCTTGAAGACGTGGTAGGTCGGGGTCAGAACCATCTTCTCTTTGTCCGTCAGGATCATCGCCTGGAGGACGTTGACCATCTGGGCGATGTTGGCGATGCGCACGCGGTCTGAGTGGCGGGCGAAGATGTTGAGGTTGAGCGCGGCGAGGACGGCGTCGCGCTGGCTGTTCTGCTGGTACAGGAAACCGGGGTTGCTGCCGGGCAGCGGCGCGTACCACGCGCCCCACTCGTCCACGACGAGGGCGACCCTCTTCTGCGGGTCATACCTGTCCATGATGGCCGAGTGCGTGCTGACCAGACCTTCCATCTCCAGAGTTTTCTTGAGGATTTGGGCGTACTCGGCCTCGCCGAACCCGACGGACGCGTGCTTCTTCTCCCAGTTCACGACCGTGTACGAGTGCAGCGAGAGCCCGTCCATGTCCCAGCTCCACTGCCGACCCTGGTACGCCTTCATCACGGCCTCGGTCCATTCGATGAAGCGCGGCTCGCCGCCGCCCGGGCCGACGGCGATCCTGAGCATCTTCTCTTTCTCCTGCTGCGCCGGGTTGAAGTTGCGGACGAAGCGGCTGTAGATCTTGAGCTGGCTCACGTAGTAGTCGGGCGACATGTTGCCGCCGCAGTCCCAGGACTCGTTGCCGATGCCGAGGTAGGCGATCTTGTAGGGGGCGGGGCGGCCGTTGGCAACGCGCTCCTTCGCCAGCGCCGTCGGCTGCGCGGTGGTCAGGTACTCCAGCCACTCGGCGGCCTCCTGCGGGGTGCCGGAGCCGACGTTGACCGAGAGGAACGCCTCGGCGCCGATCTGTTCGAGGAAGTCCATGAACTCGTGCGTCCCGAAGGTGTTCGGCTCGATCACGCCGCCCCAGTTGGGGTTGAGCGTCTCGGGCCGCCGGGGGCCGACGCCTTTGCGCCAGTGATATTCGTCCGCGAAGCAGCCGCCCGGCCAGCGGACGTTCGGCACCTTGATTGCCCTGAGTGCGGCGACCACGTCGTTGCGGATGCCGCGGGTGTTGGGAATCGGGGAGCCCGGGCCGACCCAGACGCCCTCGTAGACGCCTTTGCCGAGGTGCTCGGCGAACTGGCCGAAGATGTTACGGTCGATCTTCGCGCCGGCCTTTGTAGCGTCAACGGACAATTCGACCTTCTGTGCGGCCGCGGAAGGTGCGGCCAGTCCCGCACCCACCAGGGCGAGACAGAAAAACAGTGCGCGCATGGCGAGCGAACCCTTTCGGCCCGAACCATGAGTGGAAGGGCGAAGCAAGTGGAGAAAAACCTGCGCCGCACTGACGAGACTCTGCCCGCCGGAAGGCCGGCGTGTCAGGCGGTGAAGGTCGGCTATGATTTCGGAAGCCGGTGTCGAGTCCATCTGTTCTGCTCCGGAGACATGAGACACTTTTAGACACTGCCCCGTTCGGCAGCGCCCGGGCGCAAATCATGGAATTGCGGGGAACCGTTTGCCGGCGGATTGTCCCTTACGAGCAACCGGCAAACGCGGGCATTGTAGACGAACTTCAGGTGCCGTTGTAGGAAATATCTCTCGGGTGATATGACAAGTAAGGTTGGCCCCTTCCGGGCTCGGCCGGGCGCCCCGGTCTCGGGGCCAAGCCGGCGGCGTGGTAAGACTCGGGGCCGCCGAAGGACGCTGGCAGGCGCGCAGGATAGCGGCGGGCGCGCGGCGGTGTCAACGCAGACTGAGCGCCGCACTCACCCCGTGTTGAATCCGGGTATGGTGCGTCCCGCCCGCGTGGCGAAGCTCTCGTCAGGCGGGCGCGTGGCTTCAACAATGAAGGCATGAGAGGCGTTGCGTGTCGCGGGTCGGGTGCGGGCCGTTGTCAGGTGGCGCGGCCCCGGATACCCGGGGCCCTCCGGATACTTTATCTACACCTCACTTCGGCTTCGCCACGCTCGACGCGTGCAGGTGGGTGATGAGCCACTCGCCCTTCCGCTTCTGGAAGACCAGGGTGCGCCGGCTGACCGATTCGTCCCCACCTAAATGAAAGGTGACGACCGCCGCGTCCCCCAGCATCTGTACCATCACCTCCTGCGGCACGATGTTCTGATACGGCGGGCCCGGCTTCCGCTTCCGCAACTCGTCGAAGAAGAGCTTGAAGACGCGCTCGACCTCGGCCCTCCCGCTGGCCCGCCGCGGCACCTGCGAGAAGGGGAAGAACACCGTCGCGTCATCAGAGAAGCCCCGGCTGAACCTCTCCCACTCGAGGTTGTTGAAAGCCTCTATGAAAGATTCCGCAGCCTTCCGCACAGCCGCCGAATCGGGGTCGGCCGGTGGATTTCCTTGAGGTGAGGACTGACCTCGAGCGGCGAGAGCCGAAGAACTAAGGGACGCCAGCGCGAGAAACATTACGAGCATCGAACGCATTTCTACCTCCTGCTTTCACCTATCCACATCGTAAAGTTCAGCCACCTAACGTCCGGCATCACCCGCCCGCCCAGGCGATTGAGAAACTTGAAAGCCGTCGTGTCGCGGGTCGGGTGCAGGCCGTTGTCAGGCGGCGCGGATTCATATACTAAGTGCAACACGCTTCCTCGGAGTGGAGGGGGCGGCGACACTGACGAAGACTTCAACCACCACGAAGAGGTCTTACGCCATGACGTACCGCCAGCTCACCTCCGCAGAGAGGTATATGCTCGCCGTCCTCAGAAGGCAAGGCTACGACAAGTCGCAGTTCGCACGATGTTAATTTTGTTGCGTTTGGCAGAGACGGGAGGTATCTGGCCGTGGCGGGCGAGGGCGTTGAGGCGCTCATTATGTTTGACAGGCCGGGCTACATCTCTATAATTCTCTCTGCTCGACCCACCCTCCCCGGTTGGGCGCGTGAGCTCTGTCACAGACTCTCTTTCCTTTTCCTGCTATATCTTTAATCGCGCGTCCGTGATAGACACTGGTTCAGCCCCCCCGAACGGCAAGTCTGGTTCGGAACTTCTACGCACATACACTCACCTGAGGAGCTTACAATCAGATGCGTCCCACTTGGCCCCCCACGCCACCGCGCGCCTCGACATTTCGGCCGCGCAGGCTGCGACCCACTCTGGCCGTGTGCGTTGTCATCCTGGCCGCACTACTGACGGCGGGGCGAAGTCTGTCGGACGCGCGCGCTGCCGCCTCGTGTGACGTGCCGAGCTTCAAAGCTCAGACCCGTTTCCCTGTGGGTAAGAACCCGAGGGCTCTGGTGGTCACAGACCTGAACGCCGATGGCCTGTCCGACGTGGTCGTGGCGAACAAGGGGACGAACGACGGCGACAACGAGGGCTCGGTCCTCGTCCTCCTGGGCGACGCCGGGACGCTCTTCAAGACGGGCGTCAGCCTCAAGCCTGGTCTCAACCCGCGCAACCTCTTCGCTGGCGACTTCAACCGGGACGGCAAGCAAGACGTGGCCGTGCTGATTTGGCCACCGAACTGCTGCCTACAGGCCGCGGTTACGGTGCTGCTCGGCGACGGCACCGGCAACCTTACCGCGACGGGAGTCCTCACCCTCGTCGGCGGCTCCAACGTCAACGGCAACCCGAGCCCGCTGGCCGGCGGCGATTTCAACGGCGACGGCAACACCGACGTGGTCGTGTTCGGGAACGGCTCACCCACTTCGGGCGCCTACGTCCTTTCAGGCAACGGCACAGGCGGCTTCGCCGCGCCCGCCTTCTTACCCACAGGCGGCATCGACGGCCAGTTGGCAACCGGTGACTTCAACGGCGACGGCCGACTCGACCTCGCGGTCGCTGGTGGCGTCGGCTACTCAGTCTTTCCAGGCGACGGGCAGGGCGGCTTCGGGCCGGCGACGACCACCTCATTCAACTTCTTCGTCACATCCATCGTCGCCGGAGACTTCAACCTCGACGGGAAGCTCGATCTTGTTACGGCCAACGGCAACACCGTGCGCCTGCTGTCGGGCGTCGGCACGGGAAAGTTCAACGCTAGACCCAATATCTTCGTCCTCGGCCTGGCGTATCGGGCGCACACGGGTGATTTCAACGGCGATGGGAAGCTGGACGTGGCCGTCACAACCTGGTCTTCGGCCGTCTCGATTCTGCTGGGCGATGGCGCCGGGGGCTTCGCACCCGCACGGCACTTCGGCACAGGCCCCGGCCCGGTCTACTTCGTCGTCGGCGACTTCGACCGTGACGGCCAGGCTGATCTGTTAACGTCCGACGCCAGCACCGACGACCTCGCTCTGCTGAGGGGCGAAGGGACGGGCGACTTCAAGACCGCGGGCGTTTTCACCGCGGGGGTCACCCCCATTCACGCGGCCGGCGGCGACTTCAACCGCGACGGGCGGCCCGACCTCGCCGTGGTGAACGCGAACCAGAATCATGTCTCCATCTTGCTCGGGGAGGACAATGGGAAGTTCAGGGCGGGCGGGCAGGTGAACGTGCTGAGCCCCATCTTCGTCGCCGTGGCGGACTTCAACCGCGACGGCAGGCAGGACCTGGCCGTCTCGATTGGCAGCCCCTTCTTCTCGACCGTCTCGGTCGCGCTCGGGGACGGCGCGGGCGGCTTCGGCACCCCGACCCCTTTCACGGCCGGCACCAACTCGCATGCCATCGCGGCCGCCGACTTCGACAACGACGGCAAGACTGACATGGCGGTCGTCGGCATGGACTCCGGGGACATCTCGCTCCTGCTCGGGGACGGTGCGGGTGGCTTCGCACCCGCCCTCAAGACCGTCGTCGGCGGCTTCCCGTTCTCGCTCATGACCGCCGACTTCAATCACGACTGTCATGCAGACCTTGTGGTGCTGGGCGACAACAACAGGGCCTCACTTCTGCTGGGCGACGGCACGGGTAAGTTCGCGCAGCCGGTCGCGCTCTCCCCCCCGGGCAACCCGCGTTCGGTCGCGGCCGGCGATTTGGACGGCGACGGAAACCTCGATCTGATCCTACCCGGCGGCTTCGACCCGTTCGGCGACACCACGAAGGGCTGGGCCACTCTTTACCTCGGTAACGGTGCCGGAGGGTTCGGTGCGCCAACCTCTGTCGGGGTCGGGCCGCGCCGCGAGTTGGCCACGCCGGCCGACTTCAACGGCGACGGCAAACTCGACATCGCGCTCCTCAACAACTCGGGCTCCGTCTCGATTCTCTTGAACGCGGGCGGCGGCACCTTTCCGACGGCCACGAACTTCCCGCACGTAGCCGGCACGAGCTTTATGCTGGCGGGGGACTTCAGCGGCGACGGCAGCCCCGACCTTGTGACGAGGGGTGGCGGTGATAACGTTGCCGTCCTCTACAACAGTTGTCCGGGGGCCGCGAGCGCCGCGCAGACGCCGTCGGTGCAGTTCGGCGCGCCCTGCGTCGGGGTACTCGAAGGCGAGGGAGTCGTGCAAGTCGGCGTCACGCGCACAGGCAATCTGGATGGCGAACTGGCGGTCGATTACTTCACCTCCAACGGCACGGCGAGCGACATCAACGACTACGCCACCGCCATCGGGAGGCTCCGCTTCTCCCCCAACGAGACCAGCAGGGTTCTCAGAATCATCATCACCGACGACGCCTACGTGGAGACGCCGGAACAGTTTCAGGTCTCATTGGCGAACCCTACGGGCGGGGCTTTGGGCTCGCCCGCGAGCGCAAGGATCATCATCAAAGATACGGACACGGCGGGGGCGCCGAACCCCATCACGCCCGAGGCTAACAACTCCGCCTTCTTCGTCCGCCAGCACTACGCCGACTTCCTCAGCCGTGAGCCGGACGCCCCCGGCCTCGCCTTCTGGACGGGCGAGATCGAATCCTGCGGTAACAACGCCTCCTGCCGCGAGGTGAAGCGCCTCAACGCCTCGGCCGCGTTCTTCTTATCCATCGAGTTCCAGCAGACCGGCTACCTCGTCTACCGCACTTACAAGGCCGCGTACGGCGATACGACCTCGCCGAACGTCGAGGGCACTGTACCCATCGTGAGGTTGCAGGAGTTCCTGCCCGACACACGAATTATTGGCGACGATGTCGTCGTCAACTCCGACGGGTGGGAGCAGAGGCTCGAAGCGAACAAGCAGGCGTACATGCTGGAGTTCGTCCGGCGCCAGCGCTTCACGGACGCCTTCCCCATGTCAATGACGGCCGCGCAGTTCGTGGACGAGCTCAACCAGAACGCGGGCGGCGTGCTCACGCAGGCCGAGCGCGGCGATCTCGTGTCACAGCTCTCGTCCGACCCGGACAGCGCGCCGGCGCGCGCCGCCGTGCTCCGCGCGGTGGCCGAGAACGCCGCGCTCCAGCAGAACGAGTTGCGCCGCGCCTTCGTCCTCATGCAGTACTACGGGTACCTGCGCAGGAACCCGGACGACCCGCAGGACGCCGACTTCCGCGGGTGGCGGTTCTGGCTCGACAAGCTCAACGAGTTCGACGGCAACTACATCGAGGCCGAGATGGTCAAGGCCTTCATCCAGTCCGACGAGTACCGGAAGCGGTTCGGGCAGTAAACGGCCAGCACCACGAAGAGAACGGCCGCACGGCGAAAGTTTATCGAGCAGAGGTCCGGTGAGAGTTACACCTTCAGGAGTTAGCATCATGCCCCGTCAGTCCTCGAAACGGTGCCGCCCGTCCTGCCGCCTCGGCACACTTCTGCTCGCGCTCTGCTTCGCGTGCCTTGTAAACACGCACGTGCGCGCCGCAAGCCCTTGCGCGCCGCCCTCGTTCAACACGGCGCCCGTCATCCGCTTCGGCGTGGCGAGTTCGCCGGGCTCTATCGTCGCCGCGGACTTCAACCGCGACGGGCGCGGCGACCTCGCCGTGACGAGCCAGACGAACGGGGGCCGCGTCGCGATCCTCCTCGGCGCGGGCGACGGCACCTTCCTGAGCCCGACGTTCGTCGCGGCCAGGGATTCCACCTTCCCCGTACTCAGCTCAATCGAGGCACTCGTCGCCGGAGACTTCAACGGCGACGGCAGTCCCGACCTCGCCGTCTCGTGGAACGCAGACGAAATTTCGGTCATGCTCGGCCACGGCGACGGCACCTTCGGCGGGCCTTCGCGGCTCGTCGGCGGCGGAACCGGCCCGACCGCGCTCAAGGCCACTGACCTCAACGGCGACGGCAAGCTCGACCTCGTGCTGTCGAACGCCAACTCGGGTGACGTCTCCGTCCTCCTCGGCACGGGAACCGGCACCTTCGGCGCGCCGCAGCGATTCCCGACGGGGAACACCCCCGACGCGGTCGCCGTGGGAGACTTCAACGGCGACGGGAAGATGGACCTGGCCGTCAGCGGCGGCCGGGCCGCCATCCTGCTCGGCGACGGCGCGGGCTCGTTCGGCGCCCCTTCGCACTTCGAGACGGCCTACTCCTCCTACACCGTCGCCGCGGCCGACTTCGACGGCGACGGCAAGACCGACCTGGTCTTCGGCCACGTCTTCTTCGACCAGATCACCGTCGTGTTCGGCACGGGCACCGGCGCCTTCGCGGGCCGGCTCGACATCGCCACGGGCAAGGACGCGCGCTACGTCTCGACCGGCGATTTCAACCGCGACGGCAGGGCGGACATTCTGGTGGCCAACCGCGAGTCGGACGACGTGTCCATCCTGACGGGCGACGGCGCCGGTCACTTCGGGAACCCGGCCGCCTTCGTCGCGGGCTACGGCCCGGTGGAGGTCGCCCACGGCGACTTTAACGGCGACGGCGAGGCCGACCTCGCGACGGTCAACATCTTCGGCGGCACCGTCTCCATCCTGCTGGGCCAGGGCGGGGGCGCTTTCGCCGCCGCGTCCAGCCTCGGCGGCCCGAGCACCATCGGGTTGTATCCGGTCGTGGCCGGCGACTTCAACGCGGACGGCAAGCCGGACGTGGCCGGTGTCGCCTATGCCCTCAAGACTGTCTGGGTGATGCCCGGCGACGGGGCGGGCCGCTTCGGCGCGCGCGTCTCCACCCAGAGTCCGAACCAACCCTTCTTCATCGCGGCAGCCCACTTCGACGGCGACGGTAAGCTCGACCTCGTCACCCTTGAGCGCGGCAGCGGCATCGACGGTTACGCCACGGTCTTCCTCGCCAACGGCGACGGAACCTTCCGCACGCAGACTTCGCCCCCGGTCGGCGCCTCCCTGTCCCGCCTGCTCGTCGCGGACTTCAACAACGACGGCAAGACGGACGTGGCCGTCACGAAGAACAGCGACGCGCAGGTCGCCGTCCTGCTCGGCGACGGCGCGGGCGGCCTTTCGGCCCCGAGCAACTTCAACGTCGGTTCCAGCCCGCAGGAGTTGGTCGCGGCCGACTTCAACAACGACGGCAGGATGGATCTGGCCGTGTCCGTCAACGCCTTCGATAGCGTCTCGCTCCTGCTCGGCGACGGGGCCGGCGGCTTCGGCCCCGCGCTGCCCGTCGCCGTCCGCAACTCGGTCTCGCTGACGGCCGGCGACTTCAACGCGGACGGGAAGCAGGACCTCGCCGTGGTTAAGAACTTCTCAAACGAGCTGGTGATCCTCGCCGGCATCGGCAACGGCAACTTCGAGGAGCGCTCGCGGCGCAGTATCGTCTTTCTGCCCTTTGCCGTCCGCACCGGCGACTACAACGGCGACGGCGCGCTCGACCTCGTGGTCGCTTCGACGAGCGGCGAAAACGCGGTCACGCTCTACCAGGGCGACGGCGCGGGGAGCTTCGTCGGGCCGTTCAACTTCTACGCGGGCGGCGCCCCCTTCTCGACTTCGAACGCGGACTTCAACGGCGACGGCAAGCTCGACCTCGTCGCGGGGGGCGTGACCGTCGTCCCGCTGCTCAACACGCTCGGCACGGGCACGCCGACCGTGCAGCTCTGCCCCTCCAATTACGCCGTCGGCGAGGGCGTCCGGAGTTTCCAGGTGCTGGTCTCGCGCGGCGGTGACATTTCGGGCGCGGCCGCCGTCGCCTACACGACGCAGAACAGCACGGCCGTTGATACCTCCGACTACTCGGCCGCCGTCGGGACGCTCCACTTCGCCCCCGGCGAGTTGAGCAAGAGCTTCCCGCTCTTCATCAACGACGACGCCTACGCCGAGCCGGTGGAGTCTTTACTCGTCCGGCTGACGGGGGCGACCGGGGCGAGGCTCGGCCAGCCCGCCTCGCTGTTCGTCAGCATCACCGACAACGAGACGAGCCCGGGGCCGAACCCCGTCGCCCCCGACGGCTTCAACCCGCTCTACTTCGTCCGCCAGCACTACGTGGACTTCCTGAACCGGGAGCCGGACGGGCCGGGGCTCTCCTTCTGGGCCGGCGAGTTGAACTCGTGCGGCGCCGACGCGCAGTGCGCGGAGGTGAAGCGGGTCAACGTCAGCGCGGCCTTCTTCCTCTCGATTGAATTTCAGGAGACCGGCTACCTCGCCCACCGCACCTTCAAGGCCGCCTACGGCGACGCGACCTCGCCGAACGTCGTGGGGACGGTACCCGTCATCCGCCTGAGGGAGTTTCTGGCCGACACGCAGCAGCTCGGGCAGGGGGTCGTCGTCAACGTCGGCGACTGGCAGCGGCAGCTCGAAGTCAACAAGCAGTCGTACGCGCTCGACTTCGTCCGGCGGCAGCGCTTCGCGGAATCCTACCCGGCGACGATGACCGCGGAGGAGTTCGTCACCAGGCTCGACCAGAACGCGGGACTGTTGCTCCCGGCCGCGGAGCGCGCGCAGCTCGCGGCCGCGCTCGCGCCGGCGCCGGCCGACGCCGAGAGGCGCGCGGCCGTTCTGCTACAGGTGGCGGAGCACCCGTCTCTCCGGCAGCGCGAGTTCAACCGCGCCTTCGTGCTGATGCAGTACTTCGGCTACCTGAGGAGGAACCCGGACGACGCGCCCGAGTCTGACCTGAACTTCGCCGGCTGGAAGTTCTGGCTCGACAAGCTCGAACAGTTCGACGGCAACCACGTGCAGGCCGAGATGGTCAAAGCCTTCATCACCTCGGACGAGTACCGGAAGAGATTCGGTCAATAGCCGCGGACTAAAGCTTAAAAGGCTGTTTTGCCACTGCCACAGCCGGCCCCGCTTCACCCATTGAGGAACCTCGACATGCTTCCACACACGCCCCACGTTGCGCGCCACGGCCGCGTCTTGTTCTTCTTCATCTGCCTCCTGCTCGGCGCGGCGGCGTTGCCGCGGCCGTTGCCCGGCGCGGCCGCCGGGGCCGCACGCGGGCGGGCGCCGCAGACGGCCGGCAAGCGCAAGCTCGCATTCGTCTTCGGCGGCGGCACCGGCTCCTCCGACATCGCCGTCATCAACGAGGACGGCACGGGGCAGCAACGACTGACCCTCAACGGCGTCGATGACATCCAACCGACGTGGTCGCCGGACGGCTCGCAGATCGCCTTCGCCAGCAACCGCGGCGGGGCTTTCAATATCTTTCGCATGAACTCGGACGGGAGCGGGCAGGTGCCGATCACCAACTCGGCGCAGTGGTCGAGCCTCGACCCGGACTGGTCGCCCGACGCGCAGAAGATAGTCTTCAACAGTAACCGCGCCGGGATCGGGCGAAACGAAGTCTGGGTGATGGGCGCCGACGGCAGCAACCCGCAGCGACTGACGGAAAACCGGGTGCTGGTCGCGAACTCAAGTCAGACCATCTACAGCACCGACATGGAGCCGGAGTGGTCGCCCGACGGCACCCGGATCGCCTTCGCCAGCAACCGCGATGGTATCGCCAACCTTGAAATTTATGTGATGAACGCCGACGGCAGTAACCTCACCAAGCTCACCGACAGCGCACAGGACGACAGCACCCCCACCTGGTCGCCCGACGGCACCCGGATCGCTTTCACTTCGAAACGCCAATTCGGTTTTCCTCAGGTCTACGTGATGGACGCCGACGGCAGCAACCCGACGAACATCACCAACAACCTGTCGGCTACCGCCAGTTCGCCGTCGTGGTCGCCGGACGGCGCGACCATCGCCTACGTCCGCATCGAAGGCTTTTCCGGCAGCGTGCACACCCTCTTCCAGATGGGCGCCGACGGCAGTAACCCGACGCTGATCGTTGACAACAAGCCGATCGTCAGTTGGATGCCCGCCTGGCAGACGCTCGGCGGGCCGAAGCCGCCGGACCCGCCCGCGGCCCCGCTCTACCGCTTGGCCGGGCGAGTCATGATCTTCAACCTGCCGACTCCGGCCGGCGCCGCCGGGGTCGTCATGGAGTTGAGCGGCACGCAGTCGGCCGTCACGCAGACGGACGCCAACGGCAACTACGCCTTCGAGGGGCTCGCCGCCGACAGCACCTACACCGTCACCCCGAAGACGACCGGTTACAGCTACTCGCCGGCCAGCAACACCTTCACCACCGGCGCCCCCGAGAACAGCGTCGGCGACGGGGGCACGGTCACGAGGAACTTCAGCGCCTCGCCCATCATCCTGCAGTTCAACGGCACGGAGAGCTTCGCCGCCGAGAGCGTCACGCAGCGGAGCGTCACGGTCGAGCGCTTCGGCTTCCTCACGGGCACGTCTACGGTGGACTACGCGGTCACGGGCGGCACGGCCACGGCCGGCTCCGACTACACGAACGTCTCCGGGACGCTCACTTTCGCGCCGGGGCAGAGCACGCGTTCGATCACGCTGCCAGTCATCGACGACGCGGAGGTCGAGCCGGACGAGACCGTCATCCTCAAACTGAGCAACCCGACGGGCGCGCTCCTCGGCACGTTGGACGCGTACGAGCTGACGATTCGCAACAACGATGTCGCGCCGAACCCGATTGACGAGACGACGTTCTTCGTGACGCAGCACTACCGCGACTTCCTCGGGCGCGAGCCCGACGCCGACGGGCTCCAGTTCTGGGTGAACGAGATCGAGTCCTGCGGCTCGAACGCGCAGTGCCGCGAGGCGAAGCGGGTCAACGTCTCGGCGGCCTTCTTCCTCTCCATCGAGTTCCAGCAGACCGGCTACCTCGTCGAGCGCATGTACAAGACCGCCTACGGCGACATACTCGACCCCTCGACGAACTCGACAAACCTGCTCGTGCCGATCATCCGCCGGTCGGAGTTCCTGGCCGACACGCCGCTCGTCGGCGCGGGCGTCGTCGTCAACCAGGGAGACTGGCAGGCGACGCTTGAGAACAACAAGACCGCCTACGCGCAGACCTTCGTCCAGCGCCAGCGCTTCACGGACATCTACGGCTCGTTGAGCCCCGTCGCGTTCGTGGACAGGCTGAACACGAACGCCGGCGGCGTGCTCGGCGCCGCGGAGCGGCAGGGCTTCATAGACGAGTTGACGGCGGACAACGGCGCCGCGCGGCGCGCCTCGGTGCTGCGCCGGGTGGCGGAGCACGCCGAGTTCGACCGGCGCGAGCGGAACAGGGCCTACGTGCTGATGGAGTATTTCGGCTACCTGCGGCGCAACCCCGACGACGCGCCTGAGTCGGGGCGCAACTACGCGGGCTGGAACTTCTGGCTGCTCAAGCTCAACGCTTTCAACGGCGACGCCGTCGCCGCCGAGATGGTCAAGGCGTTCATCTCCTCCGACGAGTACCGCCAGAGGTTCGCGCAGTAAGAGTCCGCCACTCTGAGAACAGGAAGTACAAAGTGCAAAGCCTGACATTCCCCTCCCAGTTGCGCCTGCTGCTCGGCGCCGTCCTGCCGCTTCTCTTGCTGTCGAACGCGACGGCGCGGCCCGCGGCCCGCTCGAACAGTCCGGCGCGCGCCCTCGCGGCCGCCGCGCAGCCGCGGCCCGCCGCGCCCGCGCTCGCCGAGACGCACTTCGTCCGCCGGGTTCCCGTCGCCGCGGGGGACGTCGTCTACAGCCCCCTGACGGGCAAGCTCTACGCGAGCGTGCCGAGCCGGGCGGGGGCGACGGGGAACAGCGTCGCGACCATAGACCCGATGACGGGCGCGGTCGAAGGTCAGGTGTTCGTCGGGAGCGAGCCGGGGAAGCTGGCGCTCGCCGACGACGGGCGCACGCTCTACGTCGGGCTCGACGGCGCGGCCGCCGTGCGCCGCTTCGACGTGGTGACCCAGACGGCCGGCATTCAGTTCCAGCTCGGCGAAGACTTCTCCGACGGGCCGCTCTACGTCAAGGACATGGCCGTCGCGCCCGGCGACCCGGACCTCCTCGCCGTCTCGCGGAAGGTCTTCAACACCTCGCCCGACTTCAAGGGCGTGGCCGTTTACGACAACGGCGTGCGGCGTCCGGTCGCGACCCCCGGCCACACCGGGAGCGACTACATTGACTTCTCGGATTCGGCCTCGGTGCTCTACGGCGTCAACGGGATCGGATTGGAGAAGCTTAGCGTCACGCCTTCGGGGCTCTCGGTCGCCAAGACCGCTACGCTGAGCGGCGGGGGCGGCGAGTTCAAGTTCGAGGGCGGCGCCTTCTACCAGCCCTTCGGGAGCGTCCACGACGCCGAGACGGGGACGCTCCTCGGGAAGTTCACCCTGCCCCCCACGCCCTCCTCGCCCTTTCCGGCCTCCTTCGGCGCGGTGGAGCCGGACGCCGCGGTCGGGCGCGTCTACTTCCTGTCGGGAGAGAGCGCCTTCTCCGACTTCGTGTTGCGGACGCTGGTGCTGACGGCCTTCGACCGGCAGAGCTTCGCCCCCGTCGGCACGCTGCCAATCCCGAACGTCGTGGGGCGCGTGTCGAGCCTCATCCGCTGGGGCGCGAACGGGCTGGCCTTCAACTCCACCGGCGGCGAGCTCTTCGTGATACAGACGAGCTTCGTCCCCTCGGACGAGCCGGTGCCCACGCCGACCCCGACGCCTTCACCGACCCCGCCGCCCACGGCCACGCCCTCCCCGACGCCCCTCGACCTGAAGGAGGTCGCGGTCGTCGCCAACGACATCGCCTTCGACCCCCTGACAGAGACGGCCTTCGCCAGCGTGCCTTCGACCGCCACGACGGGCGGCAACTCCGTGACGCCCTTCGACCCCTTCTCGGGCGCGGTCGGCCAGCCCGTGGGCGTCGGCAGCGAGCCCGGCCGTCTGGCCCTCACGGACAACGGACAGTACATCTACGTGGCCCTCGACGGCGCGAACGCCGTCCGCCGCTTCGACGTGGCGACCCGCACGCCCGGCCTTCAGTTCACGCTCGGCCGAGACATCTTCGACCGCTCCTACAGGGCCCTGGACCTCGCCGCGGCGCCGGGCCAGCCGCAGACCGTCGCGGTCGTGAGGGGCGGCAACGGGACGACGAACTCGGGGGTGGCCGTCTATGACGACGGCGTCCAGCGACCCAACGCGACCGGCAACGGCCACACGATCAACGTCATCGAGTACTCGGCCTCGCCGCTCATCCTCTACGGCAACAACACCACCGACTCCGAAGCGGGCTTCCGCAAGCTGGCCGTCCCGCCGTGCGGCCCCTCCATCATGAGCGCCAAGCGCTCGCTGATCGGCGGGGTCGAGTTCGACGTGGAGAACGGCCTCGCCTACTCGACCTCCGGGCGCGTCGCCGACCCCGAGACGGGGACCCTCATCGGCTCGTTTCCCGTTAACGACGGGCTCACCACGGCGGACGGCGGCCCGGCGGCGCTGCTGGTAGATGCGCAGGCGGGGCGCGCCTACTTCTTCGTGCGCTCTCGCGACTTCCTCGACACGACCCCCAAGACGATGCTCGTCCGCGCCTACGACCTGCGCACGTTCCTGCACGTGGGGACGCTCGCCGTCCCGAACATCTCCGGCTCGCCGACGAACGTCTTCCGCTACGGCGCGGACGGCTTCGCCCTGCGCACCACGACCAAAAAGGTCTACCTGCTGCGCACCGACCTCATCCCGGCCGCGGGCCAACCGCTCACGCCACAGCCTTCGCCGACGCCGCCCTCCTACACGCTGCGCGGGCAGGTCTCGACCTTCAACGGGCCGCCGCCGCCCGCGGTCACGCTGAGCCTGAGCGGCCCCCTGACGGGGACGACCACGACCAACTCCGACGGCTCGTTCGCCTTCGAGAGGCTGCCCTTCTGCGCCGACTTCACCGTCACGCCCCAGCCGCTGGAGAACTACACCTTCAACCCGTCGAGCGTGACCCTCCTGGCGTCAAACCAGAACAACCCCAATCTCTCCACCGCCTTCTTCAACGCCGCCCCGAAACTGGTGTCATTCGCGCAGCAGGCGGTGAGCGTGTCCGAGGGCGGCGGCAGCGTGACCGTCAACGTGACGCGCACCGGCGACCTCTCGGCGCCGGCGACCGTCTTCTACCAGACCAACGACAACACGGCCTCCGAACGCGCCGACTACACGGCGGCGCTCGGCACCCTGAGCTTCGCGGCGAACGAAACCACCAAGCCTTTGAAGGTCTTCGTCACGGACGACGTGCGCGCCGAGACGGCCGAGACCTTCACCGTCTCGCTCAGCAGCCCCGCGGGGGCGCTGCTCGGCACGCGACAGACGGTGACCGTGACCGTCAACGACAACGACGCGGCGGACGGCACGACCAACCCCCTCGGCGACGCGTCCTTCTTCGTCCGCCAGCACTACCTCGACTTCCTCAACCGCGAGCCAGACCCCGAGGGCCTCATCTTCTGGACGAACGAGATCACGAGTTGCGGGTCAAATAATCAGTGCGCGGAGGTCAAGCGCGTCAACGTCAGCGCGGCCTTCTTCCTCTCCATCGAGTTCCAGGAGACGGGCTACTTCGCCCACCGCACTTACAAGGCCGCCTTCGGCGACGCGACCTCGCCGAACGTCGAGGGGACAGTGCCGGTCGTGCGCCTGAGAGAATTCCTGACTGACGCGCGGCGCATCGGCCAGGGCGTGCAGGTCAACGTGGGTAACTGGCAGCAGCAGCTCGAAGCCAACAAGGTCGCCTACGTCACGGAGTTCGTCCAGCGCCAGCGCTTCACGGACGCGTACCCGTCGAGCCTGAGCGCCGAGGCTTTCGTCGAGCAACTCGACGAGCGGGCCGGAAGGGTGCTCTCGGTCGAGGAGCGGGCGCAACTCGTCACGTCGATGGGGACGACGCCGGGCGACGCCGCTAAGCGTGCCGCCGTCCTGCGCGCAGTGGCGGAAGACGCGAACCTGCGCCGGGCGGAGTTGAACCGCGCCTTCGTGCTGATGCAGTACTACGGCTACCTCCGCCGCAACCCCGACGACCAGCCGGATACGGACTTCCGCGGCTGGAAGTTCTGGCTCGACAAGCTCAACGAGTTCGACGGAAACTACGTCAACGCCGAGATGGTCAAGGCGTTCATTCAGTCGGATGAGTACAAGCACAGGTTCGGAAATTAGCTATGGTTTAGGTTCCACAAAGGGAGGCCGCCGGGGTGTTCAATCCCCGGCAGCCCTTCCCTTACGGCCGGCGCATCGCCGACGGAGCGCGGTAGCCTTTGTCTATCAGGAGTAACCAACATGCCGTTCAAGGCCACGGAGGTGAGCCGCCCTTCTCACCGGCTCGCCTGCCTTCTTCTCTTACTGTGCTCGGCGTGCTTTCTGAACGCGCAAGCCCGCGCGGCGGGTACCTGTTCGGTCTCGAACTTCGCCCCGCCGGTCGTCCACGGGGGGCGCTCGGTGAACGCCGTCTCGGTCGCCGACTTCAACGGCGACGGCAAGCCGGACCTGGCCGCGGCTAACCTGTTCAGCAACGACGTCTCCGTCCAACTGGGCAAGGGGGACGGCACGTTCCTCCCCGCCGCCAGGTTCGCCGCCGGGAGGACCCCGAATTCGATTGAGGCGGCCGACATCAACGGCGATGGGAAGCTCGACCTCGTCATGGCGAACGGCTCGAGTGTGGAAGGCTCCGTCACGATCCTGTTCGGCGACGGGGCGGGGGGATTCCCGACGAAGAAAGGCATCTTCCTCGTTAGCGGCACCAGCACGGAAGCGAGTTTCGCGACCGTCGCGGACTTCAACCAGGACGGCAAGGCCGACATCGCGGTCGGGCTCGAGACGTTCAACGGCGTCAGGGTGCTGCTCGGTGACGGCGCGGGCAATTTCCCCGGCACCAAGTCTTACAACGCCGGCTCGACGCCGTCCGCAGGCGCCGCGGGCGACTTCAACGGCGACGGCAAACTCGACCTGGCCGTGGCGAACCGTTTTCCGTTTAACTCCTCAACCGTCTCGATCCTGACGGGCGACGGCGCGGGGGACTTCTCGGCGCCCGCCAGTTTCGGCGTCGGCTCGCAACCCGGCTCGCTGGTCGCGGCCGACTTCAACGGCGATAACAAGCTGGACATCGCCACGGCGAACGCGGGTGCCGGCAACGTCTCCGTCCTGCTGGGCGACGGGGCGGGCGCGTTCGCGGCGGCTTCGCATTTCGGCGCGGGCGGGCGGTTCCCCGCGGCCATCGCCTCCGCCGACTTTAACGGCGACGGCCACCGCGACCTGGCCGTGAGCGGTAACGAACTCGGGAGCGTCTTAATCCTCCAAGGGGACGGGGTCGGGCAGTTCAGTGCGGCGGCCAACTACACCGGGGGCGGCGTCTCGCCCGTGGCCCTCGTGGCGAAAGACCTTAACGGCGACGCCATGCCCGACCTTGTGGTGGGGAATAAAGATTCGCAGTCCGTCGCCACCCTGCTCAACAACTGCGGCGCGGAGCCGGCGGCGGCCGTGCAGTTCCACAGCGCCACCTACGGAGCCTTTGAGGGGGACGCTACCGCCCCGACGGTCTTCGTTATCCGCACGGGCACGCTCGCGGGCGCGGTCAGCGTCGAGCACGCAACGTCCGACGGCACCGCCGACGGCAACGACTACCTCGCCGCCGTCGGCACGCTCGCCTTCGCCGAGGGGGAGGTGGCGAAGGGCTTCACCTTTACGGTCAAGAATGACGACCTCGCCGAAGGCGTCGAGACCGTCAACCTCACGCTCAGGAGTCCGACCGGAGCCGTCCTGGGCGGCCAGGCCACCGCCCTCGTCTTCATCATCTCCGACGACCCGACGCCGGCCGTCTCCGTGAGTGACGTCTCGGTGACGGAAGGCAACGGCGGGACGACCGACGCCGTCTTCAACGTCACCCTCCCCAACCCGAGCGCCTCCCCGATCTCGGTCTCTTACGAGACGGCCGACGCCACCGCGCTCGCCGGGGAGGACTACGTCGGCGCGAGCGGCACGCTGACCTTCGCCCCCGGCGAGACGAGCAAGAGCCTGACCGTGAAGGTCAACGGCGACACGCTCGACGAGATCACCGAAACCTTCCTGCTCAACCTTCACAATCCGACCAACGCGACGCTCGCGGACGCGCAGGGGGTCGGCACGATACGCGACGACGACGCCTCCTGCCCGGAGCCGACCTTCGGCCCGCCGGCCAACTTCGCCGCCGGCGACACTCCCTGGGGCATGGTGGCGGCCGACTTCAACCGCGACGGGAAGCGCGACCTCGCGGTCGGCAATTACAATTCCAACAACATCTCGATCATGCTCGGCGACGGCGCGGGCGGTTTCGGCGCCGCGGTCAACTTCCCCGTGAACACCCAGGCGAGGTCCGTCGCGGCCGGCGATTTCAACGGCGATGGCAAGCTCGATCTGGTCGCGGCCGGCTCTCTCTTCGGCACGCAGGTGTCAGTCATCCTCGGCGACGGCGGCGGCGGCTTCGGCCCCCCGACCAACTACACGTCGGGGAGCAGCACCTACGGCGTGGCGGTCGGGGATTTCAACGGCGACGGGAAGGACGACATCGCCGCCGCCAACCTCGTCTCCGCGAACGTCTCGGTGCTGATTAGCAACGGGACAGGCGGGTTCGCGGCGGCGATCAGCCTCACCCCCGGCTTCGTCACCGACTCCGTCACAGTCGCCGACGTGAACGGCGACGGCAGGCCCGACATCCTCGCGCCGAATCAGAGTTCGAATCAGGTCTCGGTCTTCCTAAATCAGGGGGGCGGGGCCTTCGCGCCCGCCGCCCACTTCCCCGCGGGGCAGTTCCCGCAGCGGGTCGCCGTCGGCGACTTCAACGGGGACGGTGCGGCCGACCTGGCCGTGGTGAATGAGACCTCTCGCGACGTCTCGATCCTGTCGGGGGACGGTGCCGGCGGGTTCGCGGCGGCCGGCAGTTACCCTGTGGGCGTCCGTTCTGCTTTCGTGCTGGCAACCGACTTCAACGGCGATTCACTGCTCGACCTGGCCGTTAGCCACTGGGACGGACATAACGACCCGATCCCGGCCCAAGCCTCCGTGTTGTTCGGCAACGGGCGGGGCGGGTTCTCGTCGCCGTGGGACTTCGTCCCCGGGACAGGCTCCGTAGAACTGACCGCCGCGGACTTCAACTCGGACGGGAAGAGCGACCTGGTCATCGCCAACTACTCTTCGCGGAACGTCTCGCTCCTGCTCAACGGCTGTAGCTTCGCCACGTCTGCGCCGAAGGTTCAGTTCGGCTCGCCCGCCTACCACGTCTCGGAGGGCACGGGCAAGCTCGTCTTCACGGTTGTCCGCTCGGGCGACGTCTCGGCGCCGGCGAGCGTCGATTACTCGACCGCGGACGGCGCCGCCTCGGAGCGCAGCGACTACACGGCGGCGCTCGGACGACTCTCCTTCGCCGCCGGCGAGAAGTCGAAGGCCGTCACCCTCTTTATCACCGACGACGCCTTCGTCGAAGGCGCGGAGACTTTCACCCTCACGCTCGGTAACGTGGCGGGCGCGTCACTCGGCGCCCCCGCCGCCTCGACCGTCACAATCAGCAGTGATGACGCGACGTCACCGGCAACCAACCCCATCGACGGCACCGCCTTCTTCATCCGCCAACACTACCGCGACTTCCTGGGCCGCGACCCGGACGCGCCGGGTCTCGCCTTCTGGACGAACGAGATCGAGCAGTGCGGCGCGGACGCCGGCTGCCGCGAGGTCAGGCGCATCAACGTCAGCGCGGCCTTCTTCCTCTCCATCGAGTTCCAGCAGACGGGCTACCTCGCGTACAGGGCTCGCAAGGCGGCCTTCGGCAACCTGACGGCCAAGCCGGTGCCGATCACTCGCGTGCAGATGCTCCAGGACGTGCAACAAGTCGGGAGCGGCTTAGTCGTCGGAGCCGAGAACTGGGAGCTGAAGCTGGAGCAGAACAAGCAGGCGTTCTTCGACCAGTTAACCGCCTCCGCCGGCTTCGCCGCCCTCTACCCGCCGGCAATGACGCCGGAGGCCTACGTAGACGGTTTGAACCAGAACGCCGGAGGGGCGCTGTCGGCCGGGGAAAGAGATGCGCTCGTCGCCGCGCTGAAGTCGGGCGCGAAGACCCGGGCGCAGGCGCTGCGGGCCGTGGCGGAGGACGAGGACTTGACGAAGGCGGAGTTCAACAAGGCGTTCGTGCTGATGCAGTACTTCGGCTACCTCAGGCGCGACCCCGACGCCGCGCCCGACGCGGACTTCTCCGGCTACCAGTTCTGGCTGGGTAAGCTCGACGATTTTAACGGCGACTACATCAGGGCCGAGATGGTGAAGGCGTTCATCGACTCCATCGAGTACAGACAGAGGTTCGGGCAGTAACCGAACGCCTCGTGAAAAGAAGTGGCCGGCTGTTCACAGATTGACGGCCGGCCACTCCCTTCCCCGCCCCGAAAGTTCCAGAACGACCCCTCATCGGGCGTGATAACGTGAAACGTCGGCCGCGGTAGAGTCTACACACAAGATGTAGGCTGACGAATGTGCAAATCAGAAGCGGGAGGAATGTTTCACGACCTTTCTGAAAAGGCGCGTCCGACCACAATTAATGGTGGCGCCAACTCTACGTTGACCCTTGAACTGATTGCCTCGGAATGTCCTTGGGTTCAAGTCCGTCTCCGATGTGAATCCTTCTCCTCAAGCGCGGGTATAATAGACAATCGAGATGCCGCGAGGCGCGGCGAAGCACTGAGAGGGAAGCCTTCATAATTGTTAGCTCTCTGGTGTGCATCTTCCGCAGCTCTTACCAAGCCTTCGGCGCGATCTTGGTGTGGCGGCCGCCGCAGCGTCAACCCCGTCTGACGCACGCTTGCAGCGGGCGCCCGAACATCCTTTAGAGAGGAAGCTTCTCCGTACCGGCTGATGTTCCTCATTTTTCTACGCCACGGCTCTGAACTCTCGCCACGCCTACAGCGGCGTGCAGTTGGGTGCGACCTCGCGGCGGAGGCGCCTCCCGGGAGCGCCGGGCTCTAAGCCCGGCACCGTCTCGCGCAACCCGCCGGGCCGGAGCCCGGCGCTCCCGGGAGTG
>DAIRFV010000551.1:0-1836 GCA_036794905.1 Pyrinomonadaceae bacterium | reverse complement strand
ACGACCCACCAGCGCCAGTACTCGACGCGGACGATGTGGCTGCGCTGCCCGTACATCAGCCCCGCGCCGTAGAAGAGCGGGATGGCGACGGCCGAGATGGTGAAGAGCGTGAGGAGCGAGCGCCCCTCGTCGCGCCGCCGGAGCGCGGGCGCGAGCGCGCGCCACATCAGCAGCAGCCAGAAGCAGAGCCCGACGAAGAGGAGTATCTGCCAGAAGCGGCCGAGGTCAACGTACTCGTAGCCCTGCGCGCCGAACCAGAACCAGAGGCCCCCGAGGTACTGCTTGATGCCGAGCCACTCGCCCGTCAGGGAGCCGACGACGACGAGCAGCACCGCCGCGAAGAGCGCGTTGACGCCGAGCTTCTGATACTTCGGCTCGTAGCCCGAGACGGCCGGCGCGATGAAGAGCCCCGTGGCGAGCCACGAGGTCGCAATCCAGAAGAGCCCGATCTGCGTGTGCCAGGTGCGCACGACCGAGTAGGGCAGGTACTGCGCCAGCGGGATGCCGTAGAAGCCGTGCCCCTCGACGCCGTAGTGCGCGGCGACGATGCCCAAGCCGATCTGGACGAGGATGAGCGCGGCGACGACGAAGAAGTATTTAAAAGTCGCGCGCTGCGACGGCGTGATGTCGAGGCCGAGCAGCGGGTCGTTCGCCGGAATCTCGCCGTGCGCCGGCTCCTTCTCCTGCGAGGCGAAGTACCAGACCAGCCCGCCCGCGCCCGCGAGCAGGAGGATGACGCTGAGGATGCTCCACACGATGGAGTCGCCGGTGACGCGGTTGCCGACCAGGGGCTCGTGCGGCCAGTTCTGCGTGTAGCTGATCGTCTCGCCGGGGCGGTTCGTCGAGGCGACCCACGAAGTCCAGAAGAAGAACGCGCCCATCTGCCGCGCCTTCTCCGCGTCCGCGAGCGCGCCCGCGGGGATGGCGTACTCGCTGCGCCCCGAAGCGAACACGTCCCGGTAGTGCGCCGTCAGACTCTCGACCGCCTCGGCGCGCACCGCCGAGACGGTCAGCCGCTCGGTCGCCGGGTCGAAAGTGTTGGCGCGCATCTCGCGTTCGAGCCGCGCGCGCAGCGGCGCCTGCCGCTCTACGTCGAGCGACTCGAAATTCTCGGCCCCCGCCTCGCGCGCCCACGCGTCGAGCGTGTAGACGGCCTCGCGGTGGAGCCAGTCGGCCGTCCAGTCGGGCGCGACGTAGGCGCCGTGGCCGAAGACGGAGCCGACCTGCTGGCCGCCGATTGACTGCCAGACGTTCTGCCCGTCGCGGATGGTCTCGCCGTCGAAGAGGACGCGCCCGTCCCGTGTGACGACCTCGCGCGGGATCGGGGGGGCTTGACGGATGGCCCTGTGCCCGAAGTAGCCGAGCACGGAGAACGAGGCCGCGACGACCAACCCTAAAATAATCCAGAGACGTTTATACTGACCCATCTTTATAAGTCCTCCTTCAAAGCCCGAGCATCGCACGCGCGTGCGGGCGCCGATATGACTTAAGTCACACATCCCCGGGGGCGCGGGCAGGGAGGCCCGCGCCCCCGGGGTGGACTTGAAATCGTTCGTGCGGGGCGTGAAGATAGGCGTCGATGGCGACGGACAAGATTGCGGCGCTGAGGCGGACGGCGCTCTTCGGCGAGTTGGACGACGCGACGCTCGGGGCCCTGGCGGCGCGCGCGGTCGGGCGGCGCTACGCGCGCGACGAGGTGCTCTTTCTCGCGGGCGAGGAGGCGCGCGGGCTCTACGTGGTCGTGGAGGGCTCCGTGCGCGCCTACCGCGCGGGGCCGGACGGGCGCGAGCAGGTCATCCACGTCGAGCGCGCGGGCGCGACCGTGGCCGAGGTGCC
>DAIRFV010000300.1:0-7182 GCA_036794905.1 Pyrinomonadaceae bacterium | reverse complement strand
GAGGTGACGGGCGACATCACGGCCACGCAGAACGCCCTCGACCACCAGAACCGCTAAGGGCCTACGCTGGGACGTTTGTTGGGGAGGCTAACCGGGTTGATATAAAGTATTGTGCGCTTTATTCGATGTCCTTCACTGGGGAAAAAAAATCTCTTGACAAACTTTTTGCAGTCCCTTACGCTGCGCCCGCTCCATTAGATTACCTCGGCGTGATCTTCAGTCACGCCGCTCTCCTCAATTCATTTCTTACCCGGTGTAGATCAAGGGAGTTCCTGTATCCCGGTGTTGTCAGTCGCGTCGCCGAGATTTATTTGACGTAAGTCCACAGAGATGTACGGGGCTACGGTTCGGCGGCAGGTGGCAGGACTTTGAGAGGGCGTTTCTTGAAGATGAGCCCCATCAACATCTGGCGATGACGATGGGGCTCCGGAATACATCCGAGCACGTCAAGTGCGCAGGATGCTTGCTTGGTCGCTCGCATCATAGCGCAAAATGAGTCACTGGCTCAATGTTTTTCTTTGAAGCCGGCCTCACCATGCGTCTCGCCTTGACCACACCCATCAACAAAAAATTTCTTGACGCGGTTGATATTTCCGCGGGCGTCTCCCCTCCCGCCGGGGCTTGAAGCTGATGACGCCTCGAACCTCCGGACAACTTGCGGGAAGTCTGCAAGGCGCGACGGCAGGTGCGTCGCGCGACCAGGGAACACGTACGAGCATAAAGCGACTCGGACGCGGACACGACGGCGTACTTGGAGTGAACTCATGAAGAAGCTCACTAAATACACACTCGCCCTCCTCCTCTGCTACCTGCTCGGCCTCGGCCCGTCCCTCGCACTGGCGGTCGACGCTGGCGCGGCCGGGATGAAGAAGGTGTCCGAGCCCGTCCGCCCGACGGTCGGGCGTGCGCCGCTCGCGCCTGCGAGGCGGGCGCCGTCGCCGCCGCAGGCGCCGACCGTCGGACAGGCGAGCACGCTTCTGCCGGACGGCCGCACGCTGGTGACGGGCGGGCAGGGGGCAGAAGGCCCGCAGTCCGCAGTCTTCATCGTCGAAACCGGCGGCGCGCAGACAGCGCTCGGCTCCGGGCTCAGGAGTGCTCGCGCCAACCACACGGCGACGATGCTGCCGGACGGGCGCGTGCTGGTTGTGGGCGGCGTTGGGCCGAACGGCCGCGTCGTGTCGTCGGCGGAAATCTACGACCCGCAGGCGCAGAGTAGCTCCCCGCTCGCGTCACCCTGGCCGGGGGCGGCGCGCGCCTACCACACGGCGACGCTGCTCACGGACGGGCGCGTGCTAGTCGTGGGCGGCGTGACGGAGGCCGGCGGCGTGGCGGGCGGAGCCGAGTTGTGGGACTTCCGCACGCGGAGGGCGACGGCGCTGAGCGCTCGGCCGAACGTCGCGCGCCAGCGGCACAAGGCGACACTGATTGAGAGCGGCGCCGTGCTCATCACCGGCGGGGCGGACGAAGACGGCAACGAGACGGCGAGCGCCGAACTCTTCAACCCGGCAGGGGGCTTCAGCTTCACGGCCGGCCCGCCGCCGGCGAACCCCGACACGGCCTACGTCTCAGCCTCGATACCCGGCAACGACGAGACCGGCGTGGCGACCGACGCGGTGCTGTCGCTGCGCTTCTCAAGGCCGTTGCGGGCCGAAACGGTCAACGCGCAGACCGTGACGGTCAACGGGCCGCAGGGTTCGGTCGCCGTCAAGGTCGTCCCGGCCGAGGGCGGCCGGCTCGCCTTCGTCACGCCGCTCCCTTCGCTCACGAGGGGCACGAATTACACGCTCACAGTCGCGGGGGCGTCCGACGGGGCGGGCACGGTCACGCCGTTCACCATCTCCTTTACGACCGCCGGCAAGAGGGAGCCCGAGGTCGTCACCGAAGAGGATTGGGTGCCCGACGAGCGCAACTTCCGCGGGAACTGGCGCAGCAACAAGGTTCCGGAAACGCCCGCGATGTCTCTGCCCTCTTTGCAGGCTCCGGAAGGGGTGACGGCGCTCTCGGGCCAGGTGCTCACGCTGACCGGGCACCCGCTCGCCGACGTGACTTTCCGCGTAGGCGACGTGGCGACGCGCTCCGACTCCACGGGCCGCTTCCTGCTCTCGCAAATTCCCGCGGGTCATCACGTCCTGATCATGGACGGCCGCACCGCCTCCAGCGGGGCCAAGCGCTACGGCATCTTCAAGGTCGGCGTTGACGTCGTGGCGGGGCAGACCTCCCGCCTCGGCTACACCGTCTGGATGCCGAAGCTCGATTCGGCCAACGCCGTCAACCTCCCCTCGCCGACCGCCTCCGACACCGTCGTCACGAGCCCGCGCATCCCGGGCCTCGAACTGCGGCTGCCGGCGGGCACGGCCATCCGCGACCTGGACGGCGCGCCGGTCACGGAGGTGAGCATCACGCCCATCCCGACCAACCAGCCGCCCTTCCCGCTGCCGGCCGGGGTAGACGTGCCCGTCTACTTCACCGTCCAGCCGGGCGGCGCGGCCCTCATCCCGCCCCGCGCGCAACTCGTCTACCCGAACTTCATGGGCGCGGCGGCCGGCGCGCGCATTGATTTCTACAACTACGACCCTTCGGAGAAGGGCTGGTATGTCTACGGGCGCGGGACGGTGACGCAGGACCGGCGGCAGATCGTCCCGGACGCGGGGGTCGTGCTCTACGAGTTCAGCGGGGCGATGGTGGCGAACCCCTCGAACGCGCCGCCCGAAGGGCCGGAGCCCTGCAACGAGGGCTGCGAGGGCGGCGACCCCGTCGATCTGAGCACGGGCCTCTTCGTCCACTCCGTGACCGACCTCTACGTGCGCGACACGCTCCCGATTGACATCACGCGCACCTACCGGCCGCGCGACACCGTCAACCGCCCGTTCGGCATCGGCACCACGCACCCCTTCGAGATTTTCATCGTCGGCAGCATCTGGCCGTACACCTACGCCGACCTCATCCTGCCCGACGGCGGGCGCGTCCACTTCAACCGCATCTCGCCCGGCACCAGCTTCGGCGACGCCGTCTACGAGCACACCGAGACGCCGTCCGCCTTCTACAAGACACAGATCCGCTACGTCGGCGGGCGCTGGCACCTGACGATGCATGACGGCACCGTCTACGAATTCCCCGACGCCGAGAACGCCCCGACGCCGAGGCAGGCGGCGCTCGTCGCCATGCGCGACCGCCACGGCAACTCGTACGCCCTGACTCGGGACTCCAACCGGAACCTGACCAGGATCACGACCCCCAACGGGCGCTACGTCGAGTTCACCTACGACGCCTCGAACCGCATCACGCTGGCGCGCGACAGCATCGGCCGCACGGTCGGCTACGCCTACGACGCCTCGGGGCGGCTGTGGAAGGTGACGGACGTCAACGGCGGGGTGACCGAGTACGGCTACGACAACTCGAACCGGATGACGTCCATCAAGGACCCGAAGGGCGTCACCGTCATCACGAACGCCTACGACACGTCGGGCCGGGTCATCAAGCAGACGATGGCCGACAACACGACCTTCCTCTTCGCCTACACGCTCGGCACGAACGGGAGGATCGCGCAGGCCGACGTCACCGACCAGCGCGGCGTCGTCCGCCGCGTCACGCTCAACGCGGACGGCTACATGCTGACCGACACCTACGGGCAGGGCAAGCCGGAGCAGCAGACGGTCATCTACGAGCGGGAGGCGACGAGCAATCAGGTGCTGAGCGTCACCGACGGACTCGGGCGCAAGACCACCTTCGGCTACGACGCGAAGGGTCACGTGACCAGCACCACGAAGCTGGCCGGGACCGCGAACGCCGCCACGACCACCTTCACCTACGAGCCGACCTACCAACTGCCGGCCACGGTCACCGACGCGCTCAACCACACGACCACCTACGGCTACGACGCTTTGGGCAACCTCACCAGCGTGACCGACCCGCTCAACAACCGCGCGACGCTGACCTACAACGCGGCGGGGCAGATCACCTCGGTCACCGACCCGCTCGGTCACACCTCCAGCTTCACCTACGAGGGCGGCGACCTCGTCGCCGTCACCGACCCGGAGGGCAGAACGACCACCCGCTTCGTGGACGACGCGGGGCGCATCCTCAGCATGACGGACGCGCTCGGCCGCTCGGTCAAGTACGAGTACGACAAGGCCGACCGCCCGACGCGCACCGTCGGCGCCGACGGGGCGTCCGCGTCGCTGACGTACGACGCCAACGGCAACATCCTCACCCTGACCGACTCGCGCAACAACGTCTCCACCTTCACCTACAACAACATGAACCGGCTCATCAGCCGGAAAGACCCCCTGCTCAAGGTCGAGAGTTACGAGTACGACGGCGCCGGCAACCTGACCAAGCTCACCGACCGCCGCGGCAAGGTGACGACCTACACCTACGACAACCTCGGGCGGCCGACCTTCGTCGGCTACGGCGCCGTCATCGCGCAGAAGAGCACCACCTACGAGAGCACCGTCACGGGCACCTACGACGCCGTCGGGCGGATCATCAAGGTGGTGGATTCGGTCGCCGGGACGTACAACCTCGGCTACGACAGCCTGAGCCGCGTGACCTCCGAGAGCGGCCCGCAGGGGGCGATCAGCTACACCTACGACGCGGTCGGCCGCCGCACCTCCATGACGGTCGCGGGCCAGCCCGCCGTCTCCTACGCCTACGACAACGGCAACCGCCTCACCGGCATCACGCAGGGCGCGTCCGCCGTCGGCTTCCAGTTCGACAACGCGAACCGGCCCACCACCCTCACGCTGCCCAACGGGGTCGTCGGCGAGTACACCTACGACAGGGTCTCGAACGTCACCGGCATCAAGTACACGAAGGGGGCGGCCCTCGTCGGCGACCTGACTTACGAGTACGACGCCGCCGGCCGGCGCGTCCGCGCCGGGGGCAGCCTCTCCGGCATCAGCCTGCCGCAGGCCGCGAGCGGGCTGAGCTACGACGCGGCCAACCGCCTGACGACCTTCGGCGGGGCGGCCCTGACCTACGACGCCAACGGGAACCTGACCGGCGACGGCTCCAACACCTACACCTGGAACGCGCGCAACCAGCTCGTCTCCGTCTCGGGCGCCACTTCGGCCAGCTTCGCCTACGACCCCTTCGGCCGCCGCGCCCGGAAGACCGTCGGCGGTGCGACCACCGATTACCTCTACGACGCGCTGAACGTCGTGCAGGAGCTCTCGGGCGGCGCGCCGACGGCGAACATGCTGACCGGCGGCGTGGACTCGGTCTACACGCGCACCGACTCCGCCGGGGCGCGGACGCTCATCGGCGACGGCTCCGGCTCGACGCGGGCGCTGCTCGACGCTGACGGCTCCGTGCTCACGCGCTACACCTACGACCCGTTCGGTAACACCACGGCGGACGGGGCGTCGAGCGGCAACCCCTCCCAGTTCACCGGGCGCGAGAACGACGGGACGGGGCTCTACTACTACCGCGCGCGTTACTACAGCCCGAAGCTGCAAAGGTTCATCAGCGAAGACCCCATCGGCTTCGCGGGCGGGCTCAACCTCTACGCCTACGTCGAGAACGACCCCGTCAACTGGACTGACCCGCTCGGGCTGGAGCCGGAAGGGAATAGCTGGCTCGACAAGCTGCAACTCGGCCTCGACATCGGCGGCCTGATCCCCGGCCTCGGCGAGCCGTTAGACTTCATCAACGGCCTGATTAGCGTCGGCCGCGGCGACTACTACAGCGCCAGCCTCTCGATGGCGGCGATGCTCCCCGTCGGCGGGCAGGCCGCGACGGCCGGCAAGATCGCCGGGCGCCTGCCCCGCCACCACATCTTCCCGCAGCGGCGCGACCTGGCGAAGCAGTTCAAAAACGCCGGCATCAAAATCCACAAGAACACCATCGAGCTGCCCGAAGCGTTACACAAGGCGTGCCACGCGGGCGGCCCGCGCGGCGGGGCCTGGAACAAGGCGTGGGAGGACTTCTTCAAGAACAACCCCAACGCGACCGCCGAAGACATCTACAAGCAGGCCGGGAAGATGATTTACGAGTTCGGCATCGACGGGCGGCCGGTCGTGCCTTACAGGTAAGCGGGCAGGGAGTTATCCCAGATGAGCCTTTACCAGATCGGCCCGGACGATTCCGAACGCGGGCCGGCGAACAGATACGAGCTGGACGCCACGCACGAGTGGGGCCTGCCCGGGGTGAAGTGCCCCGCGTGCGGCGCGACGTGGGCGATGACGGGGCCGGCCTTTCCGGCGCTCGACCTCTCCGGCCTGCCTTCGACGGAGAGTTACCGGAGCGGCTGGCCTGTCACGCCCGACGAGCTCGAAGCGTTGCGGCTCCCGCTCCTGCCGCTGTTGCCGGGCGGGTACGTGCCGCCGCCGGGCACCGAGTTCGGCCCGCTCGTCGGGAAGGCGCGCGGCACGTTCGTAGACGACTTCGTCTGGGTCAATCCCTGGACGCTGCTGCTCGGGCGCGAGGCGTTGACGAAGCTCCAGGACGCCGGCCTCCGCCTGCCCGCGACCGTCGCGCCCCGACTCAAGTTTCGCGGCGGGGCGCCGGCCGAACTCCTCGAACTACAGATCGAGCCCGCGGGGGAGTTAGCCGAAGAATCTTTCGCAGCCGGCGGACGGCCGTGTCCCGCCTGCGGGCGCGACGGCCGCAGACCCGAACGGTTCATCGCGGACACGCGCTCCCTGCCGGCCGACCTCGACATCTTCCGGGCGCGCAATTTCCCGACCCTGATTCTGGTCACGGGCCGCCTCGTTGAGGCGGCGAGGCGGTTGGGGCTGACCGGGGCGGTTTTCGTCGAAGTCAAACAGACGGGCGCGGCGTGACAAGACGGCGCAAGGTGAGCACATCATGGCTAAAGCACCAGTAACCTACCACCTACCCTTCGCGACCCGCACCACGCGGGGCTGGCGCACGGCACGCCTGGGCTTCAGGCTTCTCGCCGCACTCGTCCTGCTGACCGCGCTGCTGCATTCGGCACAGGCCCAGACCGACACCTACCGCCTCCACAAAGAGGCGTCAACGACCACCGGCCTCTTCCAGCTCAAGACGGCCGGGCCGGACGGGACGAGCCTCGCCATCCAGTCGGCCAACCTCAGGAACGTCGCCGCCGGCGAGTACATCGTCAAGGCTTTCGACACGCAGGCGGGCGTGCCCGGCGCGGCCGGCTCCATCCCCGCCGGCTCGGCCATCACCTTCAGCGTCTGGATGAGGAAGTCCACGACG
>DAIRFV010000550.1:0-1839 GCA_036794905.1 Pyrinomonadaceae bacterium | reverse complement strand
CAACAACAACTCCATCTGTCAGGCGTTCCAGTCCTCGCCCGCGCACGCGCACCTCTGCCAGCCCGACTGCGGCGAGGCGCACGGGCGCGCCGTGCGCGAAGGGAGGGCGGTGCAGTACCGCTGCCACGCCGGCCTCCACTGCATCGCCGCGCCGGTCGAGCTGGGGGCGGGAAAGCCGCTGGCCGTCATCGGCGGGCGCTGCTTCCTGCGCGTCGCCGACTACCGCGCGCTGGCCGAGCGCATACGCGCGGGCGACCTCGCAGACCTCCTCTCGGCCGACCTCTTCGCCAACGTCATCTTCGCCTCGCAACAGGACCTGGACGTTCTCTCCGCGCGCGTCGCGCAGTCGGCCCACGCGTCCGCGTCCGCGCCGCGTAAGGGAGCCCACGCCGCGGTCGCGGAGCCGCCCTCGGCCGAGGCCGCGCCGACGGCCGGCGCCGACGGCATCCCGGGCGAGCTGGTCGTGATGGCGGGCGGCGAGACGACGAGGCACGCGACCAACGGCCAACGCCCTGCGGAGTCGAAGGCCGCGAAGTCGAAGCCCGTGGAGAAGCTTGACGACACGGCCGCGCGCGCCGAGGCCGCGCAGGCGAACGGCGTCACGGCGGCGCAGGCCGAAGCGCCCGCGCCGAAGGGCACGCAGGCGGGCGGCTCTCTGGAGGAGGTGTGCCGCAGGGCCGTCAAGACCTTGTCGGACGACTACCACGTCCGGTCGCTCGCGCTCATGCTGCGCTCCGACGACAGCTTCTATTCGACGTGCGTCACCGGCATCTTCGAGAAGAAGCCGCCGCGCGTCGCGCTCAAGCCGAAGGAGATTAAGCTCCTGCTCGCCGCGACGAAGGGCGACTCCATCGCCGTGCCCGCGGGCGGCCGCACCGGCCCGAAGCACGAGGAGGCGGTCGAACTCTTCCCGCTCGTCGTCGGCGAAGAGATCAAGGGCGCGCTCCTCGTCGGGGACGCAGACCTCGGCGACGAGCAGCGCCGCGGGCTCGCACAATTCTGCCGCGACCTCTCGATGCCTCTGGAGCTGAGCCGGCTGCGCGAAGAGCTCGAGCGCCGCGTCCGCGCCGCCACGCACCTGCGCGCCTTCACGGAGGTCGTCAACTCCGCGCGACCCGAGGACGCTTACACGACCATCCTCCGCCACTCGGCCGAACTGCTGAAGGCGGAGCGCGGCTCGCTCCTGCTCTTCGACGAGCGCGCCGGGGAGCTCTCGGTCAAGGCCGCGGTCGGCCCGCGCGCCGACGTCACGCGCGAGACGCGCGTGCGCATCGGCGAGGGCGTGGCCGGCACCGTCATGCGCGAGGGGCGCCCCGCGGTCGTGCGCGACGTGTCGAAAGTCTCGGGCTGGAACCCGGCCTCCTCTTCGGAGCGGAGCTACAAGACGAAATCTTTCATCAGCTACCCCATCACCGTCGGCGGGCGCAAGGTCGGCGTCCTGAACGTGACGGACAAGGCGGGCGGCGGCGCGTATGATGAGCTCGACCTCAACCTGCTCGACATGATCGCGCCGCAGATGGCGCTCGCGCTCGACCGCGTCGAGTGGCACAGCAAGGCCACGCAGTTCCAACTGCTCTCGATCACAGACCCTTTGACGGGGCTCGTCAACCGGCGCTACCTCGAAGAGCGGTTGCAGGAGGAGCTCGAGCGCTCGAAGCGCCACCGCTTCGCCATGAGCTTCATGATGGTGGACATCGACGACTTCAAGGCGTACAACGACGCGCACGGCCACCAGGCCGGCGACCTCGCGCTGGAGATGACGGCGCAGTGCCTGAAGACGGCTCTGCGCTCGGCCGACGTGGCGGCGCGCTACGGCGGCGAGGAGTTCAGCATCCTCCT
>DAIRFV010000549.1:0-1841 GCA_036794905.1 Pyrinomonadaceae bacterium | reverse complement strand
AGGCCCACCCGCCACCGCGGGTGGTTCTGACCTGTTTGGCGTCAGGGGTGGAACTCGGCGGGTGCGGGCGGTGTCAATGGCTCTGTTAACGATTCCCGCGGAAGAGGTGAAGCATGAGAGACGCAGGCGCGGAAGCACAGGCGCGCACGAAGCAGGGGCTCGGCGTGAGCCCTTCGGTCAACGTCACGCCGCTCATCGACATCCTGCTGGTGCTGCTCATCATCTTCATGGTCATCACGCCGCTGCGGCCCGCGCGCTTCAAGACGTACGTGCCCAGGGTGCCCGAGAACCCGGACGCGGACATCAGCGCGCAGACGCTCATCGTCTCTGTCGAGCGCGACCTCTCGCTGAAGCTGATTCTGGGGAAGGACGTGGTGGCCGAGGGTTCGGTGGCGGAGGCGGGCGGGGTCGCGGCGCGTCTGGCGGCGGAGTGGCGCGAGCGCAAGCAGAGCGGCAGGTGGAAGTCGGAGCTGGCCGCGCGCTCAGACCTCCCGCCCGACGAACGGATCGAGCGCACGGTCTTCGTCCGCGCCCCGCGCGCCGTCCGGTACGGCGAGGTGGCGCGCGTCATCGACGCCGTCAAGGGCGCGGGCGCGCAGCCCGTCGGCCTCCAGACCGACGAGCTGCCGCAGTAGCGCGCCGGGGCTCAGACGGGGAATCGCTGCTCAAGGTCTTTCGCTATCGACAGGTAGGTGGCCTTGATCTGGTTCTCGTACTCGCCCCGGTCGTTGAAGAGAGCCTTGAAGAAGGCGACGGGGTTGCGCAGCGCCGAGAGCCGCAGCTTGCCGGAGAGCTGGCGCACGTCCCACCACCCGACCTCGTTGAGGTGGTCGCCGAGGACGGGGAAGTCTCGCTGCACGACCTCCTTCTCGCGCGCGCCGTGCTGGAGCCGCTTCGTCCAGCGCTGCGACGTGACGGAGACGAGGCCGTCGTTGTGCCCCTCCTCCCTCTTCTTAATCTCTTTCCAGGCAGCCTGGAGCGGCCCGAAGACGCGCCCGGCCTCCTCCTCCCAGCACGCGTAGGTCTGGTAGAAGACCCCGTTGGCGGCCTCGGCCGCCTCGGCCCGCGCGTTGAAGGCGGCGCACGCGCCGGTCTTCAAGTCCAGAAAGCCGTCGAGGTCGATCACGTCGTGGAGCCTTTTGATGACCGCCTCGCCCCGGTGCTCGCCGCCCCAGTCGGCGAAGCTGGAGCCCCTGTGCGGCGTGCCGATGGTCGTCAGGCTGCACACGCTGTCGGCCATCCCGAGGTCGACGATCATGTGGCGCGCGTCGAGCCCGCCCATGCTGTGGCCGACGATGTGCACCTTCGTGTGCGGCTGCGAGGCGGCCAGCACGCGCTCGACCTCCCGCTTCAGGTCGGCGGCCCGCTCGCCGACGCTGCCGGCGAAATCGACCTCCGTGTGGTGCACGTTCGGGAATTTGTTCTTCGACAGGTGGCTGCGGATGTTCCGGAAGTAGTGTGTGCGGTCGCCGATTCGTTCGGCCGGGAGCTTCAGGCCGTCCACGAAGTGATCGCGGAGGAAGTCGAAGCGCGCGACGCCGTGGGCGAGAAGGATAGGGTAGGTGGGCATAATGTACTCGCTCGTCTGAACGTCCGGGTGGGAAGGGGCGAGTCCGTCCGGCCGCCGGACGCCCCGGCGGCGCGTCTTTATATCACGGAAGGAGTCAGGAGTCAGCAGTCAGAGGCGAGTAGACAGTAGTCAGTAGTCAGTAGTCAGTAGTCAGTAGTAAAGACCGTCGTCGCTCGAACCGTGCGGCCGTCATGCTCAACGCCGATGAGGCGGAGCCCTACTGACTACTGACTACTGTCTACTGTCTACTTCTCACTCCCCCTTTGGCCTC
>DAIRFV010000548.1:0-1855 GCA_036794905.1 Pyrinomonadaceae bacterium | reverse complement strand
TCGGCAACTTCGGCCGCGGCAACCCCTCCATCCACGCCTACAACCCGACGACCGGCGCCTTCCTCGGCACGCTCCAGGACGAGAGCGGCAACGGCATCCGTATCAACGAGCTGTGGGACTTGAAGTTCGGCAACGGCGGCTCGGGCGGCGACGTGAACACGCTCTACTTCGCCGCCGGCATCGGCGACGAGGAGCACGGCCTCTTCGGCAAGCTCAACCCGACGACCGCCTCGGCCACCTCGCTCGTCCAGTTCGCCGACACGGACTTCTCCATCGGCGAGGGCTCGGGCCACATCGACGTGACGGTGACGCGCACGGGCGACGTGTCGGGCACGGCCACCGTCAACTTCAACACCTTCGACGAGTCGCAGCCCGGCCACGCCAGCCAGAAGTCGGACTACGAGATCGCGCTCGGCACGCTCAGTTTCGCGGCCGGCGAGACCTCGAAGACCTTCCGCCTCCTGCTCGTCAACGACACGTTCGACGAGACGAACGAGGTCATCGAAGTCCAGCTCTCGAACCCGACGGGGGCGGGCCTGGGCCTCGGGAGCCCGAACACGGCCGAGATCACCATCCTCGACAACGACACGGGGGCGCCGACGAGCAACGTCATCGACGACGCCTCGTTCTTCGTCCGCCAGCACTACCTCGACTTCCTCAACCGCGAGCCCGACGAGGCGGGGCTCGCCTTCTGGACAGGTGAGATCACCTCGTGCGGCGCCGTCCCGGCCTGCATCGAGAACAAGCGGGTCAACGTCTCGGCCGCCTTCTTCCTCTCCATCGAGTTCCAGCGCACGGGCTACCTCGCCTACCTGACGCACCGCGCGGCCTTCGGCGCGACGGCCCCGGGCTCGCCCGTGCCGGTCTACTACGGCAACTTCATGCGCGACACGCAGGCGCTCCAGAAGGGCTTCATCTTCGGGCAGCCCGGCGCCGACGCCGTGCTCGAAGCGAACAAGGTCGCCTACTTCAACGAGTTCGTCACGCGCCCCGAGTTCGTCTCGAAGTACCCTTCGACGCTGACGAACGAGCAGTACGTTGACAACCTCCTCGCCTCGGCCGGCCTGTCGCCGTCGCAGGTGCGACTCTTCGTCGTGAATCTGACGAACGACCAGGAGCCCGGCACGGTCATCCCGACGCTCACGACGGGCGCGCCGCGCCCCGTCTCGTCCGGCACGGCGCGCTTCCAGTTCAACGAGGCGCAGACGGCGCTGACGTTCACCGCCACGATCACCAACATCGACGTGACGGGCTCGCAGACCTCGGACACGAACGACAACCTGGTCGCGGCGCACATCCACGCCGGCCCGGCGGTCGCGCCGGGCGTCAACGGCCCCGTGGTCTGGGGCTTCTTCGGCGCGCCGTTCAACGACAACAACCCGAACGACCAGGTCTTCTTCCCGAACCCGGGCGTCGGCGGCACGTTCAGCGGCAAGTGGGACGCGCCCGAGGGCAACGGGACGACGCTCGCCGCGCAGCTCTCGAACCTGCGCGAGGGGCGCGCCTACATCAACTTCCACACGCGCCAGTTCACGGGCGGCGAAATCCGCGGCAACTTACCCGCGGCGACGGCCCTCCGCGACTCGCTCGTCGCCGGCCTGAACGGCGCGACGTTGACGCGCGCGCAGGTGCTCCGCCTGGTGGCCGAGTCGGAGGAGATCAACACGCGCGAATTCAACGCGGCCTTCGTCGCGATGCAGTACTTCGGCTACCTGCGCCGCGACCCCGACACCGCCGGCTTCAACTTCTGGCTCAACAAGCTGAACGCCTTCAACGGCAACTTCCAGAACGCCGAGATGGTGAAAGCCTTCATCAACTCGCTGGAGTACCGCCAGCGCTTCGGCCCGAGCTAGGG
>DAIRFV010000052.1:0-26714 GCA_036794905.1 Pyrinomonadaceae bacterium | reverse complement strand
CTGACCGGCCTCGTCTGGCTCAAGGACGCCGACCGCTTCGGCGAGGTCACTTGGGAAGAGGCTTTGTATAACGTGAAGAATCTCGCGGCCGGGAGCGGGGGGCTGAAAGACGGGAGCAAGAAGGGCGCGTGGCGCCTCCCGAACATCAGGGAACTGTTCAGCCTCATTGATTACGGAACCGGCGCCCCCATCATCCCCAGAGGCCACCCGTTCGAGAACGTGGTTGAGTCCATCTACTGGACATCGACCTCGCTCGCGTCCGCCCCGAACCTCGCGTGGATGATGACACTCGGTATCGGGCCCACGGTCTTCGACATCAAGATCAATCCCAACCGCATGTGGCCCGTCCGCGGCGACAGGTCGCGCGTGCCGCGGACGGGGCAGCAGAACTGCTGGGATCAGCACGGGAACCCGCTCGACAGTTGCGACGGCACGCGGCAGGACGGCGACCTGCGCGCGGGCGTGACGTGGCCCGACCCGCGCTTCACGGACAACGGGGACGGGACGGTCAAAGACAACCTGACCGGCCTCGTCTGGCTCAGGCACGCGAACCCGTTCGGCTTCCGGACGTGGGAGCAGGCTTTGCGGGACTGCAACAACCTCGCGGATGGGCAGTACGGCCTGAAGGACGGGAGCAAGCCGGGCGATTGGCACCTGCCGAACATGAAGGAGATCGAGAGTCTGGTGGACTACAACCGGTTCGGCCCGTGCCTGCCCGAGGGCCACCCGTTCGTCGAAGTGAGGCCGTCGAGCTACTGGACTTCCACGACAGTCGCGCTCGCCCCGAGCGAGGCGATGTTCATCATCCTCGGCGTCGGCCCCGCGATCTTCGAGAACAAGGAACACCCGTTTTTCGTGTGGCCGGTCAAGAGCCAGCGGCGCGCTCGTTGAGCCGCGCGCGCACCGGGGCGAGCTTGAGATCATCGGAGCAGCAAGGACTGCCCCCGAAGAGTTGAACGCGCAAGACCCCGTCTTGCCCATGCTCGACTGCCTTGGCAGTTCATGGTCGCCGTCTTTGATCTGATCGTCGCGCAGCCCGAACTGAAATTCTATTGCGACTCGGAGGAGAAGAGCGTTATGCCGCAGAAACCAAAGTCACCCATTGATGAAATCCGCGACAACGTCAACAAGATGCTCGACACCCTCGACCCGAAGTCGCCCATCTCGGCCACTGTCGTCTTCAAGGTGAAGAAGTCCGAGGAGGGCGCCTTCAAAAGGAACGCCGCCGCGCTGGCACGGGCGACGCTGAAGCTGCCCGGCGTCAACGTCTTCGTCTACGAGCAGCACCAGCCGTACAAGGGCGAGGCCGGCGACGACCCCAACGTCGTGGAGTACATGATCTACGAGGACTGGGAGACGGTCGAGCAGTTCCGCGCCCAGTGGGACTCCGAGCACCTGAAGAAGTTCCAGGGCGGCGTCTTCGACCTGATCGCCGGACCGCCCGACCTGACCTTCTACAAGGGCTGGCGCAAGCACGAAGGCGGCACCGAGGCCATCCTCCCGAAGACCGGGCAGACGCGTTGCTACAACGCGGAGGGCGAACAGATCCGCTGCGAGGGCACGGGGCAGGACGGCGAGTATCAGTTCGGCGTGGCGTCACCCGACCCGCGCTTCACGGACAACCGGAACGGGACGGTGACGGACAACCTGACCGGCCTCGTCTGGCTCAAGAACGCGAACCTCTTCGGCGAGGTGGTGCGCGACCAGGCGATTGAGAACGCGCGAACGCTGGCGAGCGGCGGGTGCGGGCTGACCGACGACAGCAAAGCAGGTGACTGGCGGCTGCCGAACGTCAACGAGTTGGAAAGTCTGCTCAACTTGAACAACACCTCCGGCCCCGCCCTGCCCCCCGGCCACCCATTCACGAACTTGCAGCCGGCCAACTACTGGTCGTCCACCTCGGTCGCGGCCTTCCCGGCCCTCGGCTGGTACGTCGCGCTGGCCGTCGGCCCACCCGTCTTCGACCTCAAGTTCAATCTCATGCGGATGTGGCCCGTGCGTGGCGAGTCGCGCGTCGCGCAGACGGGGCAGGATCAGTGCTACGCCCCGTTCGGCCAGCCCATCGACTGCGCGGGGACGGGGCAGGACGGCGAGTTGCGCGCGGGCGCGGCGTGGCCCGACCCGCGCTTCACGGACAACGGGGACGGGACGGTGACGGACAAGCTGACCGGCCTCGTCTGGCTCAAGGACGGCAACCCCTTCGGCACGAGGACGTGGGAGCAGGGGCTCGCGGACTGTAACAACCTTGAGAGCGGGCACTACGGCCTGAGCGACGGGAGCAAGAAGGGCGACTGGCGCATGCCGAACATTAACGAGTTGCGGAGCCTTGAGGACTACGGCCAGCACACCCCGGCCATCACCAAAGGGCATCCGTTCACGAACGTCCGGCATTCTCTCTGCTGGTCGTCCACGACGGTCACGTCCGCCCCAAATCTCGCGCGGTTCCTCTTCGTCGGCATAGGCTCGTGCGTCTGGGATCACAAGAGCGTGCACATGGGGGTGTGGCCCGTCCGCGGGGGGAAGTAGGGGCGGCAGGCGACCGGGCCACGGCGGGGTAACGCCTGCCCCCACGCCGCCGCCCATCCGGGGTACGCCCGGCCGCGTTCCTCTTTGACCCGGCTCTTCCGCACCCTCAGGCGGAAGAGGCCGCCACCACCTTCCGCCTGAGGATGCGGACGCCGCCCCGTCCGGCGACCCGCCGGGAGTGAAACGCAGATGCCGAACGCCGAACATTACGACGTGCTGATCGTCGGCGCGGGCCTTGCGGGCCTCGCGCTGGCGCGACAGCTCCTGCTCAACACCGACACGAAGATTCTGCTCGTAGACAGGCGCGCGGAGTTTCCGCCGCCGAAGCAGAAGGTCGGCGAGGCGACCGTGCAGCTCTCGGCCTACTACTACGCGCGGGTGCTCGAACTCGAAGAGCACCTGATGCAGGGGCACTACCTGAAGTACAACCTGCGCTTCTACTGGAAGACCGAGGGGCGCTCGAACGACTGCTACGAGCACTACAGCCAGTCGTACATCCGCAAGCTCTCGAACATCAACACCTACCAGCTCGACCGCAACAAGTTCGAGGGCGAGCTGCTGCGCGTCAACCTGGAGAACCCGAACTTCACTTTCCGCGCGCCCGCGACCGGCCTCGACGTGACGCTCGCCGAAACGGGCGGCCCGCACTCGTTCTCGTTCAAGGCTTCGGGGGGCGAGGTCTCGGGCACGGCGCGCTGGGTCGTGGACACGTCGGGGCGCGGGAGGTTCCTCGCCCGGCGGCTGGGGCTGGCGCGCGAAGGCAGGATCCGCCACGGGTCACACTTCTTCTGGGTCGAGGGCCTCCTGGACATCGAGAAGCTGACGAGCCTCAGCCCGCAGCAGATTCGCACCCGGCCCGACCGCGGCGCGCTCGGCCACACGCCCGCCTGGCAGGCGACTAACCACTTCTGCGCCGAGGGCCTCTGGTTCTGGACCATCCCGCTCCACGGCAAGACGAGTCTCGGCCTCGTCTACGACAACCAGCTCATCCCGCGCGAGCGCGTTGACACGCTCCCGAAGTTGATCGACTGGGTGTGCGAGGAGTTCCCGCTCTTCGCGCGCGACCTGCCCTACCGCCGCGTGCTCCACCACACGGCGCTGAAGGACTTCGCGCACGACTGCGTGCAGACCATCAGCCCCGCGCGCTGGGCCATCGCGGGCGAGGCGGGCCGCTTCACCGACCCGCTCTACAGCCCCGGCGGCGACCTCATCTCGCTCTACAACACTTTCATCACCGACGCCATCAAGACCGGCGACGACGCGGAGCTGGCCGAGAAGTGCCGCCTCTACGAGCAGTTGATGGAGGCGGTCTACGAGGCTTACGTGCCGACCTACGCCGTCAGCTACGACGCGCTCGGCGATCAGGAAGCTTTCACGATGAAATACTCGTGGGAGCTGGCGATCTATTTCGCCTTCTACGTCTTCCCCTTCATCAACGACCTCTTCACGGATCGCCGGTTCCTCACGGCCTTCACCGGCCGCTTCTCGCAACTCGGCCGCGTCAACAAAAACTTACAGGCGTTCATCAGCGCCTACTTCCAGTGGAAGAAGACCGCCCGCCGGCCCTTGCCCGAAGTCGTCCACTTCGACTTCACGGAGCTGGCGGCGCTCTTCAACGCGGAGAAGACCTTCTACCGGGTCGGCGTCTCGGCCGAGGAGGCCCGGCAGGTGCTCGACGAACAGCTCTCCAACCTCAGAGAGATGGCGCGCTTCTTCTTCGCGCACGTCAGCGCGGCGGTGCTCGAAGACGCGCGCGCGCTCACGAACCGCAACTTCGTCGAGGGGATCGACCTCAACCGCTTCCGCTTCGACCCCGCGGAGATGCGCGAGCGCTTCGCCGCGTGCGAAGACTCGGCGGGGCAGTACGAGTGGTCTTTCGACCCGACCGTTCTCACCCGCTTCAACACGGCGCACACGGAAGAAGTGCGGCACGCCCCGCCGAGCGGGGACGCGCCGGCGCTCGGCGAACAGGAAGTCGCATGTTGAACGACCACGCCCCGCTCATCGAGAGGGCCTTCGCCTCCGCGCCCGCCGAGGGCTGCTACGACCTCGGCCGCGTCGAGGGCGAGGTGCCCCGCTTCGTCCGCGGGACGTACTACCTGAACGGCCCGGCGCGCTTCGAGCGCGGCGGGCAGCGCTACCGCCACTGGCTCGACGGCGACGGGATGGTCTGCTCGCTGCGCTTCGGCGCCGGCGGGACGGGCGGTCGCGTACGGGGCACCTGCCGCTTCGTGCGCGGCGAAAAATTTAAAGTCGAGGAGGAGGCAGGCCGCCCCGTCTTCCGCGCCTTCGGCACGGCCTTCGAGTCCGACCTGCTCAAGCGGAAGATCATGCTCGAATCGCCCATCAACGTGAGCGTCTACCCTTACGCGGGCAGGCTGCTCGCGCTCGGCGAACAGGGGCTGCCCGTCGAACTCGACCCGGAGACTCTGGAGACGCGCGGCGAGTTCAACTTCGGCGGCGCGCTCAACGACGTGAGCCCCTTCGCCGCCCACCCGAAGTTCGACCGCGCGACGGGCGAGATGTTTAACTTCGGCATCGCCTTCTCGCCGACCGCGCCGCTGCTGAACCTCTACCGCTTCGACGCGCGCGCCGGCCTCCTCCAGCGCCACCGCGTCGCGCTCGAACACTCCTGCTCGCTCCACGACTTCGGCCTGAGTCCGAGTTACGCCGTCTTCTACCTCAGCCCCTATCACCTCGACGTGCGCGCGCTGGCGCTCGAAGGCCGCACGCTGATGGACTCGCTGCGCTGGGAGCCGGGGCGCGGGAGCCACCTGCTCGTCGTCTCGCGCGAGTCGGGCGCGACGGTAGCCCGCCTGCCCATAGGCTCGCGCTACAGCCTGCACGTCATCAACTGCTTCGAGGAGGGCGACCTCCTCACCGTGGACGCGCTCGAACTCGACCGCCCCATCTACGACCAGTATCAAGTCGTGCCCGACCTCTTCACAGACGTGTGCGAGGGGCGCCCCGTTCGCTACGTCGTCCGCCTGCCGGGCGGCGAGCTGGTAGAGCGGCGCGAGATTGATTACAGGCTCGCGCCCGACTTCCCCTCGATTGACCCGCGGCGCGCGGCGCGGCCCTACGAAGACTTCTGGATGCTGGGCATCTCCGCGACGGGTCGGCGCGGGCGCAAGTTCTTTGACCAGCTCGTCCACGCGAGTTGGGGCGGCCCGCTCAGCGTCTATCAAGCGCCGCCCTTCCACTATCTCGGCGGCGAGCCGGTCTTCATTCCCGACGAGGGCGACGAGGGCGGGGCCGTCATCTGCCAGACGTTCGACGCGCAGCGCAGGGAGAGCGCCTTCGTCATCTTCGACGCCTTCGACGTGGCGGCGGGGCCGGTCGCGACACTCCGGCTCGACGCACCGATTCACCTCGGCTTCCACGCCGCGTTTGTGCCCGAGCCGGCGCGCGTATGAAGACGAGGTGGGGGGGGACTTTTTTAAGACCTTGGCGGGGCCAACTTGACTGTTTCGGAGGCGAGGCCAAAGCCGGGAGACCTCGGACGATTTATGGGGCGAAGAGACGAGAGGGCGGGGCCGCGCGCCGCAGGGGCGCGCGAGTTCTTAAAAGCGACGTTCAGCTTCTCCTGGGCGCAGTCGCTGTTCGGCCTCAGGCAGTTCGGCGGCGTCCTCGCGCCGTCCCGCGCCGCCGCGGAGTTCGAGCACGTCGCGCGCGCCGCCGAAGCCGAGCTGGACGAACCCGCCAGGAATTTTTTCCGCGTCGGTGACCGGATGCAAAGGCAGGCCGTGGACATGCTCTGCGGCACCTTCTCGCCTTTCAACTCAAAGGGGGCACGGCGGCGACGGGCGAGCGCGCAGGCGCAGCAGGCGAGCGCGCGGCCGGAGGACTCGCCGGCACAAACCGGTCAACCCTCCGGGCAAGTGACGACGGCCGCGCCGCCGGCAACCGCCGCCGCGCCTTCTCCTCAGCCGCGCCCGTCGCCCGCCCCTTCGGCGGGGCCGACTGACAGAGTCAACAGCGGCCGCCTCGACGCCAGCTCCTTCGTCGTGCTCGGCGAGGGCCTCGCCGCCGGGATGGGCGACTTCACGCTGAGCGAGGAGACGCAGCGCGAGAGCTTCCCGGCGCAGATGGCCCGGCAGATGCAGACCGACTTCCCGCAGCCATTAATTCAAGCGCCGGGCATCGGCTACCCCGTGGGGTTCGCCCGCCCGCCCGTGCTCGTCCCGCAGCCGCTGCAAACGACGGTCTTCGACCGCATACCGCCAACGCCCGTGCGCAACCTCTCCGTCCCCGGCTTACGGCTGAGGGACGCGCTCGAACTGCGCCCGGCCCAACCACTCGTCCGCCGCGACAGCCACAAGCTGACCGCGCTCAACCTCGTCCTCGGCGCGCTCCACATCGCGCGCGGGGACGGCGGGCCGACGCCGACGCAACTCGACTACGCGCTCGCTTGTCGCCCAACCTTCGCGCTCGTCGCACTCGGCTATCACGAAGTCCTCGCCGCCGCCGTCGCGGGCGACCCCGGCACGCTGCCCGACGCGAACTCGTTCCGCTCCGACTACGTGCGGCTCCTGAAGTCGCTCCGCGGCGCGGGCGCGGAAGTCCTCGCGCTGACCGTCCCGGACCCGTGTGACACGGCCTGCCTCTCGACACTCGCCGAGGCGGCGCAGACCCTCATGGTCGAGCCGGCCGTCCTGCGCAACCTCTACAACCTGAGCGGCGACGAACTCCTGACCGTTCATGGTCTCCACGAGATCGGCTTTCAACTCTTCGGCCAGGCGGTCGGCCCCCTGCCGGAGAACGCGATGCTGAGCACCGAAGTCGCGAGCCGGCTCAGCGCCCGCGTCGCCGAGCTGAACGGCACGCTGGCCTCCGTCGCGAGCGAGCACGGCGCCCTCGTCTACGACCTCTGCGCGCTCTTCCGCCGGCTGAAGACCGACCGCTACAGCACGGGCGCGCGTTGGCTGACGGCCGATTATCTGGGCGGGTTCTACTCGCTCAACGGCTACTACCCCGGCGCGACGGGCCATGCACTCATCGCCAACGAATTGCTTCACTTTTTGAACATCAACTACGGCGCCGACTTCCCGCAGGTCAACGTCCCCGAGGTGAGTCAGGCCGACCCGGTCGCCTCATACAAGCGTGCCGAGGGGCCTTGCTGGACGCTGTCAGATGTGCCCCGCCCGCGGCCCTTAAGTGCGTCGGCGCAGGACGCAGATGACTCCGCGCTCGGAGGCTCGGCGGTACTCAGGGGCGGCGCGGTCGAGCAGCAGCCTTCGGGCTGGGAGGAACTCGGGCAGCCGCAGGGCGAGGCCCCGACCGCGCTCACGCTCCCGCCCGGCCTCGAACAAATCCTGCCGCTCAGCAAGGCCGCGAGCTACTTCGGCGACGGCATCGGCGCGGTCAACTGCCGCGACGCGCGCGGCATACAGTGGGGGAGTTGCGGCAGTTGGCTCTTCGGCGGGCTGGCGATGGTCGATAGCCATCTGAGCGGCAACGTCCACCTTCGCTTCAGCCAGCCGGTCAACAACGTCACGCGCTTCGAGGTCTCTTTCCCCGGCGGACTGGCCGGAGACGACGCGGTGTTGAGCGCGCCGCAACTCTTCAAGATGTGGTTCCGCCAGGCGCGCGTGGACGAAGTGCCCGGCCTCGTCTCGACAGGCAACCTTGACCTCGCGACCGGCATGGTCACGGACTTGAAAGTCTACGCGGCCTACAGCTCGACGGCGCTCTTCGCCCTCGTCGGCAGCAACCCGACCTTCCCGCGCGTGCCGATCACGTTCCCCGGACAGTACGGTTCGGCCTGGGCGCGCTTCGAGCAGCGCGAGGACGGCCTGCTCGACTTCACCTTCTACGGCTCGACCTACGCGCCGCTCGGCCCCGGAATAGTCTGGCCGCTCAACTTCGTCGGGCCGTCGGGTCAGTTCGCCACCGTCCCCGCGAGCGGCACGGTCATGCACCCGCACCTGCACCTGAGCACAAGCGAGCCCGCGCGCGGCGGCGAGTGCCCCGACATCCCCTTCAACACGATTCAGGAGCTAACGCTCTTCACGCACAACAGCAGCTTCGGCGACGCCTTCACGCTCGACGCGCCGCAGCTCGGCGGGCAGGCCACCGGGCGCTCGCACCTGCTCGGGCGCGCGCTTTTGCAGTTCGGCGTGCGCTCGGGCAACACCGTGCCCGTGGCCGTCTCGTGCGTCGTCCCCGGCGGCCAGATGGAGGAACTCGCGCCGTCGCCCATCGTGGACGTGTTCCCCGGCCGCCTCTACCCCGGCCCCGTCGGCTTCGACGAGTTTTTGCGCTTCCCCCTGCGCACCTATTCGCTCGATGACCTCGCCATCATCGACGACCCGTTCGACATCTCCGTCGGCGCCGTAGACCTCCGCACGGGCAGATTCGTCAACGAGCTTTTGCACCGCGGCTTCATCAATCAGGACTTGATCTTCGCGCTGCTGCGCGTCGAGCCGCGCACGCCCAAAGACTCTTTCTTCTTCCGCGGCCCGGCGCGGCTGGAGCAGGGCGCGGGCGGCGGCACCGTCTTCCGCTTCCTCGGCGGCGTCTTCATCCCCTACCCGGAGGGCTTCTTCTTCCCGACGCCGAACCTGACGACCGGTTTTCCCGTCGGCCCTAACTCAAGGCTCGACCCGTTCCTCTGGCTGCACGCGATTCAGGACGGGCGCGGGGGCGACTACGTCAAGAAAGGCGAGGCGCGCGACGTGCTCGCCTCGACCGGCGAGCGGTTCTCATACCGCTACGCGATCCCGGCAGACCCGCGGAAGCACAAGGCCGTCTTCGAGTACGAGAACCACAGCCAGCAGGGTAAGTTCCGGCTGCGCAGCCTGGCCTGGGTCGGCTTCGGCGACTCGCGGGGCGCGAAGGCCGCGAAGGGCGCTAAAGGTTCTCGGGAGTCGGGCGGGCACGACACGGTTTCATTCACCTGCTTCGGCGTTTGGAGCAAGGACGGAGTGGAGACACTCCTGCAAGCCTCGGCGCAGTTCTCGACCTCGCGCGAGCGCCCTTACGTCGGCATCCAGGTGGACTCCGGCAACGTCTCGAACGTCAACACGAAACCGCCGAACATCAAAGACGCCCTGCCGTAGGCGTCGAACGCGATGACAGATACGCACCCATCCGGGCTCGGCCCCAGTCTCGAAGAGTTCCGCGCGACGCGCGCGCGGACGCTGGCGCTGGCCGAAGGGCTGACGCAGGCGCAGCTCGACCACAGGCCCGCGCGCGGCGGGTGGTCGGCGGGCGAGGTGCTGGATCACATGCTGCTGGCCGAGGCGACGAACCGCGGACAGCTCGCGCGGCTCGTCGGGCTCAGGAGGGAAGGGCGGAGGCCGGAACTCAGACTGAGTTTCGCGGACGTGAATGTCTCGGTCGCATACCTGCCGCGCTGCGTCCTCCCGCTGCTCGAAGTCCCGCTCACGCTCATGAACGCGCTCGTGCCCGAAGGCATCCGGAGCTACCTGACGCGCCACCGGCTGGTGCCTTTTCGGAACCCGGATCAGGCGACCCCGCGCCACGGGCGGGCGGCGGCCCAACTCCGCGGCGACCTCCTCGACTCGCTGAGAGAGACGGAGGCGCTCTTCCGAACCAACCCGGGCCTCGACTTCGGCGGGATGGTCATCCAGCACCCCTTGCTCGGACGCTATGACGTGCCCGGACTCCTGCGCTTCATGTCGGCACATGAGCAGCGCCACCAGTCGCAGCTCGCCGACATCCTCTCCGACCCGCGGCTCCCGAGGGGCCGGGACGCCGCGAGGAGGTAGGCCGTGTCCCAGCTCATGCGTAGAAATCTCCTCTTTTACGTCGCCCTGCTCGCCGTCTTCGGCGCCGGCATCTACCTCATCCTCGACTTCGGCGCGCGGCTACAGCCCGGCGCAGCCGTCTCGGAAAACAGAACCGAGTCCGCGCAGTCGAGCGCGGTCCGGCAGCCGGCGGAACCTGCCGCCGCTTCGCGCGGTCTGGCGAACGGCTTCTACGAGAATCTGCGACACCCTCTGAGCCTGCTGCTCTTGCAGGTGATCGTCGTCGTCGTCGCGGCGAGAATCCTCGGCAACCTCTTCCGCCGGATGGGTCAGCCCGCCGTCATCGGGGAGATGGTGGCGGGCATACTCCTCGGCCCCTCCCTGCTCGGTCTGCTGTCCCCCGGCGCGCAGGCGTTCGTCTTCCCCGCGTCGTCGCTGGACTTCCTGAAGCTGCTCAGTCAGCTCGGCGTCATCCTGTTCATGTTCGTCGTCGGGCTTGATTTGAACGTGCAACACCTCCGGCAGAAGGCGCACGCCGCGGTGCTGGTCAGTCACGCGAGCATCATCGTCCCGTTCTTTTTGGGCCTCGCCCTGTCACTGCTCATCTACCCCTCGATGGCCCCCCCGCACATCTCCTTTAACGCCTTCGCCCTGTTCATCGGCGTGGCGATGAGCATCACGGCGTTCCCCGTGCTCGCGCGCATCATCGAGGAGCGGGGGCTGAACCGGACGCACCTCGGGAGTACGACCATCGCCTGCGCGGCGGTGGACGACGTGACGGCGTGGTGCATTCTGGCGGTGGTGGTCGCCATCGTCAAAGCGAACGGGTTGAGCGGTTCGCTGCTGACCATCTGCTTATCCCTGCTCTTCATCGGCGCGATGCTCTTTCTCGTCAAGCCGCGGGCCGAACGTCTGATGGACGAGAGGGTGCGCGGCGGTGGTGATGGCAAAGTGACGGTGGCGTGGGTTCTGTCCTTCATGTTCGCTTCGGCTCTGCTGACCGAAGTCATCGGCATCCACGCGCTGTTCGGGGCTTTTCTGGCGGGCGTGTGCGTGCCCGCGCACGCCGAACTGCGCGTCTTCCTGCGGGAGCGGCTCGAAGCCATCACGTCGGGCTTCCTGCTGCCGCTGTTCTTCGCGTTCACGGGCCTGCGGACGCAGGCCGGGTTGCTCGACGAATGGCAGAGCTGGCTGGTGTGCGCGGGGGTGATCGCGGTCGCCGTCGCGGGCAAGCTGGGCGGCAGCATGTTCGCGGCGCGCTGGACGGGTATGAGCTGGCGGGAATCGTTCTGCGTCGGTGCGTTGATGAACACGCGCGGCCTGATTGAAATGATCGTCCTCAACCTGGGCTACGACCTGGGGATTCTCTCCCCGAAAATTTTCGCCATGATGGTCATCATGGCGCTGACCACGACGTTCATGACGGGGCCGCTGCTTGCGCTCGTCGAATGGCTGGGCGCGAGGAGAGGGAGGTCACTCGTGCGCGCCGGGGCCGGGGCCGCCGCGTTAATTTTCAAAGAGCGGTAGGAGAGGAGGTCGTCGCGTGGAAATCATTATCGAGCCGGTCACGAGCGGCGAGGACGAGTCCGCGATGCGGCAGATCAGGCGCGAGGTCTTCGAGCGCGAGATGGGCATCAATCTGGAGCGCGCCGCCGCGCCGGACAACGGCAAGATGGCGCACCTGCTCGCCCGCGTGTACCCCGGGCGCGAGGCCGTCGGCACGCTGAGCGTGGTGGACACGAGCGGCGACGAGCGGCTGCACGCAAGCCACAATCTCGGCTTCGAGCCGCGCGCGCGCGCGGCTCGCTTCATGCACCTCGCCGTCGTCAAGCCCTTCCGCGGCAGAAGCATCCCCTTGATGATGATGCTCGAAGCGCACCGCCGCTTCATCGCCCCGGTGCGTTACGAGTTCACCTGGCTGCTCTTTGACGCCGAGCGCGCGCCCACGTCGTTCCTCACGCGGCTCCTCGGCTTCACCCCGCAGTCGGGCGTCTTCGTCTCCGAGTACGGGCGCCGGTGTCCGCTCGTCAGAGACGAGGGCGCGGAGGAGTGCGCCCGCGCCCTCCAACTGGCCGGGCAGTCTCTCGGGCGCGCGGGCGCATTCCACGCGCTCACCCGGTCGAACGGCCTGCCCAGCGCGTTGAGCGTCTGAGCCGCCCCTTGATACGGACAAGAAGGTGAGGAGTTTATGGGGAGCGAGTCGGGGGAGACCATCTCGCCCTGGATGGCGATGGACGAGGCGCTACGGTTCCCGCCGCTCGACACGCACGTGCACGCCGACGTGTGCGTCGTCGGTGCGGGAATCGCCGGGCTGACGACCAGCTACCTGCTCGCGCGCGAGGGCCTGTCCGTCGTCGTCGTCGATGACGGCCCCGTGGGCGGCGGCGAGACGGGGCGCACGACCGCGCACCTCTCGAACGCGCTCGACGACCGCTACTACAACCTTGAGCGCCGGCACGGCGAGCGCGGCGCGCGGCTCGCCGCCGAGAGTCACACGGCGGCGATTGATTGCATCGAGCGAATCGTTCGCGAAGAGGGGATTGACTGTGACTTCGAGCGGCTCGACGGCTACCTCTTCGCCCCGCCCGACTGCTCGAAGGAGGAACTCGACCGCGAGCGTGACGCCGCCCGCCGCGCGGGGCTGACGGAGGTCGAGTGGGTTGACCGCGCGCCGATTGAAGACTTCGACACGGGTCGCTGCCTGCGCTTCCCGCGGCAGGCGCAGTTCAGCCCGCTCAGGTACCTCCGGGGGCTCGCGCGGGCCGTCACGCGCGACCGGGGGCGCATCTTCACGGGGACCCATGCGGACGAAATATGCGGCGGCGCGCCCGCGCGCATCAAGACGCGGGGCGGGCACGTCGTCAGCGCCGGCGCGGTCGTCGTGGCGACCAACGCCCCGGTCATCGACCGGCTCCTCGTCAGCACGCGGGAGGGCAAGTACAGAACCTACGTCATCGGCGCGCACGTCCCCGTCGGCTCCGTCACGAGGGCGCTCTACTGGGACACGCCCGACCCGTACCACTACGTCCGCTTGCAGACGGCGAGGGACGGACGGGGCAGCGCCACCCACGACCTGCTGATCGTCGGCGGCGAGGACGAGAGGACTGGCGACCACGACGACGGCGACGAGCGCTTCGCCGAACTCTACCGATGGACGCGTCGGCGCTGGCCCATGTTGGGGAAGATCGAGTTCCAGTGGTCGGGCCAGATCGTGGAGCCGACCGACTCCGTGGCCTACATCGGACGCATGCCGCTCGACCAGCCGAACGTCCTCATCGCGTCGGGCGACTCCGGCCACGGGATGACGCACGGCACGATTGCCGGCATCCTCCTGACCGACCTCATCCAGGGGCGGCAGAATGGGTGGGCGACGCTCTACGACCCTTCGCGTTTAGGGTCAATCGCCACGAGCGCTTTCGTCAACGAGAGCCTGAACGTCATCGCGCACTACACCGACTGGCTGTCGGGCGGCGAGGTCAACTCGGCCGAAGAGATTAAGCCGGGCGAGGGTTGCATCATCCGGCGCGGCCTCACGAAAGTCGCCGCCTACCGCGACGCAGGCGGCGTGCTGCATGAGCGCCAGGCCGTCTGCACACACGCCGGCTGCCCCGTCTCCTGGAACTCGACGGAACAGAGCTGGGACTGTCCCTGTCACGGCTCACGCTTCGACCGATACGGGAGCGTCATCAACGGCCCCGCAAACAGAGACCTCGCCCACACTGACCGCTCTTAGAGAGCCTGTACATGGCTTAGACGAACATGAAATCTTTTAGCGCCACGACCAACATCAAGGCTTCACCGGAAACCATCTGGGGCATCATCACCGACGCCCCGAACTACCCGGCCTGGGAGCCCTGGGCGGACAGGATCGAAGGCAACATCGCGCCGGGCGAGAAGCTGACGGCTTACTCCAAGCTCAGCCCGGGCCGCGGCTTTGCCGCCACCGTCACCGAGTTCGTGCCGGGGCGGAAGATGACCTGGACGGGCGGCATGCCGCTCGGGCTCTTCAAAGGCGTCCGCACTTTCACGCTCGACCCGAAGGCGGACGGGAGCACGGACTTTACACTCCGCGAAGAGTTCAGCGGGCCGCTGCTCGCCCTGTTCGGCGGCTCCATACCCGACATGTCGAAGGCGTTCGAGGATTTCGTCGCCGGCCTCAAGGCGCGCGCCGAAGCGTCTTGAACGGCGGCCGGGACGACAGACAGGAGCGAACCCTGATGAGAAGAAGGGACATGCTGCGGCTCGGCCTCGCCGCGGGCGGCGCGGGCGTCGTCGCCGGGAAGGTGTCGGCGCAGGAGAAGGGCAAAGACCTGCTGAAATACCTCTGCCCGCCGGACGGCTTTCCCGACCAGCTCACGGCGCGGCCCAGCCCCGCGGCGCGTCCGTTCGCCGCCGAATTGTTCGTCCCGCCGGTCAAAGTGCCCGTGCCCAGGCTCGACCCTCAACCCGACCCGCGCGCGCACCAGCGCTACGACGAATTCCCCCCGAAGAAGCTTTACGAAATCCGCGAGACCGAAATCCTCTGGACGTACCACCCCGACCCGCCCTATGCCAAGGGCAGTTGGTCCTGGGGCTTCGATGGCGTGACGCCCGGCCCCGTCTACCAGGCGCGTTACGGCGAGCCCATCCTCGTCCGCCGCTACAACACTCTGCCGCCGGTCGGCCAGAGTAAGGTCACCTTCGCGCTCCCCTCGACGACGAGCCACCTGCACAACGGCCACACGGCCTCGGAGTCGGACGGCAACCCGCAGGACTGGATCGACCCCGGCGAGTTCTGGGATCATCACTACTGCAACTTCCCCTCGGGCTTCGACCCGCGCGAGAAGCTGACCACGCTCTGGTATCACGACCACCGCCTCGACTTCACCGCCGCCAACGTCTACGCGGGCCTCTCCGGCTTCTACTTCCTCTTCGACGAGTTGGATACGGGCAACGAGAACGACCCGAAGCCGGCCTTCGGCCTGCCGAGCGGCAAGTACGACGTGCCGCTCATTCTTCATGACGTGATGTTCGCGGCGCAGCCGGACGGCTCGGCGCAGGTCTCCTTCAACCCCTTCGTCACCGACGGCTGGCTCGGCGACATGGTGACGGTCAACCGGCGCATTCGCCCTCACTTCAAGGTCGAGCGGCGCAAGTATCGTTTCCGCATCATCAACGGCGGGCCTTCGCGCTTCTACCAACTGTTCCTCGACTCGGGCCGACCCTTCACCATCGTCACGGGCGACGGCAACTTCCAGCCCGAGCCGGTGAGGGCCGAGAGCATCTACTTCAGCGTCGCGCAGCGCGTGGACATCGTCATCGACTTCACCGAGTACAAGGTCGGCGACTCCGTGACGCTCGTCAACCGCCTGGAGCAGACGAACGGGCGCGGCCCCACGGGACGCCTCCTCGACCCCGGCGACGGCATCCTGCGCTTCGACGTGATCCCCTCGACGGGGCCGGACAACAGCCGCATCCCCGACCGCTTCCGCGACCTGCCGCCCATCAACCTCGACGAGGTGAAATTCAGGCGACTCTGGGAGTTCGACTACGACGGCGGCGTCTGGACGATCAACGGGCGCGTCTTCGACCCGAACCGGATCGACGCCGGCATCGAGCAGGGCTCGGCCGAAATCTGGACGTTCCGCAACGCGGGCAACGACTGGGCGCACCCCATCCACAGCCACTTCACGGAGTTCCTCATCCTCGAAGTCAACGGCAAGCCCTACCCCTACAACGCCGTGCAGGATGCGAACGAGGCTTTCAAGCCCGCCTTCGGCGTCAACGAGCCGCCGCTCAAGGTCTTCATGGGCGGCCCGCGCCGCGACGTGGCGACGCTCCTGCCCGGCGACGAGATGAAAGTCTTCATGCGCTGGAAGGACTTCCTCGGCAAGCACGTCATGCACTGTCACAACGTCGTGCACGAAGACCACTCGATGATGATTCGCTGGGACATCGTCGAGCCGGGCAAAGGGTTCCTCGGCCCGCGCCAGGCCGGCGAGTCACCCGTCTTCCTCGAAGAGCGACCGGCCGGTGCGTCACCCGACAAGGAGTGAGAGGACGATGATGACTGAGAGAAGAAAAATTCTGAGGCGACTGGCGGCGGGGCTCGCCGCCGTGCCCGGCTTCGCGCTCGGTGCGGCGGAGGATGACGGCCGCTGCGTGCGCCCGAACGGCGGGCCTTACGCGGACTACTTCCCCAACGTCGTCGTCTACACGCACGACGGCCGGAAGGCCCTGTTCTATCAAGACCTGTTGCGGGGCAAGACGGTGCTCGTCAACTGTGTGTCCGTCAGGAACGACGCCGTGTATCCCGTGACGCCGAACCTCGCCAGGGTGCAGCAGCTCCTCGGCGAGCGCCTGGGCTGGGACGTTTTCATGTACTCGCTCGGCGTCGATCCCGAGCACGACACCCCCCGCGCCCTGCGCGCATTCGCCGAACGACACGGGGCGGGGCCCGGCTGGCTCTTCCTGTACGCGAAGCCGGAGGACGTGGAGGCCGTGCGCGGCAGGCTCTTCGCCGCACACGGCGGCGCGCACCCGCGGCAGCACGGGGCACAAGGTTCGGCGTCGGCGGAGGACTGCTCGGCGGGACTCGTCCGCTACGGCAACGAGGCGGCCGGGCTGTGGGGCTCTGTGCCGGCCAGAACCGAGCCCGAGTGGATCGTGAAACGCGTCAACTGGGTCGCGCCACGTGCGCCGTCGCCGCCGACGTTCAAGCGGAAGGGGCCGCCGCCCGCCGCCCCGGCGAAGAGTCTGCCGCAGGGCACGGGCAGGCGGCACTAAGTCGGCCCACCTCGTCCGCGCGCGCCATGTTCGTCCGAAAAGGTGTCCCCGTCCGTCAAGCTTGAGGAGGTCTCCGATGAAGGCTCTCAGCCGTCTCGTCGCGTCGGCGCTGCTGGCGCTGCCGGTGTTGGCCCACCCGCCCACCTCCGCGCAGCAGCCCCCGCCGCCGTGCCCCTACGCCGGCACGCCCACGAAGTCGCCCGACTGCCACCCGTACCCGCAGCCGCGCCCCAAGGCGACGCCCGTGCCCTCGCCCGTCGGCGACACCATCCCCATCGAAACCGTCGAGAGCGTCTTCCCGAAGCCGGACGTTGACCCCTTCAAGGTGCCGCCCGGCACGAACTTCCTGCCGACCATCTACACCAACATGTTCGACGGCGCCGGCAACGAGATGTTGAATACGCTGCCCTCGACGCCGAGCAACCCTTACAACCTGCACGACGGCGACCCCGTCGTCACCGAGATCAATCCGACTTCGCCGACCGACGACCTCATGGGCGTCTTCGAGCTCGTCACCCGCCTCGCGGCGCAGCCGCGGCGCGACCCGGCGGATACGGAAGCCCTCAACCGCGCCATCCAGTTCGGGCTGGACGTGCTCGAAGGAAACCCCGTCGCCAATCGCGCCTACAGCGGCATCCCCGTGCTGCACTACACGGGGCCGGACAAGGTCAGGGCGGTGACGCCGATTTACGACAGCACGGGCAAGACCGTGGTCGGCGGCAACCTCGACGTGCATCAAGTCTGGTATGACAGCCACATCGAGTCCGACACGGCCTTCGTAGACCCTTCGGCGGTGATGGGCGTGCCGTGGACGGTGACCTACACGGTGGACGTGCTCAACCGCGGCGAGGACGACTTCTCGCCCTTCGTCATGTACTGGGACCCGGCGGCGGGGACGCCGATGCCCGTGCCGCACGTCGGGATGGATCAGACCTTCTTCCCGATGGAGAACGGCACGCGCACCGTCTTCAAAATCAAGATGGCGCAGGGCAAGTATTTCAACCTCACGTACACATGGGGCTGGCGCGTGCATCCGCCGCGCGCGCAGGTCTTCGAGAACGCGACGAAGAAGATAAGCATCAACGGCGGCACGCCCAAGTCGCTGCCCGACTGGGAGCGCGCCGTCTTCTGCCCGCCGGAGAATCAGAACTGCTCGCCGCGCGCGAGCGAGGCGCTGAAGGTCAGGGCCATCTCGATGATCGGCGACCTCGCGCCCGAGAAGCAGATGTGGCTGGCGCTGCGCGCGGCGCGCGACGCCGCGCGCGCGGCCGACTACCCGGCCGTCGTCGCCAGAGTCAGGGAGGCGCGCGACTCGCTCTCCGACTGGCGCGACCGCACGCGCCTGCCGCGGGCGGGGAAGTACAGGGTCGAGGCCGACAAGGAATCCGACCTGACGCTGCTCTACGTCAACAACACCATCTACGCCGAGTTCGCCGACCGCAGCCCGTTCATCGACGACGCCCAGCGCATCGACTTCTCGCGCTGGACGCTGCGCGGGACGCGACTCCGCCTGACGATCTACAACGGCGACCACTTCGAGCACGGCTACCAGAACGTGGACTTCGGCGGCGCGCGCGGGTGGGAGAACCAGTTCAAGTCTTCGGTCAAGGTCGGCGGCTCCGGCTGCTGGTTCACGTTCGGGCGCGCGCACTGGTGGATGAACATCCCGAACACCGGCGCGACGCCGAACAACGCCGGGGGCGACCTCGCGGTCGTCGTCCCGCCCGCGACGCGGACGCCCTACAAGGCGTCCGTGCGCAAGGTGCAGATCACCTATAACTATGAGCCGTCGCGCCGACTGAGGTTCTACCAGTTCGACCCGATCCACCACGACGTGGCGATCTTCTCGATTCACTAGCGCATTTCGGCGCGGCCCGGCCGCGCGCACGCAGGCCGCCTATGCTCGAAGCAGACCTCGTCCGTTTGATTCTCGGGCTGCTGTTCCTGGCCTGCCTCGCGGTCGTCTTCTACCTCCGCGAGAGGAAGGCCGCGCGGCTCATCATGGCGATAGGCGTCCTGCACGTCCTCGGCGCGGCCTGGGTCGGGCGCGAACCTCTGGCGCGCATCTTCCGCGAGGGATTCTTCGGCGAGGCGGACTCCGCGCTGGGCCGCATCCCTTCGCGCGTCGAGCGGGAGCTGATTTTCTGGTCGCTGCTCTGGGGCGCGTTCACGTTCCTGCTCGGCCAACTCGTTTCCTCGATGGAGAGACAGGGAAAGCGCACGCCCGCGCACTTCGGTTGGGGGCTCGCCGCCGTCAGTCTGACGGCGGCGTTGTTGGCGCCGAAAGACGGCTTCTGGCTGCTGCTACTGCCCGCCTTCATGCTCGTCAGGGGCGCGCGCAAGGGCGCGCGATAAAACGCGCCGGGGGCGCCACCGTTGACCAAGTCGGAGTGGGTTTTATGAAACCTTCAAAGAAAGCCTGGCTGTGTTGCCTCGCGGCGGCGCTCCTCGTCTGCGTGCTGTCGCCGCCCGCCGACGCGCAGCAGCAGCAGCAACCGCCCGCTCATCAGGGCCATGTGCATAACAACCAGCAGCCGGGGCAGACGACGACACGGGAACGCTTCACGCGCACGACTGCCGTCTACGCGCCGCCGGACGTGACGCTCACGGACGCGAGCGGCGCGGAGGTCAGGCTGGCCTCGGCGCTGGGGCACGAGGGGCCGGTCCTCTTGCAGTTCATCTTCACCACCTGCCCGACCATCTGCCCCGTGATGAGCGCGACCTTCGCGGCGGCGCAGGAGAAGTTCGGCCCCGACCTCGACAGGGTGCGGATGATCTCCATCACCATCGACCCGGAGCAGGACACGCCCGCGCGGCTCGGCGCGTACGCGCGCAAGTTCAAGGCGCGGCGGCAGTGGCTCTTCCTGACCGGCGACACGGAATCGGTCGTCGCCGTGCAGAAGGCTTTCGACGCCTACCGCGGCAACAAGATGCGGCACGAGCCGCTCACCTTCCTCCGCGCCGGGCCGGGCCAGCCGTGGGTGCGGCTCGACGGCCTGCTGAGCGCCGCACGGCTCTTCGACGAGTACCAGAAGCTGACTTCCCCATGACGCGTCTCCGACAAATGAACAAGAACTCCCGGCGTCGCGGGGCGCGTGTGTGCGCCGTTGCGCGCCTGGCCTGCGTCGTCTTCGTCTGCTTCTGCACCGTCCCTGCGCCGCTCGCGCAAACGGCGGCGCAGGCCGACGCCAAACTCGGCGAGCGCATCTACCGCGAAGGCGTGCTGCCTTCGGGCGCGCGGCTTCGCGCCAGAGTGCAGGGCGACGTCGTCGTCGAAGGCGCGCAGTTCAATTGCACGGCGTGTCACCGCCGGAGCGGGTTCGGCTCGACTGAAGGCGCGGCCTTCGTCCCGGCCGTGACAGGTCCCGCGCTGTTCGGCCAGAGGCATTCGCAGCGCGCCGACCTTTTCAGGAGACTCTTTCAGGAAGTCCAGCCCCGACGCTTCCGCGCGCGCGTGCGAGACCCGCGCGTGCGCCCGGCCTACACCGACATGACACTCGCCGTGGCCCTGCGCGAAGGCAGAGACCCGACGGGGCGCGAACTCGACCCGCTGATGCCCCGATACCAGTTGGGCGATGAAGACCTGGGCCACCTCGCCGCTTACATGAAATCCCTGTCCGGCGCGCCCGCGCCCGGCGTGACGCGCTCCGAGATTCACTTCGCGACCGTCGTCGCCGAAGGGGTCGGGCGCGAAAAGCGCCGGGCCATGCTCGACGTGATGGAGGCTTACATCCGCCGCAAGAACGCCGACACGCTGGGCCTGCTCCGGCGCCCGGGCCATTCCGCCTTCTACGACGAGGAATCCTACGCCCCGCTGCGCGCCTGGGTTCTTCACGCGTGGGAGCTGAAAGGCGCGGAGGAGACCTGGGGCACACAACTCGACGCCTTCTACCGCGAGCGGCCCGTGTTCGCACTGCTCGGCGGCGTCGCCGACGGCGGCTGGCAGCACGTACATGACTTCTGCGAGCGCGAAGAGGTGCCCTGCCTCTTCCCCAACACAGACCTGCCGGTGGCCGCGCCGCCGGGCGCTTACACGCTCTACCTCTCTAAGGGGTTGACTGTCGAGGCCGAGGCGCTCGCGCGCCACCTGCGCGAGCCGACGAGGCCGGGCCTGCCCGCGCACATCCTGCAAATCTTCCGCGCCGGGGGCGGCGGGCTCGCGCCCGCACGCGCGCTGCGGGGCGCCCTCCGGCAACAAGGGATGGAAGTCCCGCGCGAGCGGATGATTCCCCGCGCGCAGAAACTCACGCGCGACTTCTGGGAGAGCCTGCTCGAAGACGAGCGGCCTTCGGCGTTGGTCCTGTGGCTCGACGACGCCGATCTGGAGACGCTGAATTCCGCGCGAGTCTCCGCGGCGGACACGGTCCGGCAGGTCTACCTCTCTTCCAGCCTCCTGAAGGCCGCGCAGCAACCGCTGACGAGCCTGCGCGACAGAGTCTACCTCACCTACCCTTACGCGCTGCCGCAGGGGCGGGAGCCGAACCTCCACCGCGCGCGGGCGTGGTTACGTTCAAGGGGCGTCGGCGGGGCGCACGAACGCATACAACTCAACACCTACTTCGCGCTCTCCGTCGCCGATTACTCGCTGACGAGACTCGCGGGAAACTTCTTCAGGGACTATTTCGTCGAGTGCGTCGAGCAGGAGACGGAGAGCACACCGAACCCCGGCGTCTTCCCCCGCCTGAGTCTCGGCCCGGGGCAGCGGTTCGCCTCGAAAGGGAGTTACATCGTCAGGCCGTCCGACGGCGCGCACGGCGGCATCGAAGCCGCCAGCGACTGGCTCGTACCTTAACTACGCGCGTGAAACATGTTCATTAGCCGCGACCAGAAAAGCACCGCGCGGGCGCAGGCGGCACGCCGCGCCGCGCCGGGCGACTCCCCTGTTCGGGAGCGCGTCCTGCTGGCGGGCCATTTGCTGGCCTTCGCGTCGGGCGCGACGGCGCTGGTTTACGAGGTGCTTTGGACGAGACAGTTCGTCTCTCTCTTCGGCGCGACCGCGCCCGCCATCTCGGTCACGCTCGCGGCCATCTTCCTCGGCCTCGCCGCGGGGAGTGCGGTCGTCGGCCGGCGCTGCGCGAGTTGGCCGAGGCCGCTACGGACTTACGGCGTCATCGAGCTCGGCATCGGCCTGACGGCTCTGCTCGTCATCCCCCTTCTGGGCATGTACGAGCACATCTTCCCCGTCATTTATCACTGGTTCTCCGGGCACCCGACAGCGTTCACCGTCGTGAAGACGTGTCTGGCGGTGGCGGCCCTTTTCGCGCCGGCGTTTTTGATGGGCGGGACTCTCCCGCTGCTCGCGCAGGCGTTCGTCTCCTCGCCGCAGACGCTCGGCGAGGTGGGCAGCGGCGTCTACGCGGCGAACACTTTCGGGGCCACGGCCGGGGCGCTCAGTGTCCCCTTCTGGCTGCTCCCGACGTTCGGCGCCGACCGGAGTTACTACCTGGCGGCGGCGGTAAACGTATGCGTCGGCGTGTGGGCCATCTGGCTGGATCGGGGCCTGAAAAAGTTAAGCCCCGAAGCTCAACCGAATCACGAAACCCGGCCGGGCCGTCGCGGCAAAGCCGTGGTGCTGTTCAAGCCTTCGCTCGTCATGTCCGAGTGGATGCTCGTCGCTCTGGCTTTTCTCTCGGGCGCACTCGTGCTGGCGTTGGAAGTCTTGTGGTCCCGGATGCTGGCGCAGGTTCACGAGAACTCCATCTATTCTTTCGCCGTCGTGCTGGCGGTGTTTCTGGTCGGACTGGCGGGCGGGGCGTCACTGGGGCGCGCCTCTTTGAAGAGGGGCCTGAACCCGAGAAAGGTGCTCGGCCTCGCCTGGGTCGGCGCCGGGGTTTTCGTGTTCGGCTCGCCGGCCCTTTTCTACTCACTGACCGGCGGCCTGCGTTATGTCAACGAAGTCGGCCCGCTCGCCGGGCCGGTGACGCTCGGGTTTGCGCTCGGCACGATGCTCGTGCCGACGTGCCTCGCCGGAATGCTTCTGCCCCTCCTGATGGAACTCACGGCGGTCGCCCGCCCCGCGGCCGCGGGGGCCATGCTCGGAAGGTTGCTGGCTGTTAACACGGCCGGCGCGATTGTCGGCCCGCTCGTCGCCACTTACGTCATCCTGCCCCGGCTCGGCCTCTGGGTGGGGATTACCGTCGTGGGCTTCGCCATGCTCGCCGCCGGGGAGGCGGCGCTGGAAGGTTTGCCCCGGGGCAGCCTCGCCACGCTCAGGCGCGCCGCCGTCCTGGCCTTACTCGTGGCGCTCGTCGCTGTCGCCAACCCGCTCACGCTCCCGCGGGCGAGGGTCAACGGTGACGACGCCGAAAAGTTGATCCACCTCGAAGAGGGCAGCCACGGCATCGTCGCCGTCGTCGAGAACGGGGACGACCGCTGGATGCTCCTGAACAACTTTTACACGCTGGGCGGCACCGCGGCCGCCGTCGAGGAAAGACAGCAGGCGCGCATCCCGCTCCTGCTCCACCCGGCCCCCCGGAAGGTCGCCTTCTTAGGTCTGGGCACGGGGATCACCGCCGGGGGCGCGCTCATCCCGACGGTGGAGGAGGTGGTCGCGCTCGAACTGGTGCCGGAAGTTGTGACCGCTGCGCGGGGCCATTTCGCCGAAGCCAACCTCGGCCTCCTGTCCGACGGCAGGGTGAAGGTCATTAACGAGGACGCGCGCACCTACCTGAAAGCGGGCGGGCGAGATTTCGACGTGATCGTCGGCGACCTGGTCGTCCCCTGGCGGAGCGGGGAGTCGTCACTGTTCACACGCGAGCATTTCGAGACGGCGCGCGGCGCGCTCGCGCCGGGGGGTATCTTCTGCCAGTGGCTCCCGCTCTATCAGCTCTCGGAGGAACAGTTTCAAATCATCGCCGCGACTTTCCTCGATGTCTTCCCGCAGACGACACTCTGGCGCGGGGACTTCGTCACCGACGCCCCGGCGCTGGCGCTCATAGGGCATACGGACTCGAACGGGATTGACACACAGGTCGTCGAACAGATGGGCCAACAACTCAAACCCTGGTGCGCACAGAGCACCCCGATACTTTCGGCTCGCGGGGGGCTTTGGTTATTCCTCGTCGGCCCTCTCGACCCTGCCGATCCGCAATTCGCTACCGTCAGGCGCAACCGGGAGAGCGAGCCGTGGATCGAACTCCTGAGTCCCGCCTCTCAACTATATTCAAAGCGCTCTCCGTCACCCCCTTTCGTCGGCGAGGAACTGTCCCGTTTCATGGAAAAGGTCAGGGCGCGTCCCATACATGATTCTCCCCTCAAAACCCTAACCCCTGAACATCTCGACCGGAGAGCGGCGGGGGCCACCCTTTGGGAAGCATCTCTGCTCCTTCATGCGGGACGCGAGGAGGAAGCGCACCGGCGTGCCGCGCAAGGGCTGGCGTCGCTCCCTGATGAATTGCGAGAGGTGTTCACCGGCGCGACTTCACGCCAGTGATAAGCATGGAGGTGACTCACCTCATAGAAGTCTTTGCCGTTGAAGTGGAGACGCGCGGTCATACTCTCAATCGGCGAGCGCGGGTTGCGTTCGAGGTATGCTGGGAGCCTTCGGCGGCAACCCTCACTTCTGGGCACTCAGAGGTAAAGGCTGGATGCCATCTTCAGTTTGAAGGCCGGTGCCCGGCCACCTGCTCGGGGCTCCGCTGGCGGCAGCGCAGCCCCTCGACGGGCGCGAACTCCCGGTCGGTGAAGCGGCTGTCGCGGCGCGAGCATGACCTCCGCCCGCTCGTCCCCTCCTGCGCCGCGCAGGCGCGAGAGCGGCCGTCGGCGCGGAGGCCATCCTGTGCAGGAACATGACAGGCGGCGTGTCGCGGGTCGGGTGCAGGCCGTTGTTATCTCGCGCGCGGCGGAAACCGCGCGGCTTACGGTTTGAGCCTTGCCTCAAGATTAGCGACAGCCGCATACCATTCGGCCGGATGTTCTGATTCGTCCCACAACTCTTTCAACTCGGAGTTGGTCTTTATTCGTTCGACAGCACGCGACGCCAGAGAAACCATGTCCGGTTCGGCTTTGATTTTGAGCTTCGACACGCAGTCTTTCGCTTCGTCCGGCATGTCCGCGGAAGGCGCACCCTTCAGGGCGGCGACAACTTCAGCCGCCGCTAAGCCGACACTGCAATCCGGCGCTTCCAGATAATCATCGGCGCCCATTTCAGCAACGGTCGAGAGGGCGTCCGTGATTGAATCTTCATCCGGATCATCGCAGAAATCAGCTATCCAATCCGAAGCATCATCATTCTCAAAGCTACCTGAGCCCCAAGCACCCATTTCAATTCTCCTTTGAGGAAGCGCTATAACGCCCGGCCTCACCCGCGCCCCCATTGGAACGTACTTGAGAGGCAGCGTGAAGGGGCGTCGGGCGCAGGCCGTTGTTAGGCGGCATCGTTACCAATTAGGCCGGACTATCATCTCTGTAGAGTCGGCTTCCGACCACCGCTGAGAGCATCACTTGGAGGAGTGCCAGCCCCGCAGCCAGAGCGTACATCCTCGCCGACATCATGCCGAAGAGCAACCAGTCGACGCGGAACATTAGCCCGCAAAGCCACACGACCAGCGCCGCGTACGCCGCCGTCTTGAGTCCCGCCCCGAAGCGCGGGAGCATGGCTGCATGGAGCCAGACGAGCAGCAGCCCCGTCACGAACTGCGCCGCGATGTTGGTGGCGATGGCGGCGCCGCCCATCGAGCGACCCTGGAGCGCGGGCACGACAGCGGCGGCTTCCGCCTGCATGCGCGGCCCGAGCAGCAGGCCGAAGCCGATGAAACCGATAACGTTCCCCACGAGGCCGGCCGTCAGGCCGCCAAGTAAGAGCCTGCGTAAGTTGATCCCCATGTTGACTCCTATAAGTGTGCGGGTGTGTAAAGGATCGCTGAACTGCCTAAGCCGGAAGCCATCGTTCCCCGCAGCCTGCCGCCTGACGCCCGGCATCGCCCGCGCCCCCAGACCAGCTCCATGAATGGCACGCTGGTGGGGCGTCGGGTGCATGCCGTTGTTATGCCTCGCCTGCGATTATATTAACGCCGTCCGATCTTTCTTTTTATTTCATCAGGCATACTATTACCGTAGAAATATACTCGATGCTCGACGTCGCCGGAATAGCAGCTCGGCGTGCCGCCACGGGTGCCCCCCTTGGTCTCATCGTCCCTGCGGACGAAAAAAAATCTGACGGGGTGAGCCTTTTGCGACCCGCCTCCCGCGTGTAGAGGTGGAGGCGGGTCGGCGTCTGCCGAGGCGCGTTAAGTGGCGCCAGGGGTTAGCCGGCCGAACGGTTTTCTTAGAAGGGGTCGTCTGGAACGCGACGACGGAGGAGGCGAGTAGATGCAGCTGGTTTACGCCACGGAGCAGCGCGAGAGGGATTTCAAGATAGCCGAAGAGCCGGGAGAGGTGCCCGCAGGCGCGCGCGTGTACGCGACGTGTACACCCGAGTCCACGATTGAGAACGTCGGCGAGGTCACCTTCCAGCGCATGACCGACGAGGAGTATTACGAGCTCAAGGCGATGGTGCGCGAGGCACGCGCCCGTTCGCGCGCCGAGCAGTCAGGGGACGGGCGGGACGCCGCCGACAAATCGCCCGGCTTCTTCGGCAGGCTCTTCACCCTCTGAGTGTTGTCCGTCGCCAGCCGGCGTAACGTTCCCCGGCCCGAGCTCCGCTCAACCACTGCCGGCGCCGCGTGCGGGAGGCCGGCCACAGGGTTGGCCTTTCCGCATTTTTTACGCAAT
>DAIRFV010000547.1:0-1860 GCA_036794905.1 Pyrinomonadaceae bacterium | reverse complement strand
CTCTTCGCGGCCTTCCAGTCGGTCGTAGACCCGGGCGACGAGGTGCTGGTCTTCTCCCCCTTCTGGACGCCCATCCGCGACCTCATCGCGCACTGCGAGGGCAAGACCGTCCTCGTCCGCAGCACCGAGGCGCGGCGCGACGGTTTTTATGAGACGCTGGCGCGCCACGCGACCGAGAAGACGCGCGCCGTCTACTTCAACACGCCGCAGAACCCGACCGGGCTAGTCTTCACGCGCGAGGAGGCGGAGGAGGTGGCCCGCTTCGCGCGCGAGCGCGACCTCGTCGTGCTCGCCGACGAGGCTTACGAAGACCTCGTCTACGAGGGCGAACACGTCTCCATCGCGTCGCTCGAAGGGATGTTCGAGCGGACGATCACCTGCTACACGCTCTCGAAGTCCTACGCGATGACGGGCTGGCGCGTGGGCTACGCCGTGGCGGCCGAGCCGTGGCTGACGGGGTTGAAGAAGTGCCTGCTCTACACGACGAACGGCGTCTCGACGCCTTCGCAGTGGGCGGCGCTCGCGGCGTTCGGCCTGCCCTCGGACTTCTACGAAGGCATCCGGCGCGCCTACCGCGAGCGGCGCGACCTGCTCATCTCCGGCCTCAACGAGTTGGGGCTCCCGTGTGAGCCGTCGGCCGGCGCCTTCTACGCCTTCCCGGACGTTTCGCGCGTCCACCCTGAGAGTCGCGCCGCCGCAGACATCCTGCTCGAACGCGCGCGCGTGGCGACCGTGCCCGGCGTCGTCTTCGGCGAGCACGGCGAGGGGCACCTCCGCTTCTCCTTCTCGACCTCGCCCGAGACGATTAAGGCCGGCCTCGACTCCCTCCGCCAAAATCTCTGAAACCGTGATGAGTGATGAGTGATGAGTGACGAGTTGACCGGCGGCGGCGAGTTCGACTTCATCGAGCGCGTCAGACGCCGGGAACTCGCGCGCTTCGCTAAAGACAAACGCTCGTCACTCACCTCTCGTCACTCATCACTCATCCGAGGCATCGGCGACGACGCCGCGGTGCTGCGGCCGCGCGCGGGTTACGACCTCGTCATCACGGCCGACCTGCTGGTCGAGGGCGTTGACTTCCGTCTCGGGGGCGGTTGGACTTCGCCGCGCGACCTCGGTCACAAGGCGCTGGCCGTCTCTCTGTCGGACGCGGCGGCGATGGGGGCGCGGCCGCGCTTCTGCCTGCTGTCGGTCGGCGTGCCGCGCGCTCTGTGGCGGGGTCGCTTCCTCGAAGAGTTGTACGACGGCGTGCGCGCAAGGGCCGACGCGTACGGCGTGCGGATCATCGGCGGCGACACTTCGCGGACGACGGAGGGCGTCGTCATAGACTCCGTCGTGCTGGGCGAGGTGCGGCGCGGGCGCGCTCTGACGCGGGGCGGGGCGCGTGCGGGCGAAGGGATTTTCGTGACCGGGTGGCTGGGCGGGGCCGCGGCGGGGCTGAAGATTCTTGAGGGTGTTGCTGGTCGAACGTCCCGCGGGGGCGCGGCGCGTGGGCTCGTGCTGAGGCAGAGGCGTCCGGAGCCGCGCGTCGAGTGGGGAGCGCTGCTCGGCGAGAAGGGGCTCGCCACGTCGCTGATCGACTTGAGCGACGGGCTCTCGTCAGACCTCGCGCACGTCTGCCGCGAGAGCGGCGTCGGCGCGCGCGTTGAGGCCGCGAGCCTGCCCTTCGACCCGCGGCTCGCGGGTGCGGGCTTCGACGCGGACGAGGCGCTCCGGCTCGCGCTCGACGGCGGCGAAGACTTCGAACTGCTCTTCACCGCGAGCCCGCGGCAGGCGTCGCGCCTCCCCGCGGAGGTCGGCGGCGTCCCCGTCACGCGCGTCGGCGAGCTCACGGGCGAGCGCGGCAAGGTGCGACTCGTC
>DAIRFV010000546.1:0-1869 GCA_036794905.1 Pyrinomonadaceae bacterium | reverse complement strand
CTCGGCGGTTGTCACCTGTCTCATTTTTTATGCTGCTGAACGTCTTCAAAAAAGTCATTTTCTGGTCTTACGGGCGGACGACGTGGCAGTACGACGTGCTGTGCGTCGCCATCCTCGCCTTCGTATTTCTTACGCCTAAAGGGTGGTTCGAGTGGGGCGAACTCGCCTGCGCGCCGGCGCATCAAAATGCACTCGGAGCGGCACAAAAGCTGCTTATTAGGACGACGGGTGCGGCCGCGACCGCCGAGCCCGACGCGCACGACATCGAGCGCTGCGCGCGCAAGATCACCGGTCAGCCTGACCTCCGCGTCAGCGGCTGGAAGGAACTGAAGACCACGGACGGTCGTACGGTCGGTTTTGAGGTTGACATAGAGCCGTAATTGCCTATACTTACCCGGTTTTTGTGACCGGCAGAGGAGTCTCCCCGAATGTTTGAAGGAGTTAGCATGAAGAAGATGTTCGCGCCGGCCCTCGCCGCGTTGATGCTTTTGGCCTCGCTCTCTGTGGCCCCGCCCCCCGCGCAGGCGCAGGGCCCGGGTCTGATCAGCTCGATCCTCAACAAGATGGATCGTAACCGCCGCTCGCTCGGCTCGCTGCGCGCCGCCGTCCACATGGTGAAGTACAACGCGCAGATTCGCACGAACGACGAGCAGTTCGGCGATGTGGCCTACATCGCCGGCAAGGGGCGGGACGCCGATGTCCGCGTCGACTGGAAGCGGCCCGTCAACGAACTGCTGTCGGTCACGGGCGGCCAGTACACGCTCTACCGCCCGCGCCTGAACCAGGCCTACCAGGGTTCGACGAAGAACACCAAGGGCAAGGGCGCGGCGGGCAACGTGCTCAACTTCGCGCTCACCATGAACGGCGCGCAGGCCAAAAACCAGTTCAACGTCGAGCTGGTCGGCGAGGGCGAGCTTTACAAGGGCAGCCCGCACGTCTGGTGGCTCAAGTTCGTGCCGCGCGGCAACCAGGGCTTCCAGTACGCGGAGGTCTGGGTGACCGACGACGGCATGCCCATCCAGTCGCGCGTCATCGAGAAGAACGGCGACTCGACGACCGTGCGCCTGACCAACATTCAGCGCAACGCGCGCGTCTCGCCGGACGAGATTCCGGTTAAACTGCCCGCGGGCACGAAGATCGTCAGGGGCTAAACCCCGCGAGTTTGAAAGTGCGAAAGGCGAAGGGTTCTGCCCGCCGTGAGTGGTCAGAGCCCTTCGCCCTTTTTACGCCCGGCCGCGCCGCACGCATGCGCGCGGCCGGGGCGCTTGATTTGGGCGCGCGCATTGCGTATTGTCTAGCGGTCATTTCCCCGAAGGAGAGCCCGCGCCAGCCGTGACTCCCACGGCGCGGGCGTGCAACAGATACAGCCTTGATGAAGCGAAGCACGTTTCTGAAGTTGAAGCTGCGCGAGGCGAGATTCATCACCCGCGCGCTGATGCACACAGACCACCCGGTCCTGGCGCACATCATCCCCATGCGCCGCTGCAACCTCGCCTGCACCTACTGCAACGAGTTCGACAAGACCTCCGACCCCGTCCCCCTCGACGCGATGAAGAGCCGCCTGGACGCGCTCGCGCGCCTCGGCACGTCGGTCATCACCATCTCGGGCGGCGAGCCGATGATGCACCCCGAACTCGACGAGATCATCCGCCACATCCGCCGGCGCGGTATGATCGCCGGGCTCATCTCGAACGGCTACTACATGACGCCCGAGCGCATCCGGGGTCTGAACGAGGCCGGGCTCGAATACCTCCAAATCTCCATCGACAACGTCATGCCCGACGAGGTCTCGAAGAAGAGTCTGAAGAACCTCGACCGGAAGCTCCAGAACCTCGCCGAGCACTCCGACTTCCACGTCAACATCAACTC
>DAIRFV010000051.1:0-26965 GCA_036794905.1 Pyrinomonadaceae bacterium | reverse complement strand
TCGGCGTCGCGGCGCACCTCGGCGGTGCGCTTCTTGCCGAGCGCGTCGAGGTAGCCCTCGTCGTCGCTGATCTCCTGAATGGTGAGGGCGTCGAGGCCGATGCCCATCTTCTCCAGGTCGCCGGCGGCCTCGCTCGCCAGCTTCTGCGCGAAGCTCTGCCGGTCGTTGTTGATCTCCTCGACGGTGAGCGTGCCGAGGATGGCGCGCAGGTGGCCTTCGAGCGTCTGGAAGACGAGGCGGTGGAACTCCTCGGTCTTCATGCCGAGGAAGCGCTCGGAGGCGGCGCGCAGGGACTCGTCGTCGCCCTTGATCTTGACGTTGGCGACCGCCTTCACCGAGACGGGGACGCCCTGCCCCGTGTAGGCGCGCGAGGTGGCGAGCGGGACGGTCAGGACGTTCAGGTTGAGGTAGTCAACCTTCTCCAGGAACGGGACGATGAGGGTCGCGCCGCCGCGGACGAGCCGGTAGCCGACCATCGTCCCGTCCGCGAGCTTGCGCGAGCGGCCCGAGATGACCGCCGCCACGTTGGGCGGGACCTTGATGTAGTTACGGCTGAGCAGCCAGAAGGCGATGATGACCGCCAGCGCGACCGCCAGGATGGCGGCGACGACGAGAATGTCCTGCGTGATGTTCATGCTTTACTCCGTGTGTGCCCGCGGGGGCGGGTTACTCCGTCAGCCGTTGCCTGTATGTCTCGGACTCGGCGCCGGGGCTGACGATGACCGAGTCGCCGGTGAACTCTTCGATGAGCACGAGGGCGCCGTTCTTCAGCTCCGTGCCGCCGCGCACGCGTGCGATCTTTTCGACGCGCTCCTCGCCGATGCGGCAGCTGATCTGGCCGACGCCGCCCGCGGGGATGGTGACCGTCACCTGCGCGGTGCGGCCGACGAGCTGCGCCCCGCTGACGGAACTCGTCGACTGCTGCCCGAGGAGGAAGCGCGCGAAGAGCGCGACGGCCCCGCCGAGGACGAGGCCGCTGGCGAGCCCCAGCAGCGCGCTCGGCACCACGCCCAGCCCCGAGCCGACGCCGATGGCGCCGAAGCCGCCGAAGGCCGTGACGAAGACCGCGACCGAGCGCGTGTCGATGAAGCCGTGGCCGTCGGGGCCGCCGCCCCCGTCCGCGCCGAGGCCGAAGTCCGAGAGCAGCTCGCCGAAGAGCAGCGAGACGACGAGGAACACCAGGCCGACCGCGGCGATGGCGATAAAGATCGTCAGGGCGCTGACGCTGGCGAAGAGGTCTGTCACTCGTTGATTCCCCGTTAGAAGTCGGAATGTGGAGGCCCGGCGGCCGGGCGGCGGAGTTGGGAATCCGCCGCCCGCGAGCCGCCCGCGACTTTACTTCGTCACGACCTTCGAGCCGTTGCCGGGCGCGCCGTTCCCCGCGGGCGACGTGCCGTCGATGCCGAGCCGCTCTTTGAAGAGGCTGAGCAGGAGCAGCGTGCCGATGCCGCCCGCGCCGTCGCCGGTGCCGCCCGAGGCCATGATGTCGGGGGTGATGCGGACGCCCTTCTCGCCGATGACCTTGAGCGTCTCGACGAGCGCGACGCCCTGCGGCCCGAGCGCGTTGACCTGCTCGTGGTAGGCGACGCCCTGCGCCTCGCCCATCAAGCGTACCTTCTCGGCCTCGGCCTTGCCCGTGGCGAGGATGTAGTGCGCCTCGCCCTCGGCCTCGGCCTTGCGCTGCTCGGCGCGGCGCGAGGAGATTTCGACGCCGACGGTGGCGGCCATCAGGTCGCGCTGGTTGTCGGCGTGCGCCTTGGTCTTCTCCAACTGGATGCGCTTCTCCTCGGCCTCGCGCTGGGCGTTGAACATGTTCTGGCGCTGCTCGGCGAGAATCTTCTCGGTCTGCGTCTTCATCAGCTCCTCGGGGAGGTGGATGTGGCAGATGAGGACGTTGACGACATCGACGTGGTACTTCAGGAGGTGCATGCGGACGCGCGCCTCGGCGCGCTCCTGCTCCTCGTGGCGGTTCTGGAGGTAGGCCATCGCGGAGGACTCCGACGCCTGGTTGCGGAAGATGGAGTCGATGAGCGGGTGCATCACGTTCTGGATGAGCTTGTCGGTGTTGCCGATCTTGGCGACCATGAAGGGCGCGTCCTCGGGCTTGACGCGGAAGACGACGCGCACTTCGAGCTTCATCGTGAAGCCGTCCTTCGAGATGACCTCGAAGGGGTCGAAGGTGTTGTCAACCTCTTCCGCCGTCCACTCGACCGTCATGTTGGTGGTCGGGATGATGATGGGCGTCATCGCCAGCGTGTTGACGTAGTACTTGCCGGGGCCGACGACCGACTCCTGGATGCCGCGGAAGCCCTCGGGGACGACGTACGCCTCGTGCGCGCCCTGGTCGAGGCGGGCGTCGGCCGGGTCGCTGGCGAGCAGCTCTTCCTGGAGCTCGTTGATCTGCCGGGTCTCGCCGTCGAGCTGGTCGAGGCGCTGGACGGCCTTCGTCACCTGCTCGTGCTCCTCCCGCTCAAGGCGCTCGCGCACCTTGTTCGCCATCTCGCGCCGGATGTCCTCGGTCGGGTCTTTGCCGACGTTCGAGACGATGACGGCGACCTCGCCCGGCTTGACCTCGCGCGCCGTCTCGGGGATGACTTTGAAGACGAGCGGGTTGATGTAGTAGGTGCCGGGCAGGAGGATGTCGCGCTGCGGCCCGCGCTGGCCGCCGCGCGAGATGAACTCGTTGCAGTCCTGGAAGTTGTCGTGCCCGTGGACGGTCGCCGAGACGTAGTCGCGCGGGTCGAGCGGCGCGCCGTCGAGCGCCTCGACGAGCCCGATGTTGTTCTCGTTGATGACGGTCGCGTCGAAGAGGCGGATGAAGAAGAGGCCGGGCTTGGGGTCTCCGCCTTCGAGCGGCACCGACTGGGTGTGGATGCGGTAGGTGCCGGGCGTCAGGATTTCGACCTGCGGCCCCTTCTGCCCGCGGTTGGCGATGAACTGCTCGGCGTCCTGGTAGTTGCGGTGGCCCTGGACGGCCTTGCCGTGCAGGCGCCCGGCGTCGAGCTGGTCGCCGTCGGAGGCGATGACGATGCCGACCTTGCCCGGGGGGATGACCGTCATCTTCGAGACCGAGACGCGGAAGAGGTAGGGGTGGATCGGCCAGAGGCCCGGCGGCAGCGTCCGGAGCTGGATGCCCTTGACGCCGCCCTGCTTGATGAAGGCGATGGGGTCCTGGAAGTTGTTGTGCGCGTTCTCGGCGCGGTCGGGCGCGAAGTTGCGCCCCGGCGGCATCGGCTCGCCGTCGATGGCCTCGACGACGCCCAGCTCGTCCGGCCCGATCTCGATGAGCGGCACCTTGCGCACGACCTTCTCGAAGGGCCACTTGACGAGGTGGAGGCCGGGCTTGAGGACGTCGGCCTGGATGCCGACCTCGCCCTCCGTCGCGACGACGCGCCCCGGGGGCATCCTGGAGCCGACGTAGCGCCGCTCCTTGATGGCGATCTCGCGCGCGCCGACGTTGACCAGAATCTTGCCCAGGATGACGAGCAGGACGATCAGCGCGATGCCCACCCCGACGACGTAGGGGACGTAGCTGAATAGGTCGATGTTGTTCATTTGAGCTCCAACCCTCTGGTCTCAAGACCGGTTGCTGGCAGACGACGGACGCGGCAAGGTCGCGGGGGTGCGCGCCGGGGTTTACGGCGGCGGCGGCGGCCGCTCCTCTTCGAGGGCTCGCCCGCCCGCCGCGACCTCCACCTCCCGGCGCGCCCCGGCGGCGAGCCTGCGGCGCACGTCCGCGAGTTTCTGCTTGAGGACGAAGCCCGCGCCCGAGCGCTTGGCCTCGGAGGAGAGCAGCCAGTACTCGGCCTCGAAGAGCGCGCGCAGGTCTTCCGCGCCGAGCCCTGCGAGGCGGCCCGACTCCCAGGACTGTAAGACCTCGGTGACGGCGCGCCCGAACGTGCCGGCGTCGTCCGAGAGCGCCGAGACGCGCAGCAGTTCGGCCGTCGAGGCGGGCGTCGGCGCGCCGCGCCACCCGCCGAGCAGCATCTCGGCCAGCTCGGGCGAGGCGCGCAAATCGCGTCCGCGCGCGATGTGCGAGGCGAGTTCGCGGACGCACTCGGGCTCGCCCGAGCAGCGGCCGACCAGCCCGTCGAGGACGAAGCGGTAGAGCGCGGCGTCGCCGGAGGCGCGCGCCTCGGCGAGCGCCGAGAGGTCGCCGCGCGCGGCGCGCTCGCGCAGACGCCCGCGCCTGATTTGCTCGGGGCTTTCCCCGGGAATTTCGTCGGCGGCGGGCGGGTCGAAGAGCCCCCGCGGGCTCACGCCGTAGGTAAGCTCGCGCGCGTCCTCTTTAGACGAAGAGCGTTTCGTGCGGAGGATTGCGAAGGAGGCGACGAAGACCAGAAAGACGGAGATGATGAGAATGGCGCTCACTTTTAACGCCTAAGCGCGCGGCCGGCACCCTGAAACCTTTGGCTCCCTCCGAGCCGACGACCGCGGCGCTGTCCGTTGGTGTTATACGAAAAAACGGTTCGAAGGTTGCGGGGCGGGTCAAGATTTCGGCGAGGCCGCCGCCCCCGGCAAAACGTCGGGCGACGAATCATACATCCAGGAGGCGTGAACCGTAAACCGTAAACCGTGACGGGCAGAAGGAAAGCCGCCTTTCTCTCGTCACGGTTTACGGTTTGCGGTTCACGCCTTTAAAAGCTGCGGCGGAAGAGGTAGGAGGCTTTGATGAAGAAGCTGCGGGAGTTGCGCGCGAGCCCCGGCTCGGCCTGCCCGGAGAAGCGGTTGAAGTAGTTGCGGTTGAGGTCGTCGTTGTAGCCGACGTAGAAGGCCGTGCCCGGGTTGGGCGTCCAGCCGAAGAGGAACTGCCCGCTGTAGTGTGAGGTGGTCGAGTCGTAGTCGATGCGCGCGCGCGTGAAGGCGAAGCGCGTGAACTGGTAGGTCGTCTTCAGGCTGTAGATGTTCGTGTCGAAGGCGACCAGCCCCGTGTCGTCGCGCACCAGCCGGTTCTTCGAGAAGTTCAGCGTCATGTTCAGGTCTTTCGTCGCCTTGTACGTGACGTTGCCGTTCGTATAGAGGTAGCCGCCGCCCCCCGGGTCGGACGGGCCGGCGCAGGCGCCCGGCGCGTTCGCGTCATCCGTGCAGAGACCTCGCCGCGTCGCCTCGCGCGCGGCGAGGGCCGAGGGGCTGACGCGCGGGAAGCGCCGGCCGGCGCCGAAGTCGTAGTCGAGCTGCCCCACGCGGTAGCCGAAGAAGTAGAAGAAGTTGATCCGCTTCGTGGGCTGGGAGCCGGCGTAGGCGAAGAAGTTCTTCGAGGTCTCGGAGGTCTCCGGCAGCCCGCTGGCGAAACGCTCGGCGCCGAACTCCGAGGCGAAGACGCGCTCGTATCCGGTGTTGTAACCGACGCGGACGTAGGTCTGCCGCTGGAGGTTCGGGCCGACCTGCCCCTCGTACGTCCAGTTCTGCGAGCGGCCCTGCCAGTCGAAGCTGCCGCCCGCGTAGTGGTTCGTCTCCCACGAGGTGATCTTCGCCTTCGGCTTCGGCTCGGTGAAGTAGCCGAAGTTGAAGTTGTGCCCGTTCGTGTTGACGCGGCGCGTGAAGCCCACCAGCGCGACGTACCCTGCGGTGCGCCCCACGCCGTTGACGTTGAAGTAGTGGTGGCGCGCGTTCTTGTTGAAGTTGTACGCGTAGACGAAGCCGTTCTGCGTCCGGCACTCGTCCTTGTCTTCGGCCTGAGCGAACGTGCAGAGGCGCGCCGTGGTGCCGAGCACCTGGAAGTCGAGCGAGGTCTGCTTGTCGAACTTGAGCCGGGCGTCGAAGCCGCCGACGTAGTTGCTCCGGTCGGCGAAGTTGTAGGACGTGCCGAGGAAGCCGACGAAACTCTCCTTGCCGATGTCGCGCTTGACGCGGAGGATGCCGACCTTCGAGTTCTGCTCGTGCAGGCGGTCGAAGCCCGGCGGCAGGCGCTCGGGGTCGTAGCGGATGTCGTCCTCGTAGTTGCCGGGCGCGTTGTCCGAGGCGTAGAGCAGGCCGTAGGTGTACTTGCCCCGGCGCCCCGTCACCTTGGCCGCCACGTCCGGGTCGGAGATGGTGCGCGTGTGGACGGCCGCGATCTGCGTGCGGAAGATTTCGATGCCTTCGAGGAAGAAGGGGCGCTTCTCCTCGAAGAAAATGGGAAAGCGCTGGTTGGCGAAGTTGACGGGCGCGTCGGCCTCGACCTGCGCGAAGTCCGGGTTGACGGCGAGGTCCAGGGTCAGCGCCGACGAGGCGACGAACTTGGCCGTCAGGCTGGGCTCGAAGAGGACGGGCTGGTTGACGAAGGTGCCGTTGTCGGCGACGCCGAGCGCCGCGGCCCGCGCGCGGCTCATCGCGCGGACGTTCCGGCCCGTCTCCGAGACGATGAAGCTCGGGATCAGCTCAACCGTGCGCTCGGTCGAGATGCCTTCGAGGCCGGTGATGCGGCCCGCCTGGTTGAGCAGCCCGTCCACGTCACGCGAGATGGGCATCCACGAGTCCTGCTCGCCGTTGAGGCGCTGGATGATGCGGAAGACATTCACGCCCCACGACTTGTCCTTGCCCGCGTCGTAGCGCAGCGACTTGAAGGGCACCGCCACCTCGACGACCCAGCCGTCCGAGGTGATCGTGCCCTTCGACTCCATGACGATGTCTACGCTGAAGTCGGCGCCCGTGCCTTCGGTGCGGATGCCGTCCTGCTGCACGCCGAGCGGGTTGAAGACGAGCACGTACGCCTTGCGCCGGTCGTTGAAGGTGTCGAGCATGATGCGGACGCTGTCGTCGTTGTTCATCACGTCGTCGCGCTTGGGCAGCGTGGCGCGCACCTTGTCCGGCTCGTCGTAGCAGTGGAAGGCGATGTAGAGGAACTTCGCGTCGAAGCCGATCAGCGTCTCGGTCGGCTTCGACGGCGCGATGTTGTCGCCGGGGTTGATCTGGTAGAAGTCCTTGAGCACGGCCGCCGTCTTCCAGATGTCGTCGTCGAGCTTGCCGTCAATGACCGGGGCCTTCTCGAAGCGCGTGACGCGGACGGGCTGCGCCTTCTCGGGCGGGAGCGCGGGCACGCCCTTCGGCGCGGCCTTCGGGGCCGGAACCGCGGGCGCGGCCGGTGGGGGCGAAGGCGCGGGCGACGAATCGGGGACGGGGGTCGGCGAAGCCGCCTTCGCCAACTGCGGCGTCGGGGCGGCGACGGTCTGCGCTAACGCCGGGGGAGTCAGTGTGAAGACCACGGCGCAGAGCAGCGCGACTCTTTGAAGGATGTTCATGAGTTTCGTTCCGACCCGAGAGGCCGGCGCGCCGCGCGGCACACTGCGCCCCGCGCCCACACGCGGAGGGCTCCGGCTACGCACGCCGTCGGGCGTATCTGCCTGTCAGTTTTTTTGAGTCCGGGAGCGATGCGGAGGGGTTTATCCGTCCCGGCCTGCCGTCCCGCCTTGTTACGGGGGCGGGGGCGGTGGAAGCCCCGCCCCGCGTGTCGTCAAGGCGCTTGAGCGGCGCCGTCCGAAGGGCTAACGGGCGCGGCGGCCGTCCGCCGCGCCCGTCTCAAACTTACTCGCCCGCCGTCTCGGCCGGCGCGACCGGCGCGGGCAGCGGCAAGCTCAACGCGACCTGGCGGGGCAGGCGCGGCGCGCGCGGCGCGGGGGCGGGGCATTCGGCGCACTTGCGCTTCAGCACCTTCGTCTTCGCGCCGTCGCGCACGACGTGGAACTCGTAAGTGCCGGTCAGCGACCGGTTGAGCTTGCGCAGGGACTCCTCGGCCGACTTCTGCCACTCGGCGCCCTTCGCGTCGAAGCTCGCCGCCGCGAAGTAGGCCACGCGCAGGCCCTCGGCCTCGACGCGGCGGAACTCGTTCGCCTCCACGCGCGCCGCGTCCCTCGAACCGAGCGCGTTCGAGAGCGCGCGCGGCTCGATGCCGATGTCCGGCGGAATAATCATCGCGACCTCGGACTCGACCTCGGGCAGCGCCGCGATGACCATGTCGGCCGCTCCCTTGATGTCGGCCTTGGCGATGCCGGTCTTCGCCCCGTTAACGACGGGGTCGTTGACGGGGTCGCCGATCATCGCGCGCTGCTCGAACGTCTTCTCGGCGGCGCGGCCGCTCGCGGCTGCCTTCCGGCCCTTGGTGCCCTCGGAGCCCGACTTCGCCTCCGGGCAGGAGGCGAACAGCGTCTGGGTCGGGCGCACGGCCGGGGCGGCGGAGACCGGCTCGCCCGCCGGCATGCTCAGGAATGCGTGGAGGAGTTCGCGGTGCAGCCGCGCCCCGACCTCGCCCTTGAGCGCCTGCAGGTCGTGCGAGAGCTGCGGCAGCGAAAAGAGCGCCGCGGCGACGATGACGAACGCGATGACTGATCTGTGCTTCATAACCCTACCCGCCTTTTTCAAGCGAGCCCCGCGGCCCGCAGACCTTAGCGTTTACGCCAACAGCTAACGGCTTCAACTATCCCCGAAACACCACCCGCCCGGATTTCGTGGCAACTTTTTTTCGCTTACAATGTCGTCCGGCGTTCACCACAGGAGTTCATGGCTTACTAACGCGCGGGCCGCCCTCTCGGTTCATTTACTGCGTCGGGAGACGCTCGGGCTGGGCCGTTCTCGCCACTGTTAGTGGCGCGGGTCAACTCTAGGTTTCAAAAAATCTTCGGGGGCGGTTCCTTTTTTTCCGGGCCGCACTCCCGAACCTTATTAACGCGTAAGCATGCGACCATTTGGATCAAAGGCCAATCCATTTGTGACGAAACGACCCGGCCGGGGACGGGCGGCGCGCAGAGCGTGACGAAACGGACTGCGGCGGGGACGAAATCACGGACGGATGTAACTACGGAGGGACGATGAGGTATAGAAGATTCGGGCGGACGGGCTGGGAAGTGAGCGAGGTCGGCTACGGCATGTGGGGCATGGGCGGCTGGAGCGGTTCGGACGACGAAGAGTCCCTGCGCTCGCTCCAGCGCGCCGTAGACCTCGGCGTCAACTTTTTCGACACGGCCTTCGTCTACGGCGAGGGCCACAGCGAGGGGCTGCTGGGCGAGCTGGTGCGCGCGAACCCCGGCCGGCGGCTCTACACGGCGTCGAAGGTGCCGCCGAAGAACCGGAAGTGGCCCAGCCTGCGCGACTCCACGCTCGACGACGCCTTCCCGCCCGACTACGTCGAGGAGTACGTCCACCTGAGCTTGAAGAACCTCGGGCTCGAACGCGTCGACCTGATGCAGTTCCACGTCTGGGAGGATTCGTGGCTTGAGGACGACCGCTGGTCGAAGAAGTTGGACGAGCTGCGCTCGCAGGGCCTCGTCGGCGCGGTCGGCATCAGCATCAACCGCTGGGAGCCCTGGAACGGCGTGCGCGCCGTCCGCACCGGACTCATCGACGCCGTGCAGGTCATCTACAACATCTTCGACCAGAACCCCGAGGACGACCTGTTCCCCGCCTGTCAGGAGCACGACGTGGCCGTCATCGCGCGCGTCCCCTTCGACGAGGGGACGCTGACGGGCACGCTCACCAAAGAGAGCACCTGGCCCGAGGGCGATTGGCGCAACACCTACTTCGTCCCGGAGAACCTCGTCCCCAGCGTCGAGCGCGCCGACGCCTTGAAGCCCCTGGCCGAGCGCGCCGGGATACGGATGCCCGAGTTGGCCCTGCGCTTCATCCTCTCGAACCCGACGGTCTCGACCATCATCCCCGGCATGCGCAAGCTCAAAAACGTCGAGGCGAACGCCGCCGCGAGCGACGCCGGCCCGCTCCCCGCCGAACTGCTCGCAGAGTTGCGCGCGCACCGCTGGGAGCGCAAGCCGAAGCCCTGGTCGCAGTGAGGAGGACGATGAGATACACGGCGAACTTCATCCGCGCCCGGCGGACGCTCACACTGCTGTTGTGCGCGCTCGCACTCCTCTCCCCGCACGCGCGCGCCTCCGCGCGACAGGCGCAAGGTGCGCCGGGGCCGCCCAGGGAGGAGGGCACCTTCCGCAAGCCCGACCTCGTCGAGTTGATAAAGCTCGACCCGTCGATTCAGCTCGACGTGCGCTACGCGACCGCGAACAACTTCGCGGGGCGGGCCGTCTACGGCGAGGCGCGCGCGTTCCTCCAGCGCCCGGCCGCCGAGGCGCTGGTGCGCGTGAGCCTCGCGCTGAAGGAGAAGGGGTACGGGCTCGCGGTCTTCGACGGCTACCGGCCGTGGTCGGTGACGAAGCTCTTCTGGGACATCACGCCCGCCGACAAGAAGCAGTTCGTCGCCGACCCCGCCCGCGGCTCGCGCCACAACCGCGGCTGCGCCGTCGACCTCACGCTCTACGACCTGAAGACCGGCCGCCAGGTCTCGATGCCCGGCGAGTACGACGAGATGTCGGAGCGCTCGCACATCAACTACGCCGGCGGCACTTCGGAACAGCGCCGCCTCCGCGACCTGCTCCGCGCCGCGATGGAGGCCGAAGGCTTCGCCCCATACGAGCCCGAGTGGTGGCACTACGACTACAGGGACTGGCGCCAGTACCCCATCCTCAACCTCGACTTCTCCGAACTCACGACGGCCGCCAGCGCCGCGTAAGGCGGTGCGGCGGCGCGCGTAGCACCTGAAAGCGGCGGGCCGCTCTCTTCGAGCAACTATTGACTTGGCGGCCGGTTTGGCTTAGTTTCTAGTCCCTTTTGCTACAGGGCCGCAAACCCCTGCGCGTGCGCTCCCCGCCCCGCCGGTAGTTTCGGAATCCACCGCGCTTTAAATGTGTAGTGTCCTGGTTAAGTCCTTACCGCCCTTGCCCGCTTGAGAGGAGTACATATGAACAAGCAGAGAAGTCGGAGCCTGTCGGTTCCATCCCTAATCCTACTCGTCCTCTGCATGGCCGTCCCCGCCTGGCCGCAGGGGGTCTCACGCCGCGCCGACGAAGCTTGGGGGCCGAGCTACAAACCCGCTTCGGCTCAGCCCGCCGGCCCGAAACACCCTTCGCCGCATGACACCCTGTCCAGGCTTCGCCACTGGAACGAGGTCTCGGTCAACTCCAGCGGGCTCGACCACACCCCCGTCCCCCTCGGCGACCCGCGCATCTTCGGCGAGCAGCTCGGGCCGGGCCGCTCCGCCCGCGCCGTCGCCGTCGTCCACATCGCCATCTTCGAGGCCGTCAACGCCATCAAGGGCGGCTACCGGAGTTACGTCGGCCTCCCCAAGGCCAGCCCCAGCGCCTCCGTTGACGCCGCCATCGCGCAGGCCGCGCACGACACGCTCAACGCGATGTTCCCCTCGCAGGCCGCCGCGTGCACCGCCCTGCTCGTCGAAGACCTCGGGCGGATTAAGGACGGGCGTCAGAAGTCGGACGGCATCGCCGCCGGCCAGGCGGCGGCGGCGGCGATTCTGGCGATGCGCGCCGCCGACGGCTCGCAGCACCCCGAGCCGCGCCTCGGCATCGAGTTCTTCCCGAGCCTCGACCCGGGCAAGTGGCGGCAGGACCCGATCAGCCTGATCCCGCTCGCGCTCGGCGCGCACTGGGGCGAGGTCACGCCGTTCGTCATGCAGTCGGCCTCCCAGTTCCGCACCCCGCCCCCGCCCGCGCTGGACAGCCCCGAGTACGCCGCGGCCTTCGAAGAGGTCAAGCGGCTCGGCGGCGACGGCATCAACACCCCGACCGAGCGCACCGCGGAGCAGACCGAGCTCGGCATCTACTGGGCCTACGACGGCACGCCCTCCCTGTGCGCGCCGCCCCGCCTCTACAACCAGATCGCCCTCCAGATAGCCAAGCAGATGCGCTCGGACGCCGTCGAGACGGCGCGGCTGCTCGCACTCCTGAACACGGCGCTGGCCGACGCCGGGGTGGCGTCGTGGGAGTCGAAGTTCCACTACCAGGTCTGGCGCCCCATCACCGGCATCCGCGAGGCCGATGCGGGGACGGGCCCGTCGGGACTGGGCGACGGCAACCCCGACACGGCCGGCGACCTGACCTTCTCGCCGCTCGGCGCGCCCGCCTCGAACCTGACGGGGCCGAACTTCACGCCGCCCTTCCCCGCGTATCCTTCGGGACACGCGGTCTTCGGCGGGGCGCTCTTCCAGACGCTGCGGAACGTCTACGGCACCGACCACATCCCGTTCACCTTCGTCTCCGACGAGTTCAACGGCGTGACGCTCGACAACCTCGGCATCGCCCGCGAGCTGCGGCCGCGCAGCTTCACGACGCTGTCGCAGGCCGAGGAGGAGAACGGGCAGAGCCGCATCTACCTCGGCATCCACTGGTCGTTCGACAAGACCGAGGGCATCGCGCAGGGGCGCCGCATCGCCGACTACGTCTTCCAGAACGCCTTCACGCCGACGCGCGGGCCGAACAAGAAGTGAACTAGACTTCAGGCCCGCCCGCACATTCGTCTATGCAGAAATAGTCCGCCGCCGACGGCGTACGGCCGTCCGCGGCGGACTATTTCTGCAATGTGCGGGTGGGCCGATTTTTAAGCACCCCCGCCCGGACGTTTTGAGCCCGCCCCACCTCATACCAAATAGTGCACGGCCTGCTCCATCTGGCATAAGCTCAACGCTCCCGCCCCGCATCTCTTCTTGAAAATGGCCTGACAACACTCCACGCGTCGTCGCCGCGCGATGACGGGCACGTGCTTTGCACCGGCCGCGGGTAAAGGATGCAAGCCCCCGCGAGTTCTCTTCCCTGCCGGGGAAGCAAGGCTTCGTCCGCCCCGTTCTGCCCCCAAGCAGAGCCCGTCCGAATCGTGAACGAAGGAGCGTCCAGTATGCGTTCTCGTCTCTCTGCGCCGACAGCTCTCCTCTTCCTTCTCTCCACACTCCTACTCCTGCACACGGCGGCGCGCGCCGCCGAAGACACCTACTCCGACGACGAGTACGAGGAGCGCGCGCGCGTGCTGCGCATCAGCCTCCTCAAAGGCGAGGTCAGCCTCAAGCGCGCCGGCAACGACGAGTGGGAGGACGCGCGACTGAACGCGCCGCTCGTCGAGGGCGACGTGCTCTCGACCGGAAGAGACGCGCGCCTCGAAGTACAGGTTGACGCGCGCAACTTCCTGCGCGTCGGGCCCGACTCCGTCATCCGCGTCGTCACGCTGCGCGACGAAGGCATCGCGCTCAGCCTCTCCGAAGGCACCGCGACCTTCCGGCTCGCGCGCTTCGACAAGGACAAGGAGTACTTCGAGCTGGACGCGCCGGGCACGACCGTCGCCGCCGAGCGCACGGGTCAGTACCGCGTCGATGTCGAGCGCGACGGCGGGGTGCGCGTCACCGTGCGCGAGGACGGGCGCGCGCGCATCTACTCGCAGAACTCGGGCTTCGTCCTGCGCCACAACCGCACGGCGCGGCTCGCGCCCGACGGCTCGGGCGAGAGCGACTGGGAGTTCACCGCGGCCGCCGGGTTCGACGAGTGGGACTCGTGGAACGACGAACGCGAGCGCTACCTCGCCGCGCGCCTGCGCCACGACGGGCGCGACCGCTACTACGACTCGGACGTGTACGGCGCCGAGGAGCTGGACGCCTACGGCGACTGGGACTATCACAGAGACTACGGCTACATCTGGCGCCCGCACACGACCTCCGTCAACGTCTACAACGACTGGGCGCCGTACCGCTACGGCCGCTGGGTCTGGTGCCCGCCCTACGGCTGGACGTGGGTCGCGGAAGAGCCCTGGGGCTGGGCTCCGTACCACTACGGCCGCTGGGTCTACGTGAACAACAACTGGTGCTGGGCGCCGCGCGGCTACGGCTACCGCTACGGCCGCGCGAGGTGGCGGCCCGCGCTCGTCGTCTTCGTCAACCTGGACTTCGGGCGCGACCGGCACGTTTGCTGGTACCCGCTCACCTACGGCCAGCGCGACCCGCGCGGCCGCCACTGGTCGCGCGGCTACGACCGCCTCTCGCCGCTGCGCGGGCGCGACCTCGAACACCTGCGGCGCTCGAACCCGCACCTGCTGCGCGCCGTCTCGACCGTGCCGGCCCGAGAGTTCGGCGACAGGACTTTGCGCGCACGACCCGCGGCCGGAGACCTCGCGCAACGCGCCCTGACGGGCGAGCCCGTGCGCGTGCCCGTCGCGCGCGCAGACCGCGGAGCGCCGCGCGTCGGCGCGGGCGCCGGCGGCGCCGCCGCGCGGCCCACGAGAGCGCAGGGGCGCGACACGCTGACGATTAACCGCCCGGCTCCCGTCCTGCCTCCGCGCGCCGTGAACGACCGCCCGACCGGCGCCGCCGCGCGCACGCCCGGCGTCCCGCTCGACGGCGAGTTGCGCCGCACGCGCGTCTTCAACAACCGCGAGCCGCGCGTGCCTTCCGCGCCCGACAGCTCGGGCGGCAACAACTCCGCGGGCGCCGGCCCCACCGGCGGCGACACGGGCGGCGGCACAGGCGCGGTCGAGCGGCCGCGCCGCACCCCCGACACCAACCCGGGCGGCGACTCCGCCGGGCCGCGACGCACACGACCCACGCGCCCGAGCGAGTCCGTCGAACCCTCGCCCGGCTCCCCCGCCGGCGACGACCCCGTGGCGCCCAGGCGGCGCGCGCGCGACACAGACGGCGGCGACTCGGGCGAGCCGCGCATCCGACCCGCGCGGCCCTCCGTCGAACAGCCGCCCGCCGAACGTCCGCGCGACGATAGCTCAAGCCCCGTCTCCCGCCCGCGCCACGAGCCGCGCATACGGCCCCGTGACGAAGAGGGCGGCGGCTCTTCCGCTCCGTCACGCCGCGATGAGCCCGCGCCGCGGCGCGAGGAGTCTGCGCCGCGGCGCGAGGCCCCGCCCTCCTACAGCCCTCCCGAACGGAGCGCGCCGCGCGAAGCACCGGCGCCGAGACGCGAAGCGCCGCCCGAGCCGAAACGCGAGGCGCCGCGCTCCGAGCCGCGTCATGAGGCTCCACGGCCGGAGCCGCGACAAGAGGCCCCGCGCTCCGAGCCACGACAGGAAGCACCGCGACAAGCGCCCCCGCGGCAGGAGTCTCCCAAACAAGAGGCTCCGCGCCCGCGCGACCCGGACGCCCCACGCGCGCGCTCTAAGAACGATCAGCGTTAACGCGAGAGTCGGAGGCGCGAGACGGGGCCTCGCGCCTCCGGTTGGCGGCGGCGGCAGCGCCGTGCGGACACGACCGACGCAACTCGTCGCACGGTGCCGCCGCCGCCGCATTAGTAGTAGGCAGTAGGCGGATGCCAGCAGGCAGTCTTTCCCCGTTAGGACGTTGTAGGATTAATTCAGGATTACCTACAGCGGCACTCTCAACTGCCTGCTGCCATCCCCCTACTGCCTACTGCCGAACCTCTCTCCGGGTCACAGCCGAAAGGATTTCAGATGCGCGCCCGCTCACGCCTCGTCGCACTCGTCTCGTTACTGACTCTCTTCGCCCTCTGCACCCCGCTCCCGCGCGCCGCCAAGGCGCAGACGAAGACCCCGAAGAACTACAGGCCCGACCACCGCCGCGCGTTGGCTTCACGCACGCACGTCGGCAAGGCGCCCGCGCGCCCCGGCGCCTACACTCCGAAGCGCAAGCGCGCGGAGGCGCAGGCGCGCACGCGGCCTTTGAATCAGAACGCCGATTCGCGTCGGCGCAGGCCCGCGCGCCCTTCGCCCCTCAGGGGGAGCGTTGAGAAAGCCGCTGGCAAGAACGCGCGCGCGGCGGCCGGGGCGTCGCGTCCGACTCCGTCGGCCGCCATCGAGCCGGGCACGCCGCTCAGCCGCGTGCTGCACGTCTCGCAAGTGAGCCTCGTCAACGCCGACGGCACGCACGAGGAGTTCGTTGACCGCGACGGCGACCTGCGCGCGGACGACCGCGCCACCTTCGACGCGCGCGGCGGCTCCTACGACATCGCCGTCGGGCGCACGGGCGCGCGCTACGAAGTCTTCACGGCGATTGACGACCGCGGCACCGGTAACACCTCGGACGACGTGGCGACCGGCGTCCTCGTCCTCGCGCTCGACACCAACGGCGACTACGTCAGCGACACGGCCTCGACCTTCGACCTCGGCCGCGACTTCGGGCTGCCCTCGGCCGCGGCGGTCGTCGCGGGCACGTCCCGCGCGGGGCGCGAGTTCGTCGTCGTCTCCTCGGGCGGCTACTTCAACAGCGAAGACCCCGAAGACCCCGACAACGAGGAGTCGCCCGGCGTCGTCCTGCTCGTGCGCGACCCCTCGACCGGCGGCTTCGACACGTCGCGCTCGCGCTCGCTCGTCGCGGTCGGCGACGACCGCCTCTTCAACGCCAACGGCCTCGCGCTCCTGCCCGGCGGCGACCTCGTCGTCGCCGACTTCCAGTCGAACGAGCTGCGCGTCGTCCGCGACACGGACGACGACGGCGTGCCCGACGCGCTCGACCCGGCGCCTTATTATTCTTTCCCCTTCGACACCGACGCGCCGATTGACGTGGCGGCCAACTCGCGCGGCGTCGTCTTCACGCACTCCGTCGGGAACGACACATACATGCTCGCCCTCTACGACACCGACGGCGACGGCGACGCGGACGCGGACGAGGTCTGCGTCGAGGGACTTTCGATTGACAACAACTTCGTCCTCCACGGCCTGACGGTCGCGCGCGAGGGGACGGTCTACGTCATCCAGGACGCGTCGGGCGAGAGCGACTTCGCGGAGGACGGCGGCAACGGCGGCATCCCGCACGTCTACGCCTTCCCGGACCCCGCGCTCAACGGCGTGCTGCGCGACGGCGACGCCTTCGTGCTCGCCGACGACGAGTTCACGCAAGCCTACTCGGGGCTCTCCTTCGGCGTCGAGACCGTGCTCCCGGCCGTCGCGCGACTCTCCGTGACCAACAGCGCGAGCCTGCAAGGCGACGCGCCGGCGGGGGGCTTAGCGACCATCACGGGCGCGGGGCTCACGCGCGGCCAGAGCGGCGCGACGCGAGCAGAGGCCACGGCGCGCGGCGTCCGCGTGACAATCGAGGGGCTGGAAGTCCCCGTCCTCTCCTTCGACGACGCGCAGATTCACGTCCACCTCCCGCAGGCGGTGGGCGCGGGCACCGGCTCGGTCGTCGTCCGCGCGGGCGGCAGCGTGACGGCCGCCGACGACGCGGACTTTGTTAACGCCAACCCCGGCCTCTTCACCGTCCCGCAGACGGGCGCGGGCGAGGCCGTCGCGCTGCTCGTCTCGGGCATGCTCTACACCGGCGCGCCCTTCCCCGCGCGCTTCGACACGTCGGCGTCCGAGGTCGCGCTCCTCGGGACGGGCTGGCGCAACTCGCTGCCCGTCACGGTGCAGATCGGCGGCCAGGCCGCGCGGGTCAACTACGCGGGCCCCTCCGGCGGCTTCGACGGCCTCGACCAGATCAACGCCGTCATCCCCGACGGCGTCACAGGCCCGGCCGCCGTCGTCGTCACCGCCGCCAACGGCGCGACCAGCCGCAGCGGCGTCTTCATCACCGTGCAGCCGTGAGGCGGTAAAGGCACTCGACCACAGAGACGCGAGAGACACGGCTTGTCGAGCTATTTCTCTTCAAGCCGCGTCTCTGTGGTTAACTGCCCTTCCCTCCGCCCGCCCCGGTAGTGTTATAGTCGCCCTCACTTCAAACGCACATGGACTTACACAACATCAAGACGCCTTCGCTCGTCCTCGACGCGGCGCGCGTGCGGCGGAACGCGGAGACGATGTCGGAGCGCATGAAGGGGCTCGGCGCGACGCTCCGCCCGCACGTCAAGACGCACAAGTGCGTGGAGGTGGCGCGCATCCAGACCGAGGGGCACGCGGGCGGCATCACCGTCTCGACGCTCGCCGAGGCGCGCGCCTTCGCCGCGCACGGCTTCAGAGACATCACGTACGCGGTGCCGATTGAGCCGGGGAAGTTTGATGAAGCGGTAGAGCTGTCGAAGCTCTGCGAACGCTTCGCGCTCATCACGGACGACTTGGACATCCCGCCGCTGTTGGATGAGGCCGCGCGGCGCGCGGGCGTCACGCTCGACCTGTTCCTGAAGGTCGATTGCGGCTACCACCGCTGCGGCGTCGAGCCCGAACGACCCGAGGCGCTCGAAATCCCGCGCCGCATCGAGACGGCCGCCAACCTGCGCTTCGCGGGGACACTCACGCACGCAGGCCACTCGTACCACGCGGGCTCGCGCGAAGAGTTGCTCTCGACGGCGCGGCGCGAGCGCGACGTGATGACGGAGTTCGCCGCGCGCCTGCGCGCCGACGGCATCCGCGTCCCGACGGTCAGCGTCGGCTCGACCCCGACCGCGACGCACTACGACCACCTCGAAGGCGTGGACGAGGCGCGCCCCGGAAACTACATCTTCTTCGACGCCTTCCAGGCCGCGCTCGGCAGTTGCGCTTTCGAGGACTGCGCGCTGACGGTGCTCGCGGCGGTCGTCCACCGCGACCGCGCGCGCCGCAAGGTCGTCATCGACGCGGGCGCCGTCGCGCTCTCGAAGGATCGCGGCCCCGTCGAGTTGGATTCTGCGTGCGGCTACGGCCGCGTGCTCGACCTCGAAGGCGCGGAGACGGGGCTGCGCGTCGGCTCGCTCTCGCAGGAGCACGGCGAGGTTCTGGTGGAAGACGACGGGCGGCTGAACAAACTCAGCGTCGGCGCGCGCGTCCGCGTGCTCGCCAACCACTCGTGCCTCTCCGCCGCGCAGCACACGCACTACCACGTGCTCGAAGGCTCGCGCGTCGTTGACCGTTGGGAGATTCAGCGGGGGTGGTGAGAATTTAAAGAGTCGTAAACCGTAAACCGTAAACCGTGACAGGAAGGAACGGCTTTTCCTCCTGTCACGGTTTACGGTTTACGGTTTACGGTCTCGGGAACAGGTACTTGAGTATCGGCGCGACGCGCTGCGCCCAGGCGGCCTCCGTGTGCCGCGCGCCGTGGGCTTCGAGGTAGTGCAGGTCGCGTTCGAGGTGCCAGCCCTTGGCGACGAGCGCGTCGCGCAGCAGGCGCGCGTCCGCCACCGCCCGCGGGCCTTCCTCCGTCCCCATGTCGAGCCAGATGCGCGCGTCCGTCTTCGACTTGAGTGTCGCCACGTCGCCGAGGATGCGCCGGCCGTCCCACCAGACCGAGGGCGAGACGACGGCCAACTTGCCGAAGACGCGCGGGTGGCGCAGGCCCAGATACGCCGTCACCAACCCCCCGAGACTCGACCCGCCGAGCCCCGTGTCGCACGCGCCCGCGCGCGTGCGGTAGTGCGCGTCTACGAACGGCTTCAACTCCTCCACAATCAGGCGCCCGTAGAGGTCGGCCTTGCCGCCGACCTTGAGCCGCGGGTCTGCGCTCGGCGTGTACTCCTCGACGCGCGTGTGCCCCGTGTTGTAGATGCCGACGACGATGACGGGCTCGATGACCTGCCGGCGGATGAGCGCGCCGGCCGTCTGCCCGACGCGCCAGTCCTGACCGCGGACGTAGGCGGTCGCGCCGTCGAAGAGGTTCTGCCCGTCGTGCAGGTAGAGCACGGGATAGCGCCGCGGCGCCTCCGCTTCGTAACCGGGCGGCAGGTAGACGAGCACGTCGCGCGCTACGGCCAGGAACTTCGAGCGGAAGCCCGCGTGTTTGCGGAACTCGGCCGCGGGCACCGGCGGGGCGGCGCGGGGCGGCTGTGGCGTCGGGGTTGTGACCTGCATGCGTTGTCGGGATGAAGTAGGCGGACGCGGACGCGCCGGGACGCGTCCGCGTCCGCGCGCGCTCTAATTAACTTCGGTTCGGGGTTGAATCGGCTTAGCCCTCGGCCTCGCGGTTGATGACGGCGTCGCCGCCGACGCGCGCCGCCGCGTTGCCGAGGATGAGGAGCACGACGATGGCGATGGCCGTCGCCAGGATGGCGTAGATGAAGAGGCCGAGGAGGCTGTCGTCCTCGCCCAGCACGCTGCGGATGAGGGCCTTGATGGCCTCGTTCCACGCGAGCGCCGCCACCAGCCCGAGCGAGGCGGCGGCGAGCGTAATCATCGTCTGAAGGATGACGCGCGTTCTGTTCATCGGATTCTCCGTGGAAGGAAGGCGCCGGGCCTTTGCGGCCGCACGCGCGTAAGACGGGATACACTTCTACGCGACCGCACGCCGCGCGTCAACCGAAAAATTTCCGGGGCCGTTTTTGAGAGAAAAGTTAACCACCGCAGACACGGAGGCGCGGCTTAAAGACGTAAGTCCTTAAGGCCGCGCCTCTGTGGTCGATGCCTTCAGAGGGCGCGGCACATCTCGGCGCCCCAGGGGGTGGAGACGGCGCGCTGGATGGAGGCGCGCACCTCGGCGTAGTTCCAGTCCCTGCGCTGCCAGATGGTGCCGTCGGCGTACTCGACGCGGTTGATGCGGACGCGCTCGGCGAAGGGGTGGGCCGCCTTGTTGGCGAGGCTCTCGGCGCTGATGATGCCGGCCGGGCCGGAGGCGCCGAAGGCTTGCAGCTCCTTCTCCTTGCCGCCCTTGATCTGGACGCCGCAGAGGAACTGCCGGCGCGTGAGGTTCGAAGGGTTTGCCGTCTCCTCGAACTCGTATTCCCAGAAGAGGACTTCGACGGCCTTCTGCGTAGCGTTCAGGACTTTGACGCGGTAGTCGTAGCCCTCGACCATCTCGGGGGCCGGCGCGCGCGCGTCGCGCACGGCCTTATCCATCGCGGCGCTGCGCGCGTCGAGCGTGTCGGCGTTGGGGTCGCGGACCCCGGCGGGGTCGTTGACGCGCCGGTTGCGCGCAAAGTTCTTGTCCGCCGTGGTCATGGCGGCCGCGGGGGTCGTGCCCTGCGCCGCGGGCTTCTCCACCTTCTGCCGGGTCTTCGTCCACTTGTAGCTGACGACGCCCACGGGCGCGGCCTCGCCCGGGCTGTTTTGCTGAGCGGGGACGGTCGTTAACAGGAGCGGCAGAATCAGTAGGGCTTTCACTGTTCACCTCCGGCGGACGGGCTGGTGCGGAGAAGATAGATTCACGCGCCGCCGCTGTCAACGAACTTTTTCGCGCGGCCGCGGCCGCGCCTCACCCGCCGGACTTCAGGCGGCGCTTGTGCTCGGCGAGCATGTTGCAGAAGAGCGCGCCCTGCGAGACGGCGTCGTCGAGCGCCTTGTGCGTGTAGGGCAGGTCGTCGAACCAGTCGCGCGGCATGTTGCGCTTGACGGTGTGGAGGAAGTCGCGCCCGGTGAGCGCCATCGCGAACGTCTTGATGTCGAGGGCGTGCCAGCCGAAAGGGTTCTCGCCCGCGAAGCGGTTGAGGTACCAGCAGACGAACATGAAGTCGAAGGCCGCCGGGTAGGCGACGAAGACCGGCTCGCCCGGCAGCGCCTTGAGCCAGTCGAGGTAGCGCCGCATGGCCTCGTCCGGCGTCTGCACGTCCTGGCGGCACGCGGCCCAAGCCTCGGGCTGCGTCTTCCACCACTTCATCGTCTCGGGGTGCTGCGCCGCGCCGGGCAGCGTCTCAAGGTTCGCAGAGAACCCGCCGTGGAGCGTCTTGTCCGGCAGGTAGGCCGCCGACCCGATGCTCAGCATCGAGTAGAGGCCGGGGATCGGCCCGTCCGTCTCCACGTCAGTGCTGACGTAAATTTCCAAAGCGACTTCCCTCCTCTGGTTCGTCGTGATGGCCGTCACCGGAGGCGCGCGGCCGCGGCCGTTGCCGCCGCGCGGGACGGCGTGCTAAAAGGTCGGGCATGATGAAGTGCGGAGTGCGACGCCTCGCCAGCATGTTACTGTTCACCGCGCTCGCGGCACAAATCGCCGCGGGCGCGCAGGCACCCGCGCCGCACTACCGCGCCTTCGACGCGCAGGGCAACGCCGTCACGCTCCAAACCATCATCGACTCGCTGGAACGCGCCGACGTGCTCTTCGTCGGCGAGACGCACGACGACCGCATCGCGCACCTGTTGGAGGCGGAGCTGCTGCGCCGCGCCGACGAGACGCACGGCCCTCGCTCGCCGCGCCGCCGCGCCCTCGCGCTCTCGCTGGAGATGTTCGAGCGTGACGTGCAGACGGTTCTGGACGAGTACCTCGCCGGGCTCATCACGGAGCGCCACTTCCTTTTGAGCAGCCGCCCGTGGAGGAACTACGAGACGGACTACCGCCCGCTCGTCGAGTACGCGCGCGCGCACCGGCTGCCCGTCATCGCGGCCAACGCGCCCGCGCGCTACGTGTCACGCGTGTCGAGCCAGGGGCCGGACTCCCTGAGATCGCTCCCGCAGGTCGCCGTCAAGACGTGGCTCCCGCCGCTGCCCTTCCCCGCGGCGTCGGAAGGCTACGCGGCGAAGTTCAACCGCTTCATGCGCGGCGGCGCGGCGGCCCCGGCGGCGACGCCCGGCACCACGGCGACCGCGCAGGCGAACCCGCACGGCGGCCTGCACCTGCTCGAAGCGCAGACGCTGCGCGACGCCTCGATGGCCTACGCCATCTCGGAACACCTGAAGCGCGGGCGCGACCCTCTAGTCGTGCACGTCAACGGCACCTTCCACAGCGAGGAGCGCATGGGCGTGCCCGAACAGCTCGCCCGCTACCGCTCGAAGGCGCGCGCCGTCGTCGTCACCATCGTCCCCGCCGACAGCTTCCCCAATTTCGACGCCGCGACCCACGCACGCCTCGGCGACTTCGTCATCATCACGGAAAGGGTGTCGGGTGCCTGATTTTAGGTGTTGGGTGCTGGGTTCTAGGTTTTGGGTAAAAGCCGGGTTCTTCCCCAACACCTAAAACCCGGCACCCAACACCCCTTCCCCCGGTCGCTTGCCAGAACGCGTTTCGGCAGGCAAAATAGCCGTTGCTTTTGTCGTCGCCGTTCGCGACCGAGAGGCGGGTGTTGCTAGATTTAACCGATAGAGTTTAAGAGAGAGACAAGCACAGAGTCGAAAGTGTTCGCCCGGGCGACGAATCGCCGGGCGCGTATTTCATCAGTTTTGAACGGAGAAATATAATGGCAACAGTCGTCGTCAACCAGGGCGAGTCCATCGAGAGCGCGCTGCGCCGCTTCAAGCGCAAGGTGATGTCCGAGGAGATCATCAAGGACGCGAAGAAGCACGCCTTCTTCATGTCCCGCGGCCAGAAGGCCAAGCTCAAGTCCGCCCTCGCGCGCAAGCGCAACAAGCGCAAGTCGCGCCCGATGCGCCCGCGCAGCTAAACAGCGAAAGCACGTAAACCGTAAACCGTGAACCGTGACAAGAGAGGAGATGACTCCTTCTTGTCACGGTTCACGGTTTACGGTTTACGGCCCTTACAGGTTCTCGATCTCGACCGGCTCGACGGGGTCGGCGAGCGGGAAGCCGAAGATGCGCGAGTAGAAGTAGAGCTCGCCGTCGAGCGCGCGCTTGATGTTCTCGGCCTTGCGGAAGCCGTGCTGCTCGCCCTCGAAGGCGACGTAGGCGACGGGCAGTCGCTTCTTCCTCAGAGCCTCGACCATCAGCTCGGCCTGGTTCGGCGGCACGATCTTATCTTCGAGCCCCTGGAAGAAGATGACCGGGCACGAGAGCTGTTCGGTGAAGTTGATGGACGAGCGCTCGTAGTAGAGGTCTTTCTTCTCCGGGTAAGGGCCGATGAGCCGTTCGAGGTAGCGCGACTCGAACTTGTGCGTGTCGCCGACGAAGACCGTCAGGTCGCCGATGCCGAAGTGGCTCGCGCCCGCGCGGAACGTGTCGCGGAAGGTGAGCGCGTTCAAGGTCGTGTAGCCGCCCGCGCTCCCGCCCGTGATGACGCAGCGCGCCGCGTCCACCTCGCCCTGCTCGATGAGGTGCTTCGCGCCGTTGACGCAGTCGTCCACGTCCACCACGCCCCACTCGCCGCCCAGCCGCAGGCGGTACTCGCGCCCGTAGCCCGTGCTCCCGCCGTAGTTCACGTCGAGGACGGCGATGCCGCGGCTCGTCCAGTACTGCGTCTCCAGACGCAGGGTCGAGGAGGCCGCGGAGGTCGGGCCGCCGTGGCACTTGACGAGGAGCGGCGGGCGCTCGCCCCCGGGCGCGTCGAAGTCCTGGTTGCGCGGCGGGTAGTAGAAGGCGTGCGCCGTGCGCCCGCCCTCGGTCGGGAACTCGACGGCGCGCGGGGTCGAGACGTAGGCCGGGTTGACGGCCGCTTCGCTCGCGCGGCGGAGGACTTTAGTCGCGCGCGTCTTGAGGTCTAATTCGACGACGGCCGCGCGCACGGTCGGCGAGCCCGCGCGGAAGACCGCGCGCGACGCATCGGCGCGGACGTATGTGATGTCAGTGTAGGGCAGTTCGAGCTGCTCTAATGTCTTACTGCGCGCGTCGAGGAGTCCGAGGCTCCAGTCGCCGCGCCGCGCGTAAGCGCAGACGATGAGGTCTTCGGAGGCGAAGGCGTAGGTGGACATGGCGAAGACCCACTGCGGCAGCCCGAACTCGGCCTCCGTCTCGTGGACGACCTCCGCCGAGCCGTCTTCGCTCAGCCGGTAGACGTTCCACCAGTTGTTCCGGTCGGAGACGAAGTAGAGCGTGCCCGACGGCGACCACTCCGGCTGAAAGATGGACTCCTCCGGCCCGCCCGCCACGCGCCGCGAATCGCCCACGGTGCCGTCCGCGTTCAAGTCGCCGACCCACAGCTCGCAGCCGTCCCAGGGCATGTTCGGGTGGTTCCACGTCAGCCACGCGAACTGCTTCCCGTCCGGGCTCACGCGCGGCGTCGAGTAGAAGTCGTTGCCCGAAGCGATGACGCGCCCGCCGTCCTCGTTCGCGCCCTCCAGACTTAAGGTGACGATGGTGTTGACGGCCTCGCGCCCCTCGTCCGTGTGGTCTTCGCGCACGGCGTAGAGGAGGCCGCGCGCGGCGTTGACGAAGAAGTCGCTGTAGCGGAACTTCCCCTCGGGCGTGAGCGGTTCGGGCGGCGCCGTCGCGTTCGGCTGGCGGTAGACGCGCTGGTCGGCGAAGTTGGCGAAGTAGACCGCGCCGCCGCGGACGGCGAAGTCGCCCCCGCCGTACTCGTGCACGCGCGTCCGCGCGTTGAAGCCCTGTGGCGTCACGTCCGAGATCGTGCCGTCCGGCGCGCGGCGCACGACGCAGTTGCGCCCGCCCTCCGACGGACGCATCTCGATCCAGTAAGCGTCGGCCCCTTCGAGCACGATCTGCCCGAGCCCGACCGTCGCCGACACGATGAGGTCGGACGTGATGGGCGACTTCCAGGAGCCGTAAGGTGCGACATGAGGCTGAGCCATTTTCATCTCCTCCGTGAACCGTGAACCGTCAACCCGGACGAGGGCGTAAACCGTGAACCGTGAACCGTGACAGGTGAAAGACAGTTCTTTCTTATCACGATTTACGATTTACGGTTCACGGCTTTTCCTCGTCACGGTTCACGGTTCACGGTTTACGCTCTTCTCACAGATTTACCCCGCGTCGGTCGGGCGGCGGGACGGTGGCGCTGAAGTCTCGGGCGAAGCGCTGCGAGTAGTCTTCGAGCAGTTCGCGCACGCGCGCGAGGTCGGGGGAGCGGACGACGAGGCCGACGTGGTGCGGCTTGTCCACGCGGAAGACGATCTCCGGGTCGTCGTAGGCCGAAGTGTCCGGGCGCTCCTGGCGCGCGAGCGAGAGGGCGATGCCGCCGTACTCGCGCCGCGGCTCCAGACGCCCGACGCGCTCGCCCCGCGCGTGCGCCGCCTCGACGCGCGCCCACTCGCGCCAGAGGTTGTGGCCGGTCGCGGCCTCCAGCGTGTCGGCGATGTAGGCGCCGCCGACGCGCGCGGCCACTTCGAGGAAGTAGAACTCGCCGTCGGCCGCGCCCCTGATGAACTCGGCGTGCGCCGCCCCGTGTTCGAGGCCGAGCGCGCGGAGCAGTTCCGCGTTGAGGCGCGTCAGCTCTCCGTGCTCCCGCGAGTCGTAGTCGAGCGTGTGGGTCGTGAAGACGCCGCCGCCCTGCGCCACGTCGAGCGGCGGACGCCCGTAGCGGCTCGCGCCCGAGAAGATGACCTCGCCGTCCTCGACGATGGAATCGACGTGGAAGACCTCGCCGGCCACGAACTTCTCAAGCAAATAATAGGAGGACTTGTCCTGCAAAGCCTCGCGCGCGTCGAGCGCTTCGATGGCGCGCCAGACGTGCTCCGACTCTTCGAGCCGGCGGATGCCCGAGGAGGAGACGTCCGAGCGCGGCTTGACGACCCACGGCGGCGGCACGCGCTCCATGTACTCGCCGACCTCCTGGTAGTTGAAGAGCGGCACGAAGTCAGGGACGCGCAAGTCGGCCGCGCGCGCCCGCCCGCGCATGGCGAGCTTGTCGCGGAACAGGCGCGCCCGCGAGCTGTCGAGCCCCGTCAGCCGCAGGTGCTCGCGCGCGAGCGCCGTCGTCACCACGTCGAACTCTTCGAGCGCGACGAGCGCGTCTATCTTCTGCTCGCGCGCGAGGTGCGCGGCCGCGTGGACGACGAGGTCGGCGCCCGCGTCGTCCGGCAGGTAGTGGACGGCGTCGAGCGAGTCGCGCGGCCAGGGCTCGCGCGCCGTGCGCGCGCGCGTCAGCAGCTCGACGCGCGCGCCCTGCCGCTTACACTCGCGCAGAAAATCCGCGCCCTTGAAATAGCTCGCGACGCAGACGACCTTCACCGCCTTCTGGGACGCCTCGGCCAACCCGGACTCCTTCGATTAAGATTAAGGCTTTCGCGGGGAGTATAGCAGTAGGCGGGGAAAGTAGGCAGTCAGAAGATGGCAGAAGGCAGTGGGCAGTAGGCAGTTAATAGAAGAAAAGCGGTCATAAAAATCGGAGGCGGCGAGTTGATTATCTCGCCGCCTCCGTTTCACCGAGGCACTTTTTTTGAGAAGCGGTTTGCCCTACCCGCCTCCTGCCTACTCGCTTAGTAGATGTTGAAGTTGTATTCCAGCACCACGTACTGCGAGACGGAGCGGCCGTCTTTTTCGGCCGGGGTGAACTTGATCGAGCGCGCGGCCGTGATGGCCTTCTCGGTGAGGCCGTCGGGCAGTCCCTTGACGACGCTGATGCTCTGGATGCCGCCCGAGGCGTGGAGGACGGCGCGGAGCCGCACGACGCCGGTCACGTTGTTCTTGCGCGCCTCCTCGGTGAAGCCCGGCTCGGGCTTGTAGGTGATGAGCGCCTTGCGCGTCACCTCGCTCTGCTTGAACGGGCGCGAGTAGTCAACGCCGCCGCCGCCGCCGCCGCCGGGGCCGCCGCCGCCGTCGTTACGGTCGCCGCCGCCCGTGTTGCCGCCGCGGCCGG
>DAIRFV010000545.1:0-1873 GCA_036794905.1 Pyrinomonadaceae bacterium | reverse complement strand
GGAAGGCGAAGGTCGTCGGCAAGTTCGTCGAGTTCCACGGCGAGGGCGCGGCCTCGATCCCCGTCGCCGACCGCGCGACCATCGGCAACATGGCGCCCGAGTACGGCGCGACGATGGGCTACTTCCCCGTGGACGAGAAGTGCTGCGAGTACCTGCTCGCGACGGGGCGCGACGGGGAGCAGGTCGAGACGTTCCGCGCCTACTACCAGGCGCAGGGTCTCTTCGGCATCCCGCGCGCGGGCGAGATTGATTACAGCACCTCTCTCGACCTCGACCTCTCGACCATCGAGCCGAGCGTGGCGGGGCCGAAGCGCCCGCAGGATCGCATCGAACTCTCCGGGCTCAAGGACAAGTTCGAAGACCTGCTGCGCAGGCCCGTCGGCGAGAACGGGTACAACCGCCCCGCGGGGCAGTTGGGCGAGCGCTTCCACGTCGACCTGAGCCGCGAGGTGCGCGAGGTGGCGCGCGCTCTGCCGGTGCTGCCCGGGGCGCTCCACTCGGGCGGCGGCGGTCAGGAGCAGGAGTCCGCGCCGACCGTGGTCGCCACCGAGACGGTCGGCAGCCTCGGCTCGCGCAGCGACAAGAACACGAGCGCGGCGACCGAGTTCGAGATGATAAACAACCGCCCGACGCCCGACCGCGTGGACTTCGAGGAGCAGACCGCCGAGTTCATCATTCAACCCGAAGGCGGGGCCGAACTGGGGCACGGCGACGTGGTCATCGCCGCCATCACCTCGTGTACGAACACCTCGAACCCCGGCGTGATGCTCGCCGCCGGCCTGCTCGCCAAGAAGGCCGTCGAGCGCGGCCTGCAAGTGCCGCCGACCGTCAAGCCCTCGCTCGCGCCCGGCTCGCGCGTGGTGACGGAGTACTACCAGAAGACCGGGCTGCAACCCTACCTCGACCGGCTCGGCTTCCACACGGTCGGCTACGGCTGCACGACCTGCATCGGCAACTCCGGCCCGCTCGACCCGCGCATCGAGGCCGTCATCAACGAGCACGACCTCGTCACCGCCTCCGTGCTCTCCGGCAACCGCAACTTCGAAGCGCGCGTCCACCAGTCGGTGCGCGCCAACTTCCTCATGTCGCCGCCGCTCGTCGTCGCCTTCGCGCTCGCCGGCCGCGTCAACATCGACATGGAGAAGGAGCCGCTGGGCCAGGGCGAGAAGGGCGAGGACGTTTACCTGCGCGACATCTGGCCGACGCTCGAAGAGGTCGGCGAGGTGCTGGGCGCGGCGACCGACCCCGAGACCTACCGCAGGCTCTACAGCGACTTCGCGGAGGACAACCCGCTCTGGAACGACATCCCCTCGGTGACGGGCGAGGTCTACCAGTGGGACCCGCAGTCGACCTACATTCAGGAGCCGCCCTACTTCGAGAAGTTCAGCATGGAGGCGGGCAGCTTCTGCGACATCCTCGGCGCGCGCCCGCTCGCGGTCTTCGGCGACTCGGTGACGACCGACCACATCTCGCCCGCGGGCGCCATCAAGGTGAAGACGCCGGGCGGCCGCTACCTGCTCCTGCGCGGCGTCGAGCAGCAGGACTTCAACTCGTACGGCTCGCGGCGCGGCAACCACCAGGTGATGGTGCGCGGCACGTTCGCCAACGTCCGCATCAAGAACCTGCTCGCGCCGGGCACGGAGGGCGGCGTCACGACGCTCCAGCCGACGGGCGAGCAGATGCCGATCTACGACGCGTCGATGCACTACCAGGCGGCGGGCGTGCCGCTCGTGGTCTTCGCGGGCGAGGAGTACGGCACGGGCTCCTCGCGCGACTGGGCGGCGAAGGGGACGCTGCTCCTGGGCGTCAAGGCCGTCATCGCCGAGAGCTTCGAGCGCATCCACCGCTCGAACCTCGTCGGCATGGGCGTGCT
>DAIRFV010000050.1:0-27123 GCA_036794905.1 Pyrinomonadaceae bacterium | reverse complement strand
ACGGTCGAGACGATGCGCTCGATGACGCGCATCAGGTGCTCGTCGTCCTTGAACTCGACGTTCGTCAGTTCGAGCTTGCCGCGGCGCTCGATGTAGACCTGCTTCGGCGAGTTGACGAGGATGTCGCAGACCTCCTGGTCGGCGAGCAGCGGCTCGAGTGGCCCGAGGCCGAACAGCTCGTGGCGCACCTCGCCGATGAGGCGCTCGCGCTCGCTCACCGAGAGCGGCGCGTTCTCGGCGGCGATCATGTCCTCGACCAGCCGCGAGACCTCGGCGTGCAACTGCTCGGAGTCCATCTGCCCGAGCTTGGTCAAGTCCATGCGGTTGATGATGGCGCGGTGCAGGCGCGCCTTCATCTCCTGGTAGACGTTACCGCCGCCCGGGCCCGCGGCCTCGTCGCCGCGCCCGAACAGCGCCGCGCCCGGCGCACCCGGCTCCCTGATGAGTCTTTCGCGAAGTGACATGGCAGTTAGTTTTCCGTGACCGGTTTTCAGTTTTTAGCTGACCGCCGAGAGCTGGCCGCTGACGGCCTTCTCCTTGCGGAAGAAGGAGCCGAGGAGGCCGCGGCGCTGCTCGGGCGCGGCGACCTGCACGTTGTTGCCGAAGCGCGCGGCGATCTGGCGCAGCTCGGTAGCGATCTTCGACTGCGGGTCGGACTCGACGAGCGGCTGGCCGAGGTTGATGGAGTTGACGGCCGTCTTGTAGTCGCTCTGGACGTAGCCCATCACGCGCTCGCCGAGGAAGCGCTCGACCTGCCGGAGGTCGAGGTCGATCTGCTTGCTGAAGCGGTTGACGACGACGTGCAGCTTGTGGCGCGGGTAGCCGAGCCGGTCGAAGATTTTCAGCGCGCGCTGCGTGCTCCGGATGGCCGGGATGTCGAGCGTTAAGACGAGCAGAATCTCGTCAGACTGGTCGAGCGCCGCCAGCGTGATCGAGTCGAACGTGTGCTGCGGGTCGACCACGACGTATTCGTAACGCCCGCGCAAAATCTCCAACACCTGGAAGACGTGCTCGGCCTCGATGTCGTCGGCCGAGTCGGCCTCGCGCGGCGCGGCAAGCAGGGACAGGTTCGCCGAGTGCGGCGTCAGGTAGCTCCGGAGCAGTGTGTCGTCAACGCGCTCGCGGTTCTCGATGAGGTCGGCGATGGAGAACTTCGGCTCGACGCCGAGGAAGAGCCCGAGGTCGCCGGCCTGCAAGTTCAGGTCGAGGAGCACGGTGGGCGCGCCGAGCGCCGCCGCGAGGTTCGTGGCGACGAAGGTCGTCCCCGTCCCGCCCTTCGACGAGAAGACCGAGAGCACGCGGCCGCGCTTCTTCGGCGCCTCGGGCTGGACGGCGCTGAACTCTGCGACGCGCTGGTAGACGGTGGCGAACTCTTCCGGGCGCACGGGCAGGCGCAGGAACTCGCGCGCGCCGGCGCGCATCGAGCGCAGGATGGTGTCGGGCGACGAGTCGCGCGCGGCGCAGATGACGGCCGTCTGCGGGCACTCGCGCGCGACGCGCTCGGCGAAGCGCAAGGATGACTCGGGCTCCGCGCCGAGCGCGACGATGACGGCGTTGGGCGCGAGCCGCTCGATCTCCGGGTAGACCTGCTCGGCGTCGTCGCCGCCCACGAGCACGCGCGCGCCCTCCTGCGTCGCCAGGGCCGCGCGCAGTTCCTTGAAGTTCTCAAGGCCGCTGCTCAGGATCACGAAGGTCAGCTTGTTCGTCATGGTTTTATTTACGGAAGGTTGACGGGCACCTGGCCTGCGCTCTCGGCCGTTAGGGACGTTTTGTACTCGGGCATCCGAATCTTCGTCCCGACGAGCGGCACGATGAAGTTGAAGTCGTAGGCGTCGATCTTGACGGTGACGGTGCCCTCGCCGACGTTGAAGTCGGACGAGTGCGTGACGTTGACCATGCCCGGCGTGAGCCCCGAGACGAGGGGCGTCTGCGCGCCGTCGTCGGTCGTGCCGTAGACGGCCATCTGCTGCGCGTCGGCGATGTCGGACTTGGAGTGGTTGACGGCGTAGCGCGCGCCGCGCCGCGCCGCGTCCGTCAGCGCGTTGTGCACCCAGAGCATGCGGCCGAACTCCAGGACGGCGAACATCGCGGTCAGGAAGACGACCGCCGCGATGGAGAGCTCGACGAGCGCCGCGCCGCGCTCGCCGCGCGCGTTCGACCTCAGGCCCTTGCGTGTTGACTTCAGGCGCACGGTGTCTCCCCTTCCTTTAGGCCGGCGGCGTCGGCTGCGTCAGCATGAAGCGCATCGTCATCGAGGGCTTGAGCGGCACGTTCGTCCACTTGAGGCCGTTGGCGAAGTTGCCGAGGTTGAGCAGCGGCGTGTAGTTGTAGTTGACGATTTTGACCGTCACCGTGTCGGGCACCGTGACGGACTTGCCCTCGCGCTTCAGCTCGATGTTGCCCACCGTGAGGCCGGGCAGGATCGGCTTCGACCCGTCGGCGGCGTTCGGGTCGCCGTAGACGACGAGCCGCTTGGCCTTCGCGTCCTCGTTGACGTTGACGCCCTGGCCCGCGCTGACCCCCTTGACGGGCGTCGTCGCGAGGTAGCGCGCGCCCGCGCGCGTCGCCTTCGCCAGCGTCGAGTAGCTGTAGAAGTAGCGCCCGAACTCGGCCGTCGCCACGAAGAAGCCCAGCAGCACCGGCATCACTATCGCCAGCTCGACGAGCTGCGTCCCCCGCTCGCTCCGCGCGAAGCCCCCGAGCACGCGCGCCGTCATTTTGCACACTCCTCGCATCGCCGCCTCCCTTTACCTGTAGATGACGGGCTTGGCCAGGAAGCCGTTCGCGGCGGCCGGGCCGGTGCCGACCTTCCCGCGCCCGACCACCGTCGCCACGTCGATGTACTCGGCGACCAGCTCGCCGCCGTTGCCGCCCCCGACCTTGGTCTGGAGGAAGAAGAGGCCGAAGCGGTTGAACTTGACGACGCCGCGCCCCTGGTCGTACTCGTTCTGCTTGACGATGGGGATGATGACGACGCGGCGGCCCGGGATGCCGTCGTGCGACGGCGCCTTCGAGGGCGAGCCGGCGAGGTACTGCGCGTGGGTGATGTTCTCCTGAATGTTCGTGTCGGGCGGCTGCTGGATGGGGTTGACCTGCGAGCCGTACTCGTCGAAGCGCGTGTTGATGCCGACGCGGACGGGCCCCGAGGTCAGGCCGGGCTTGGTGTCGACGGCGTACTCCTCGCCCGGCGCGGCGCAGGCGTCCACGCCGCTCGCGAGGCCGACGCGCACGTCCTGACCGCCTGACCCGGCCACGGCGAGAATCTGGTAGTTGCCCGGCGTGACCGAGCCGCCCGTATCGGCGCGGAACGTGTAGGTGTCGCCCGGCTTCATGGGCGTGCCGTAGTCGATGACCGAGACGGGGAGGAAGTCGCAGACGCTCGTGATGGGGACGGACATGCCGGCCGTGGCCTCCGCCTTCAGGTCTTTGCTGCCGCCGAGCACCGCCGCGGCCAGGAAGACCTGGACGGGGACGGCCGGCGTCTCGACCTTCACGAAGCGAATCTTCTTCACGACCGAGGCGCCCGAGGCGCTGGCCGCGTCTACGTAGGGGCCGCCGACGTTGACGGCGAACTTGACGTTGACGGCGGGGATGGTGAGGCCCTTCGAGTTGAACTCGTAGCTGTTCATCGCGGCCGTGGCGCGCTGCTGCGCGCGCTGGATGCCGGTCGAGCCCGAGTTGAGCGCCGAGGCCCCGGCGAGCGCCGCGGCGTCGGCCGCGTTCTGCAACTCGGACTTGACGAGGTAGAAGTGGCTGATGTCCACGGCCATGCCCGTGGCCAGCAGGAACGCGAGCATCCCGACCGCGCTCATCGCCAGCACCGAGCCCCGCTCGCTCTTCTTCTCAGACTTCGAACGCCTCATCACACCCTCCTCTTCGGAAGGATGAGGGATGAGGGATGAAGGATGAGGGGAGTGCGACTGCCTGACAGCAACGCTCTCATCCTTCATCCTTCCTCCCTCGCCCTTCCGGTATGCCGCCCGCTGCCGCGGGCCATTCCGACTGTCCTACTGCTGCTGCTGCTTCGAGACCTCGACGGCCTTGGCGTCGTCGGCCTTCTTCTTGGGCTGCGCCTCGGGCTGGGCGGCCGGCGCGGCGCTCTTGTCGCCGGTCGAGAAGCCGTGGTCGCCGGTGATGCCCTCGCCCTTGGGCTCGACGCCGAGCGGCGAGCCGTTCTTGAGGCCGTCCAGGCCGCGGTGCTGCGGCAGGTCGTCGGGGTTGACCGGCTTCACCAACTGCGCCGTGACGATGAACATCAGCTCGGTCTCGCTCTTCTGGAACGACTTCGAGTTGAAGAGCGTGCCGAGGATGGGGATGTCGCCGAGGATGGGCATCTTCGAGAGCGTGCGCATCTCGTTGTTGTCGAGCAGCCCGCCGAGCATGAACGACTGGCCGTCGCGCAGCTCGACGCCCGTCTTGGCGCGGCGCGTCTTGAGCGCGGGAACCAGGAAGCCGTCGAACTTCACGCCGTTGGCGAAGTCGATGCTGGAGACCTCGGGCTCCAACTCCAGCCGGATGTGATCCTCGTCGATGATCGTCGGCTTGAAGTTGAGGCGGACGCCGTACTCCTTGAAGAGGATGGTGACCATCGCGCGGTCGCCCGTGTTCTGCACGACGGGGACGGGGTACTCGCCGCCCGCGAGGAAGCTCGCCTGCTGGCCGTCCATCGCGATCAAATTCGGCTCCGCGAGGCTGCGCAGGGCGCCCTGCGTCTTGAGCGCGTGGATGAAGTTGTAGGTGTTGCCGCCCATCACGAAGAGGTTCAGGGCGCTGCCGACCATCGTCCCGAAGATGTTGCCGCCGTCGACCTTGCTCGCCGTCCACGGGCCGCCGCCCGAGCCGATGACGCCGCCGACGCCCTGGGATGACTGGAAGGCGTAGGTCGCGCCCAGCTCGCGCATCCGCGAGCGGCTGACCTCGGCCACGCGCACCATCAACTGCACCTGCGCCTTGTTGACCGTGGGCGAGCCCAGCATGTTGACGACGTTGAAGCCGGCGGCCTTGACGACCGCCTCGGCCTGCGAGACCGTCACGGCCTTCTTCACGTTGCCCGAGAGCACCACCGAGCCGTTGGCCTGGCTCAGGCGGATGTCGTCGTCGGGGAAGAGCGCCTTGATCTGCGAGTCGATGAGCGAGAGGTTCGAGCGGACGTACACGTCGAAGACGATGAACTGGCCGCCCTCTTTCGCCCACGCGATGAAGTTGACCTGCCCGAACGCCTTGCCGTTGACGACCGCCTGGTCGGGCGAGACGAGCACGGCCTCGGCCACCTCGGGGTTCGAGACCGAGAAGCGCCCGATGGGCTTGTCGAAGTTGATGACGCGCGACTGGCCGACCAGCACGTTGATCTGGACGGGCTCGGGCGACGCCTTCTCGAACGAGGCCGGGACGAAGTTCTGCTGCGGCTGGCCCTGCGCCCGCGCCGGCGCCGCGCACACCGAGAGCACGCCGACGAGCGCTAAGATTTTCGCGACGAGGGAACGGTTCTGCATGGTTGTTTGACTCCTCTTCTTGGATGACTGGCCGATTGATCGATCTCTTCACCGGCTCGCCGGCTCGCTTCTTAACCGAGCCGGCGAGCCGGCGACGCAATGAACCAATCCATCATCAGGGAAACTCGACGGTGCTTCTCTTCGTGCCCTGGATCATCTCGACGTTCGGGCGCGGCGGCGGCGGGGGCTGAGGCTTCGGGGCTTCGGCGGGCGCGGCCTGCGAGACGCGCGCGGGGAACTGCGGGCGCGGGGCGCGGCGCACCGGCTGCGGCGCGGGCTGCGTCTGCTCGCTCTTGAGCGAGCCCGGCGGCGGGGGCGTCGTGGCGCGTTCGCCGCCGAGGAGGCTCTGCTTGTCGGCGCCCTGCGTCTGCTCGTCGTCCTGGTCGATCATGTTGCGCAGCATCAGGCGGAGCTTGCCCTCGGTCGAGGCCAGCGCCAGCTTCTCGGCCTGCTCGGGCGTGACCTGGAGCGTGACGGCCTTGACGGCGTCGGCCTCGCGCTCGTCCTTCGGCTTGTCGAGGTTCTGGCCCGAGGCGAGCACCTTGACGTTCTGGAGGACGATCTTCGAGATGGGGTTGCTGCTGATGTTGTTGCCGGGCGGGTCGATGACCGTCAGCACGTCCACCATCGTCCCCGGCTGGAGGAAGCCCGCCACGCCGATCACGTCGTCCACCTTCACCGTCATCGCGCGGTAGCCGGCGGGGATGACCGCCGAGATGCCGCCCTGCGAGCCCTCGGGCGCGAGCTTGAAGTCGGTGACCGGCTCGCGCGCGGCGATGCCGACGACCGCGACGCGGCCGACCAGCTTCGGCGCCTCGGCGAACGTCCCCTCGGGGATGGCGTTGGCGGGGAACTGCACGGTCTGCAGCTGCTCGGCCTCGATCTTGGTGCCGAGGGGGATGTCCACCTTCGCCACCACCACGTTGTTCATGTTGCGCGCGCTGGCCTGCGCGTCCGACAGGTAGCGGCTCACGGAGACGGCGGCCAGCAGCCCGAAGACCACGGCGCTTCCCAGCACGAAGAGGAGACGTTTGTTCCGCATTTCCAGTTTTCTCCAGTCGAGGTTTCTAACTACTCCGCGTCGCCCGCACCGGCCGCGGCCCTCAGGCGCGAAAGACGAACAGCGAGATGAGGCTGCCGAGCGTGATGGCCACGCCGTACGGCAGCGTGTGGCGCCTGTCCGCGGGCACCTCGAAGCGCGGCATCTGCCAGCCGGGCAGCAGCCCGACGAAGATTTGCAGCACGCGCGTCAGCGTCATCAGGAACGTCCCGTTGCGCATGATGGTGTAGACGGCCAGGACGCCGCCCGTCAGCAGCACGACGAGGAACGTCGGCAAAACGAGCTGCGTCCCGAAGACCGCGCCGACCGCCGCGAACAGCTTCACGTCCCCCGCGCCCATCGCGCCGAAGACGTGGAGGACGAACATCAGCCCGAAGGCCAGCAGGCACCCGCCCGCGCTCGCCACGAGGCCGCCCGGGCCGGCCGCGATGAAGTTGATGATGAGTCCGCTCAGGAGTGTGGCGAGGACGAAGACGTTCGGGATGCGCCGGTAGCGCACGTCGAAATAGGTGATGACGGCCGTCAGCGGCAACAGCAGCGAAAGGGCGGCGATGGTCGTCGAGTCGAACATGACGCTTTAACTTTTATTAAGAAGGAATGAGTGCGGGGTCGAAACCGGTGCGGCTCGCGCCGCTCGAAACCTGGGACGGCTCGGGGCGCGCCCGTCGTCGCTCCGTGGGAGCCGGCGCGGGCGCGCCGCCTGTGCCGTGTTGTTAGGGAGCCGCCGTGATCTTGCCCGACAGGTTCTCGATGGCGCCCTTGATGGTCGTCCCGAGGCCGGTGAAGGCCGTGACCGTGGCGAGCGCGACGAGCGCGGCGGCGACGGCGTACTCGGAAAGCTCCAGGCCGGACTCGTCTTTCAGGAATCTCTTAAGCATCGTTCTGTACCTCGCGGTCTGTTCTGCCTTGTGTGGAGGGCGGCGCGACCGTTCGAGCGTCAAGCTCGCGGCGCGCCGCCCCATCCCCGGACGCGCTCCTTACGGATTGGCGGGAATCTTGCTGCCGAGGTTGGTGATCGCGGTCTTGATGGTCGTGCCGAGGCCCGTGAAGGCCGTGACGGTGGCGAGCGCGATCAGCGCGGCGGCGACGGCGTACTCGGACAGCTCAAGACCGGTCTCGTCGCGGAAGAACTTCTTCAACATCTGTTTTTTGCTCCTTTAGAGTTTTGGGTGTACTGAGTCGAGGGTTTCAGGCCCGTGCCAGACGCGCGAGGCGGCCGCCGGACGACTGTTGCGGGATCAGAGCCCGCGCGTGTGCAGGAAGGTGTGGCGGCGGGCCCCGCGCTGACGCGGCTCGACGAACAGCTCATGCCCCTCACGTTCGTCCGAGCCGTTGAGCGCGAAGCCCTTCACGCCGCCGAAGAGCGTCCAGACCAGCGCCAGCGCCGCCATGAGGAGGAGCTGCTTCGCCCCGCCCGCCCCCGCGACGGCCCGCGCCCCCACGAGCACGGCCGCGGCTGCGAACGGCACGACCAGCGCGCTCCCTACGACGACCACCAGCGACTTTGTCAGAACTTTCTTCATCAACCTTTCCTCCGAGCGTCGCGACCGCCAGGTAGTGCCACCAACCTCACAGCCGCTTCTGCTTCCGACGCACTCCCCTTTTCAATGCCCGTGCCACAACCCCGCCCGCCCGAAAGTCCAGCGAAAAGCCGCGCGCACCCCTTCAACACCAAACTCCTGTCAACCGCGGGCGACAAAAAAATCGGGACGCACACACGCCCCGACCCGCACCACGCAACGCTAAACGCTGCCCCCCATCGTCTTAGCGACTTGTCGCCCGCGGTTTACAACCGACGCATCCCCGCGGAGCCTTTCGGTTACCGAAAGCGACAAGACGCCGTTCACCTGCCTTTGTGATTGAAGGCATGTCGAAAGCTTTAATCACCGCAGACACAGAGGCACGGCTTGAAGACTTCTAAAGATGAAGAAGTCTTCAAGCCGTGCCTCTGTGTCTGCGGTGGTTAGCAGTCTTAGAAGTATCGGAAGGCGAGTGAGGTGAGCACGCTGAGGCTGACGACGGCGCCCGCGACCGTGAACGTCCACTCGACGAGCGGGCTGCGGCGCGCGAGCAGCGCGCGGAGCATGACCATCCCGCACTTCCAACCGTCCTGCTGGTAGAACGGCAGCAGGTTCGTCGCCGCCAGCAGGTAGTTCATCAGGCTGAACCAACTCCCCTGCGTCAACAGCGCCGCCGTGATGTTGACCAGCACGCCCGCGAGCAACACGAAGACCTGCTGCACGAGCGGCTTCGTCTGCAACTGCTTCACGTCTAAACGCACGTAAGCCCCGATGGGCAGCAGGTGCAGCTTGAAGCGCACGCCGGCCGCGTTCACCTCCAACAGCTTCGGCCCCCACCCGAGCCCCAGCTCGGGCGCGCGCACGCCGCACATTCGCGCCGCCGCGAGGTGACCCAGCTCGTGTATGAACATCGTCGCCGCGAAGAGCAGCACGTAGGTGATGAGCATCTGGAGGTCGTCCGTGAGCCTGGGGATAGAAGAGACGTGAGTGAAGAGTGAGTGGTTGTGACGGAGACGCGCCGAGCCTTAAACCCTGTCGGCGCGTAGTTGCAGGCCGTGCTGCTGCTCGTCCTGTAGGAAGTCGCCGACGTTGATCGACAGCCGCTTCAGCTTCTTGTAGAGCGTCTGGCGCGAGCCGAGGCCCAAGGCTGCCGCCGCGCGCGCCACGTTGTAGTCGTTCCGCCGCAGCGTCTCCGTGACGACGCGCCGCTCGTAGTCTTCGAGCATGTTCTCCAGATGCGCCGGCACATGCCCCGCCGCCGCCGCGAACGCCTGCGGCTGCGGCTCACTGGGCAGCACGCGCGGGCTGATGTTCTCCGTCCCGATGTAGCAGCCCTCGTCCGTGTAGAGCACCAGCCGCTCGATCTCCGCCGCCAACTCGCGCACGTTGCCCGGCCACGCGTAGCTCTGGAGCACGGCGATGGCTTCGGCCGTGATCCCCGCCACCGCGCGCACGTTGCGACGCGCGTAGTGCGACAGGAAGTGCGAGATGAGCGCGCCGATGTCCTCGGGGCGCTCGCGCAGCGGCGGCACGTTCACCGTCAGCGCCGCCACGCGGTAGTAGAGGTCTTCGCGGAACGTCCCCTCCTGCGCGGCCTTGTACAGGTCCTTGTGCGTCGCCGCCAGCACCCTCACGTTCACCTTGCGCGGCGCGCGCTCGCCGAGCGTGTGGACTTCGCCCTCCTGCAGAAAGCGCAGGAGCTTCGGCTGTAGCGCGAGCGGCAGGTCGCCGATCTCGTCGAGGAAGAGCGTGCCGCCCTCGGCCGCGCGGATGAGCCCGTCGTGGTCGGTGTGCGCCCCCGTGAACGCGCCCTTGCGGTGGCCGAACAGTAGGCTCTCGATCAGGTCGGAAGGCGCCGCCGTACAGTTGAAGGGGATGAAGGGAGCCTGCGAGCGCCGGCTCAGACGGTGTACGGCGCGCGCCACCAACTCCTTGCCCGTCCCGGACTCGCCCGTGATGAGCACCGTCGATTCCGAGTCCTTGATGCGCTCGACCGAGTACGCCAGCGAGTTCATCGCGCGGCTCACGAAGACCATCCCCGGCAGAGAGGTCGCAACGACCTCCGCCGGTTTGAACGCCTTCACGGGCTTGTAAAGCTGCTCGCGCATCCGTGCGTGCGTGTGCGCCAGCCGCGCCACATCCGACAGAATCCTCAACTCCGAAGCCTGCCCCTCGGTCAAAGGTCTCACGAAACGCCCGTAGATGGCCGCGCCCTCGCGCTGGGCGGTCGTGGCCGAGAGCACCATGCAGATTTTGCGATCCCCCGCCTTCGGCTCCTGCCCGGCCTCCGCGCCGCTCAGAACCGCCTCGACGGTCGCCTCCGCGTCGGCCGTCTCCTCCGGGTCGAGCCCCTCCACCCACTTCAGGCGCGCCATCTCGCCCGCCTTCTGCGAGAAGGTCGCCATCCCGTACGTGTGCGCGGCTGCGTCCACCATCAACGCAACCTTCAGCATCACGTCGTAGAGCGCGTCCGACCCCGTGTCGGCCGCACGACAGAGTGACCGAACCATCGCCGCCAGAGGGAGTTGGAAACCTTTAGACACTTCGTTCATCCCCGTCCCGTTCTGTGACTCCGGAGACAAGCCAGACATAAAAACCCCTTGTCGAGTTGGAAAAGTACGGCTTTCGAGCCCCTCAGAAAGCTCTATTTTGAGGAAAAACAGGCAAGAAAAGCGATTCGGGGAGAACCACGTCAATTTTTTGACCGGACGCCGGCTGTCTATTTCGGCCGAAGTCTTTGCCAGTCTAAGAACTGAAGCGCCTGCTGTCAACTTCTTTAATTATTGTTTAAACAATGCGGCGAATACCCAGCGAAATTTAACCTCAGAGCGCCAAGTCAATTTCGGCTTCGTCTTTTCCACATCTGTGACGGCGGAACGCGGTTTCTATCTTACTGCCACGAAAGGTTATCCAATTCGGCTGCCCAAGTGGCGGATTTCCGTTCGCCCCGTGTTCGCCAAAACTAGGCCCACATCGCTCTTACTTCAAGTAAATGTTCAACTTAGCCGTACAAACCGTTGAAAACGTATGTCTTTACAGGTTCTTAAGCAAGTGCTAAATTCCGGAAACCTTGTCGCCAAAGCCAAGCGCGATAAGCGAGACGTAACTGCAAACAACCCCTCTGCGACGTTTCGATGTTTTCAGGTTAGAGACCTTCTAGCCGATTTAATTTAGAACACCTCGGACCCGACGGTCTCCACGCCGTTTGAAAATGAACGGCGGGCGCGTCTTTGACCCGATGACAGAACCCGGAGGAGCACGTAAACTCATGGCCGCAAACCCTTTCTGGACTGACTCCCGACTCGACGCACAGCGCCCTTCGGCGCGAGCCTTCTCGCTTCCCTCCCCCGTGGCCGAGCCCTTCGTCGCCGCCGTCAGCACGCGCGCCGACGCCCGGCGGCGTGAATTTTCCATCCCTTCGTGGGTCGTTTTCAGCATGATCATGCTCGCCACCTTCGCCGTCTGCGTTACCGTGACGCTGCGCACGCACGCGGCGCGCGACGTGGCCGAGCAGCGTTACGTGCAGATGGAGACGGAAGTCGAGGGGATTCGCCAGAAGAACGACGCGCTGCGCCGAGACGTGGAGCGCCTGAACATAGACCCGCGCACGCGGGAGGCGGCCGTGCGCCAGCGTCTGAACATGGTTCGAGCCAACGAGGTCGTAATACCGCTGAATTAACTTCCTGATTTTCAAGCGGCGGGTGTAAGCCATCCTGTTTTTCCTGACGCCCGCCTGAGCCGACCCGCTCGTTTACCGCCGTAGGTTCCCTACCCGCACGGCGCGGCCGCACGCTTCAAGGCGACGGCCGCGCCGCCTTTTTTGGCCGCAAACGACCGACTGAGAGTTAGTTGACACTGTTTGCGGGCGTCAACTAATATCGTTTTCTTATCGGCTCATAAAAATAATTTGTTCGCGCGCGCCGGGTCGCGGCACTTAACGGACGGAGCGAAAGCAAAGATATGCCCGAGACGAAAGAGTTGAACTCGCCCGCGGACGCCTCGGTCGAGCGCTGGGAGCGCGAGACTTTGGAGCCCGTTCTCAAGAAGCGCCCCGAGCGCAGGAAGCGCTTCGAGACGGTCTCGCTCGACGAGGTCGAGCGCCTCTACACGCCCGCGGACGTAGAGAACGTTGACTTCGAGCGCGACACGGCCTTCCCCGGCGAGTTCCCTTACACGCGCGGCATCCACCCGACCGGCTACCGCGGCAAGCTCTGGACGATGCGCCAGTTCGCGGGCTTCGGCACGCCCGAGGAGACGAACGCGCGCTTCAAATATCTACTTGAGCACGGCCAGACCGGCCTCTCGGTCGCCTACGACCTGCCGGCGCTGATGGGCTACGACGCCGACTCGCCGCTCTCCGAAGGCGAGGTCGGCAAGTGCGGCGTCGCCGTCTCGTCGCTCGCCGACATGGAGGTGCTCTTCGACGGCATCCCGCTCGAAGGGGTGACGGTCTCGCAGACCATCAACGCGCCCGCGTCCGTGCTGCTGGCGATGTATCTGGTCGTCGCGGAGAAGCAGGGCGCCGACTTCAACAAGATTTCGGGGACGCTCCAGAACGACATCCTCAAGGAGTACATCGCGCAGAAGGAGTGGATTTACCCGATCCGCCCGGCGATGAAGCTCGTCATCGACACCTTCGAGTTCTGCACGCGCCACGTCCCGAAGTACAACCCGATCTCCGTGAGCGGCTACCACATCCGCGAGGCGGGCTCGACCGCTTTGCAGGAGTTGGCCTTCACCCTGCGCGACGGCGTCGAGTACGTGCAGTGGGGCGTTGACGCCGGGCTCGACGTGGACGAGTTCGTCCCGCGCATCTCGTTCTTCTTCAACGCGCACAACGACTTCTTCGAGGAGATCGCCAAGTACCGCGCCGCGCGCCGCATCTGGGCGCGCGTGATGCGCGAGCGCTTCAACGCGAAGAGCGAGCGCACGCTCCAGCTGCGCTTCCACACGCAGACGGCGGGCGTCTCGCTCACCGTCCAGCAGCCCCTGAACAACATCGTCCGCGTCGCCATCCAGGCGCTCGCGGGCGTGCTCGGCGGCACGCAAAGTCTGCACACGGACGCCTACGACGAGGCGCTGGCGCTGCCGACCGACCGCGCGGCGCTCATCGCGCTGCGCACGCAGCAGATCATCGCGGAGGAGACGGGCGTCGCCAACACCGTAGACCCCCTGGGCGGCTCCTACTTCATCGAGTCTCTGACGAAGAAGATGGAGGACGGCGCGCTCGACTACTTCGAGAAGATCGACTCGATGGGCGGCATGGTCGAGGCCATCGAGAAGGGCTTCCCGCAGCGCGAGATTCAGGAGTCGGCCTACCAATACCAGAAGGCCGTCGAGCGCGGCGACCAGACCATCGTCGGCGTCAACAAGTACTCGATGGAGGGCGAGCAGACGGAAGTCCCCACCCTCGTCATCAACGAGGCGGTGCGCGAGCGCCAGCTCGAACGCCTCCAACACACGAAATCCCGGCGTGACCACGGCGCCGTCTCCAACGCGCTCGAAAAGTTGAAGAAGGCCGCGGCCGCGGGCGACAACACGATGCCCGCCACCATCGACGCCGTCCGCGCCTACGCCACCCTCGGCGAAATCTGCGACGCGCTACGCGACGTTTACGGTCTGTACGAGGAGCCGGCATTCTGAAAGCAGTAGCCAGTAGTCAGTAGTCAGTAGCCGGAAGGCTCCGCCCCTCGCCCGCCGACGCTGACCTCTGCACGGTGAATGTTTTTCTACTGACTACTGGCTACTGGCTAGTTTTCTTATGAGTGAAAGAAAAATCCGCGTTCTCGTAGCGAAGCCCGGGCTCGACGGCCACGACCGCGGGGCGAAGGTCATCGCGCGCGCGCTGCGCGACGCCGGGATGGAGGTCATCTACACGGGGCTGCGTCAGACGCCCGAGATGATCGCGGCCGCGGCGTTGCAGGAGGACGTGGACGCCGTCGGCGTGTCGATTTTGAGCGGCGCGCACAACACGCTCTGCCCGCGCATCGTGGAGCTTCTGCGCGAGCGCGGGATGGACGACTGCCTCGTCATCGTCGGCGGCATCATCCCGCAGGAGGACATCCCGCGCCTGAAGGAGCAGGGCGTCTCCGCGATCTTCCTGCCGGGCACCTCGACGGAAGACATCGTCAAGTTCCTCCGCGAGAACGTCGGCCAGCGCGCATGAGCGGCCGAAGCGAGCCGCCCCCCGCGGTCGTCGTCGAAGAGCGCGCCGCGCTCGCCGTCATACGCCTCAACCACCCCGCCCAGAGAAACTCTCTCTCCGTCAAAACACTCTCGAACTTAGACGACGCCTTCTCTTCCCTCTCCGCGCGCGAAGACATCTCCGCCGTCGTCTTCACCGGCACCGGCGACGCCTTCGCCTCCGGCGCAGACATCCGAGAGTTGCAATTTCTCACCCCCGACTCCGCACGCGCGTTCGCAGAGCGCGGGCAGAATCTCTTTCAAAGAATCGCCGACGCGCGGCAACTGACCATCGCCGCCGTCAACGGCTACTGCATGGGCGGCGGCCTCGACCTCGCGCTCGCCTGCCGCGTCCGCGTCGCCTCGCCCTCGGCGGTCTTCGCGCACCCCGGAGCGCGTCTCGGCATCATCACCGGCTGGGGCGGCACCCAACGCCTGCCCCGCCTCATCGGCGCGGGCCGCGCGCTGGAGATGTTCACGACGGCGCGGCGCTTGACGGCCGCCGAGGCGTTGGAGTTCGGGCTGGTTGACGTGCTGGCCGAGGACGCGCTCGCGCGCGCGGCCGAGATCGCAGGCCGGCGGACGGGATAGGAAAATACCTTCGACCACATGAAGAAGGCGCCGGGGCGTGTGTCCCGGCGCCTTCTCGCTTTGACGAACGCGGCCCGGTTAGAAGTCCATGCGGACGCCGAGCTGCATCGTGAACGGCCGGCCCACGGGCGGGCCGAAGCCGGGGCCGTAGAGGGCGTTGGGCTGCATGTAGAACGGGCGCGAGGTGGCGGCCGTGTTGCCGAGGCGGTTCGAGAACGAGAGGTTCTCGGTGTTGAAGAGGTTGAAGAAGTCGGCGTAGCCCCTCAACGCCCAACGCTCGCCGAAGCGGAACGACTTCTGGACGCGGAGGTCGAAGTTGAGGAAGCGGCCGCTGCGCTCGTCGACGATGGTGCCGGCGGCGTCGGTGACGAAGCCTGTGCGGGTGCTGTTGACCTGCGCCTGGCGGCAGCCGAGCGGGTTCAGGGCGAGGATGGCCGCCGAGTTGCCGCGCGCGTTGAAGACGGCGCGCGGGTCTGTGCCCTCGCAGATGCGGTCGTTGGCGACGAGCCCGTCGCCGTCGAGGTCAACGCCCGAGTTGAGCGAGAAGGGGCGGGAGCTGGCCAACTGCAAGAGCGGCGCGATCTGGAAGTCGCCCGGCACCTCGAAGACGCCGCTGGCGACGATGCGGTGGCGCTCGTCGATGCGGGTCGCGCCGAACTCTTCGGGCTTGAACTGGTTGTCGGGCGTGGTGGCGATGCCGTTGCCGCTGTAGGAGGCGAGCGGCTGCCCGCCCCACGAGCGCGAGTTCGAGAGCACGTAGCTGGCCGAGAGCACCATCCGGCGCGTGCGCCGCTTGAGCGTCGTCGCCCAACTGTCGAAGAGCGAGCGGTTGGTCGTCCCGATCATGTTGATCTGCTCGATGCGCCCGGCGCCGAGCCCCGCGTCCACGAAGGCGCGGTCGAGCAGGCGGCTGTTGACGCCGCGCACGCAGAGCGGCGAGGCCGGGTTGGCGCCGGGGAAGAGCGGGTCGCACACGTTGCGGATGCGCGGGTTGATGACCTGCACGCGCGGCTCGTTGAGCCCGATGGTGTGGACGTAGTCGCTTGAGAGCGTCGTGTGCGAACCGAGCGAGGTCTCGAACCCGGCCGAGAACTTCTGGACGTAGGGCTCGGAGGCGTCGGGGTCGTTGATGCGGCCGAAGCCGCCGACGGCCAGCTCGCTGATGGAGAAGCCCGGCGGGAGCGGCGGGTTCGGGTCGGTGCCGAAGCGGAAGCCCGCGAGCTGCCCCGTGCCGACGCTCGTGTTCGCCAGGCTGACGATGGTCTGGAACAGCTCCTGCCCGACCTGCGAGAGCGAGAAGAGCGTCAGGTTCTGGAAGAGCTGGTCGTAGAAGATGCCGTAGCCGCCGCGGATGACGGTGCGCCCCGAGCCCGTCGGGTCCCACGCGAAGCCGACGCGCGGCTGGAACTCCGTCCAGCTCGGCGTCGTGCGCCCGAGCTTCTCTTCGTCGGCGGTGATGGCGCGCGCCAGCGGGTGGTTGAGCTGGCGCAGAAGCTGGATGGTGCGGTTGTTGCGCTGGTCGATGAGGTTGCCGACGTTGGCGTCCCAGCGCAGGCCGAGGTTGAGCGTGAGGCGCGGCGTCACCTTCCAGTCGTCTTGCAGGTAGAAGGCGATCTGGTCGAGCTGCTGGTTGTGCGTGGCCTCGCCGTCGGAGAAGGTGATCTGGCGCACCGCCCCGGGCGTGGAGAAGCCCTGCGGGTAGAGGCCGTTGGTGTTGTCCCGGATGGTGACGGGGTCGTCGAACCAGGTGAACTGGTACCCCTGCGCGCCGAAGAAGAAGAAGCCGCCGAAGCGCGTGTTGATGTAGTTCATCCCCATCTTCAGGCCGTGGTTGCCGGCGAGCCACGTGAAGTCGTTGCGGAGTTGAAACTTGCGCTCCGCGGTCGCCTGCGGCACGTTCGGGTTCCGCCCCGTGGTCACCGAGGGGAAGATCATGTTGGGCCGGTCGGTGACGCCGAGGATGGAGTTCTTGAAGTTCTGGTAGTGGATGACGAACTGGTTGACCTTCGTCGGGCTGGCCGCCCACGTGTGGTTGGTGACGAAGCTGTGAGCCTTGTTGTTGTTCGTGTTGCCGTTCGTCAGGTCAGCGTTGGCCGGGACCGGGACCTGGTCGTTCGGCGAGCTGTTCTTCTGGAACGAGTAGCGGAAGAAGAGCGACTGGTCGGCGTCAACCTTGTAGTCGAACTTCGCCGTCAGCAGGTGGTCGTCGTAGGGCGTCGGGATGACGCTCTCGGGCGCGGCGCCGGGGATGGCCGACAGTTGCGTCAGCGCGTTGGGCGGCACGAGGTTGAAGGAGCGCTCGCGGAAGCGCTCGTAGGAGCCGAAGAAGAAGAGCTTGTCCTCGCGGATGGGGCCGCCGAGTGAGCCGCCGAAGTCCTGACGCTGGAAGTCGGGCTTCTGGCTGCCGGCGGTCTGCTGCTTCTCGAAGAAGTCGGGCTTGCGCAAAGACTCGTTGCGGAACTGGGCGAAGAGCGAGCCGTGGAACTCGTTCGTCCCGGACTTCGAGATGACGTTGACGATGCCGCCGACCGAGCGGCCCGACTCGGCCGTCCAGCGGTGCTGCAAGACCTGGAACTCCTGGATGGACTCGTAGGCGAAGTTCTGGAGGAGGCTCCCCACCACGTTGTCCTTGTTGTCGCCGCCGTCCACGTTCACGTCCACCTGCCGGCCGTCGCCGCCGTTGAAGGCGACGCTGCCGATGCGCGTCTTGGTCGGGTCGAAGTTGCCGACGGGGCGCGCCTCGGGGGCGATGACCGAGAGGTTCGAGAAGGTGCGGTTGAGGAGCGGGAGCGTCTGCACCTGGACGGGCGTGACCACGTCGGCGAGGTCGGAGCGCGTGGTCTCGACGAGGAGGCCGCCGGACGCCACCTCGACCGTCTCGGTGATCTGCCCCGGCTTGAGGTCGAAGCTGAGCGTGCTGGCCGTCCCGAGGTTCAGCTCCACATCGCGGATGAGCGCCTTGCTGAAGTTGGTCGCCTCGACCGTGACCTCGTAGCGCCCGGGCGGCAGCTCGCGCAGCTCGTAGTCGCCGTCCGCGTTGGTCTGCGCGGTGCGCGTGGCGGACGTGCCGAGGTTGCGCGCGGTGACGGTGGCGCCGACGACGGCCGCGCCGTTCTGGTCGAGCACGCGCCCCGTCAGGTCGGCGTTCGTCCGCTGCGCGAGGGCCGTCGAGGCGAACGCCGCCGAGAGGACGAGCAGGCTCGCGAGACTCCTGAGAATGTGTTGCGGGTTGTAGCTCACGGTTCTTGCCTCCTATTCGTGGTCGAGGACAAAAAAAACAGATTCGGCTCTGAGGAACGTGGGCAGAGTCTTTGGAACAGGCAAGCATTATTCCACTGGCCGGCCCGCCCCGTCACCAACTATTTGTTATAGAAAAGGCGTCCCCGCCGCCGCGACGATCTTTTCCTATTCGGAATTTTGAATAGTCCCGACTGAATTTTCGGATTATAGCGGGGCGCGAACGCGAAGAGTTTCGGAGGGGCGTGAGGCGTTCAGCCCTTCAGCTTGAGGCCGAAGTGGTGCGCCTCGATGGCCATTCTTCGGTTGAGGTAGAACCTGTGGGCGGCGAACCTTTGGACGCCGGAGTCGAGGTGGAACTGGTCGCAGCCCTCGCCGCGCGCGTACTCGACCAGCCAGTCGAAGAGCCGTCCGCCGTAGCCCTTCGACCTCTCGCCGTCCTTCGAGACGAGGTCGTCCACGTAGACGAACTTGCCCCACGCGAGACACTCCGAGACGCGGAAGCCGGCGACGGCCTTCACCTCGCCGTCCGACAGGTAGGCGAGCTTGTACCCGGCGCCCTCCATCTGCCGCCTGACCCGCGGCAGGAAATCCTCCGCCGGGACGTGCGGGCGCAGTTCCGACATCACCGCGTAGCAGCCCCGAATCTCTTCGTCCTCGACGGCCAGTGCGATTCTTTCGCCCATCGTCACCTCGAACCTCGGCGTCACAGAGTTAAGAACAAACACCCCTCACTTCGTCTTCGACAGGAAGCGCGCGACGCCCGCGCGGCAGTCCTCGGTCATGCGGGCGATGGCGTTGAGGTCGGCGCCCGTCTGGAGGGCGGCGTCGAAGGTGAGGCCGTCCATCTGGTAGAGCAGGCGCTTGGTGAGCGTGACGGCCGTGCGGCTGACGCGCTCGAAGTCTGCGACGTAGCGCTCGACGCGCGCGTCGAACTCCGCTTCGTCGTAGACGTGGTTGACGAGGCCGATGCGCTCGGCCTCGGCGGCGGAGATTTCGGCGCCGCGCGTGACCAGCTCGAAGGCGCGCTTCTCCGAGACGTTGCGGCGCAGGATGGCCATCACCATCGCGGGCACGAAGCCGATCTTCACCTCGGGGTACCCGAAGCGCGCCGACGCCGCGGCTAGGACGATGTCGCAGGCCGTCGCCAGCCCGCAGCCCCCCGCGAGCGCGCGGCCCCGGACGGCGGCGACGACGGGGACGCGCACGCGCCGGATGAGCGCGTACAGCTCCATCAGCGAGCGCGCGTCTTCGAGGTTGTCGGAGACGGTGCCCTCGGAGATTTTCCTCAGGGCCGAGAGGTCTGCGCCCGAGCAGAAGTCCGCGCCCGCGCCTTTGACGAGCACGGCGCGCACGTCGTCGCGCGCGTCCGCGTCGCGCAGGGCCTCTTTGAGGGCGCCGACCAGCTCGTCGTTCAGCGCGTTACGCTTCTCCGGCCGGTTGAGCGTGACGACCGCGACGTGGCCCTCGACGGCGTAGATGAGCGGGCTCGATTCCATGAGATTCAAGTAGGCAGTAGACAGTAGTCAGTAGTCAGTAGAAAAAACCATTGTTGTATATACCGTGCGGTTCTCATCTCCAACATCAGCAAGGCGGAGCCCTACTGTCTACTGTCTACTGTCTACTTCCCCGTCTACTCCCCTAAAAAACTCATTAACGCCACGCTGACTTCGGCATGCGACTCCTGTTGCACCCAGTGGCCGCTGCGGCCGAGGCGCAGCTCGGTGTAGGGCGCGTCAACGTAGTCGGCGACGCCGGCCACCGTCTCGGGGATGATGGCGAAGTCGCGCTCGCCGTAGACGAAGAGCGTGGGGACACGGATGCGCTCGTGCTTCCTGATTTCTCTGTCGCCGAAGCCGCGTCTAAGAAAGTCGCGGAGGTTGGCGCGGTAGTAGTTGATGCCGCCCGTGACCGCGCCCGGCTCGCGCAGGGCGGCCTTGTAGACTTCGAGGTCCTCGTCCGTGAACGTGCCCGGCCGCGAGGTCGCGCGCAGCATCTTTTCCAGGCCGGCGAAGTCGTCGCGCCTGATCCACCACTCGGGTATCGAGGGGAGCTGGAAGAAGAACATGTACCAGCTCCGCATCAGTTGCCAGAGCGTCAGGTTGCGACCCCAGACGGCGGGCGGGGGCGTCTGGAGCGAGCCGACCTTCCACACGTAGTCGGGGAAGTGCTGCGCGGCGGCCCAGGCCACCGCCCCGCCCCAGTCGTGGCCGACGACGGCCGCCTCGCGCGCGCCGAAGTGGCGTATGAGGCCGGTCACGTCGTCCACCAGATGTCTCATCCGGTAGTCCTCGACGCGCCCCGGCTTGTCGCTCAGGTTGTAGCCGCGCATGTCCGGCGCGACGACGCGGAAGCGCCGGCCGAGCGCCCTCAACTGGTGGCGCCAGGAGTACCAGCACTCGGGGAAGCCGTGGAGCAGCACGACGAGCCGCTCGCCCTCGCCGCACGCGGCGTAGTGCAAACGCACGTCGCCGACCTGCGCGTAGCCGTGGCGGATTTCGGGTTCGGGGCCTGCGTGTTCGTCAGCCATTTGGCACCTCGACGCCGAGGGCGCGCGCCTCCTCGTCGGGCACTTCGACCTCCATCCGCAGCAGCGCCGTCGAGAAGGTCTTGCCCTGCGCGTCGGTCATCAGCGAGAGCGTGCCGCCGCCGCCCAGAGACTCGTGCAGGAGGAAGTTGAGCGCGCCGAGGTTCGGCAGCTCGAAGCGCTCGACGCCGCCCTTCACCAGGCCGCCGAAGTGCTCCTTGACGCGCTCGGCCGTGACCTCGCGCGCGAGCAGGGCGTAGAACTCTTCGCGCAGCGCGATGAGGCCGACGTTCGCCGTGTCGCCCTTGTCGCCCGAGCGCGCGTGCGCGATGTGCAGAAGTTTGATTCTCATATCGACGTTGCGAGGCCCGCTTTAGTCCGAACGCCCTCCGGCCTCAATTGAGGCCCGCGAGTTTTTTGATCGACTGCCAGTCGCGCTCCTCGGGCGTCGCCGGGTGCTCGACGAAGTAGTCCAACTCCTGCGAGCCCGCGTAGTGCGGCTCGCCGTCCAGGACGGAGGCGTCCTCGCCGAAGGTGTACCACATGCGGCGCAGCTCCTCCTTCGACTGGCCGGGCCGGCGCTGCTCCTCGACCGAGTCTCTGACCCAGCGCCGCGCGAACTCCTTCGCCAGCTCGAAGGTCGGGAAGCCGCCGACGACGTAGTCCGCCTCCGGGTCGTACTGGAACATGTCAATGATGAGCACACGGTAGTCGTCGCCCATCCGCTTCACCCCCCGGCGGGCCCCGAGAGCGCGAGCCAGTGGAATCCTACCACGACGAGCGAGTGGTCTATCGCGCCCTCCCCGATGAGCGCCGGTATCCGTTCGAGCGGGACGAGCCGCACGCGCGTCAGCTCCGTCCCCGCGTTCGAGGGCTCCTGTCTGTACTCGACGCCGCGCGCCACGAACGTGTGAATCCAGTTGTCCTGAATCGCAGGGTTCGGCCGCGTCTTGCCGAGGAAGACCACCTCGGCGGCCTCGTAGCCCGTCTCCTCGAACAGCTCGCGCGCCGCCGTCTCGTGCGGCTCCTCGCCCGGGTCGACCATCCCGCCGGGAATCTCCAGGGAGATTTTTTCGGAGCCGTGGCGGTAAAGCTCGATGAGCACGACCTCGCCCGTCTTCGTCAAAGGGATGACGTTGATCCAGTCCGGGGCCTCGATGACGTAGAAGTCGTGCTCCCGCGCCCCGCGCGGGTCGGTTGAATAATCGCGCCTGACTTTAAAGACGCGACAGTCCGCGACCTGCTCGGAACGTTCTCGCTTCCAAACCAGTTGTGAGTCGTCGCTCAAACCTCGGTCACCTCGACGCGGGATTCGATCTCCGTCTTCGGGATGAGCGCGGGCCAGTAGGCGACGACCTCTTCGACCTTCGGGCGTCCGCCGGCGAAGCCCGTGACGGCGGGCGGGCCCGTCAGGATGAGCGGCGCGATCTCCTTCGTGAAGCGCTCGACTGATTTTTTGTCTTCGCCGCGCACGCCGACGCGCAGTTGTATCTCGGGCGCGTCCCTGTCGGGCTCGCCCGCGAGCGGCCCGTGCGTGGCGCTGGCGCCGACGAACTCGGTCAGCATCTCGTCGAACTCGAGCCCCAATCTTGCGAGCCGCGCGCGCAGAATCTGGTCGGCCGCGCGCGCCTTCGCGTACGCGTCCGGCCACGCGTAGACGAGCGTGCCGACGGCCTTGAAGCCCGCCGAGTAGCTGATGGAGACTTTCAAAAACTCGGTCGCCGGGTTCCCCTTCACCCCCCGCACGCGCACGCGGTCGCGGCCGGCGTCTTCGAGCCGGATGGTCGTGAAGTCGGCGACGCAGTCGGGCGTGATGTAGGCGCGCGGGTCGCCCATCTCGTAGACCAACTGCTCTTTGACCGAGGGCACGTTGACGCGGCCGCCCGTGCCCGCGTGCTTGGTGACGACGAACGTGCCGTCAGGGCTAGCCTCGACGATGGGGAAGCCGACGTTGGCTAGGTCTGGAATCGCCTGCCACTCGTACTGGCAGTTGCCGCCCGAGACCTGCGCGCCGCACTCGATGATGTGGCCGGCGACCGTGCCCGCGGAGAGCCTGTCCCAGTCCGCCTCGCCCCAGCCGAACTCGTGAATGAGCGGCGCGAGCGTGAGGCCCGTGTCGGTCGCGCGCCCCGTGATGACGACGCGCGCGCCCCGGTTCAGCGCCTCGACAATCGGCCACGCGCCGAGGTAGGCGTTGGCGCTCTGGACGCGTTCGCGCACGTCGGAGAGCGGCGCGCCCGTGTCCATGTTGCGCAGCTCGACGCCGCGCTCCAGCAGCTCGTCCAAGCGCCCCATGATGTCGTCGCCCGAGACGATGCCTATCTTCAGGCGGCCCGCCAGCCCCAGCTCGCGCGCCACGTCGCCGACGGCCCCGGCGCAGCCCCGCGGGTTGACGCCGCCCGCGTTGGCCGTGACGCGTATGTCGCGCTCGACGCAGTCGGGCAGAATCTCGCGCATGAGCGGCACGAAGTCGCGCGCGTAGCCGGCCGCGGGGTCGCGCGCGCGCTGCTTCTGCATGATCGACATCGTGACCTCGGCGAGGTAGTCGAGCATCAGGTAATCGACCGGCCCCTCCCTCACCTGACGCACCGGCGCGTCGAGCAAGTCGCCCCAGAAGCCCTGCCCGCAGGCGATGCGGATCGTCTCTCTACGTCTGCTCATAAGATTGCGTTTGGAAGAATACGCAGGCAGTTTATCAGGCGTGAACCGTAAACCGTAAACCGTGACAAGTAGAAGACGGCTTGCCTTCTCTCGTCACGGTTTACGGTTTACGGTTCACGGCTTTTTTCCGTCAGCGGCGGCCGCGCGGCGTGAACGTCAGTCTGTTCCTGGTGTTGGGGGCGGGCGTGAGCGTCAGGCGGTCGCCGCTCTTGCGCGCGCGGACGTTGTAGACCAGGGGCGTGCTCGTCGTCGGGTCCTGAATGTCGTTGAAGTAGAGGGCCGCGCTGGTGGCCCCGCGCGTGAGCACGGCGTAGAAGCGGCCGTTGTGCGTCATGCCCTCGCCCGTCAGCGTGAAGGTGTTGCCGCTGATGGTCAGCTCGGCGTCGCCCGACATGTCGTGTCCGCCGCTCGTCGTGAGGCGGCCGGAGTACGTGCCGGACAGGTCTACGCGCTCGCCGCTCAGGTCGCCGCGGGAGTCGTCGTCCTGCGCGGCGGCGGGCGCGATGACGGCACTGTCCTGCACGACCTGGGGCGGGTTGCGCCTGCCGCGGCGCCCGCGGCGCGGGGCGCTCGCGTTGGCGTTCAGGTTGGCTTCCGCCGCGGGCTCTTCGGTCGTACTGCTGTTGGCGTTCTGCCCGAGCGCGCCGGCGTCGGCCAGCACGAGCGCGGCGCCGGAGAAGGCCGCGAAGAGAAGGACGGGCAGGAATCTAAGGCTTCGCATGTTGCTCACGGATGGTTTTCCTCCTGTCTAATCCTGCGCGCGCCGGGACGCGGCGCGCGTCAGCGAAAGTGTGGAAGACTGCGTGAATTCGACTTGCTTCGGTGGCCCAGTTTCGCACAACGAAGTGTGCCTTGCACGGATTTTTTATCACGCGCGTGGACGGCGCCGCACGAACATCGTCAACCTCACGCGAGCGTCGGCGGCAGCACGAACTGGCCGAGGTGCGGCCCCGAGAAGTTGAGGCTCACGCCGAGCGCCAGCTCCAGCGCGTCGCGCGTCTCCTCGGGCGTGATGCAGGCGTCCACGTACCCGCGCGCGGCCGCGTACTTCGCGTCGAGCTGCTGCTCGTAGTCCTCGCGCACGCGCGCCATCTCGGCCTTCAACTTCTCGTCGGGCTCTCCGCCTTCGCGCTTCAGCCTGTCGAGCTGCGTGCCGTAGATGGCCTGCACGGCCGAGTCGCCCTCCATCACGCCCATGCGCCCGGTCGGCCAACTGAAGATGAAGTCGGGGTCGAACCCCTGGCCCGCCATCGCGTAGTAGCCGGCGCCCGAGGCGTGGTTGATGGTGAGCACGAGCTTGGGCACCGTCGCCGTCGCCATCGCCTCGACGAAGCGCGCGCCCGCGCGGATGATGCCGCTGTGTTCGGCCTCGGCCCCGATCATGAAGCCCGACACGTCCTGTATGAAGAGGAGCGGCGTGCGGTGGCGGTTGCAGGTCTCGATGAAGTAGGCGACCTTCTCGGCCGACTCCGTGTAGACGATGCCGCCGAACTTCGGCGGCTTCCCCTTCTCTCGAATCAGCCCCCGGCTGTTGGCGATGACGCCGACCTGTATGCCGCACACGCGCGCGTGCCCCGTAATCATCTCGCGCGCGTAGTCGGCCTGGAACTCGTCGAGGCGGCCGCCGTCGAGGATGCAGTTCAAGACCTCGCGCGTGTCGTAAGGGTGGCGGTGGTCTTCCGGCAGAATCTCGTAGAGGTCTGTGAGCGGCCGCGCCGGGTCTGCCGCTTCGATGATCGAGACCGGCGGCTGCTCGGGGACGGGCAGCTCCGAGATGACTTCGCGAATCTTGTTGACGCACGCCTCGTCCGACTCGACGCGGTAGTGCGCGACGCCCGAGATTTCGTTGTGCGTGCGCGCGCCGCCGAGCGTCTCGTTGTCGATGGTCTGACCCGTCGCCCCTTTGACGAGGTTCGCGCCGCCGAGCCCCATGAACGAGGTGCCCTCGACCATGATGATGATGTCGGAGAGCGCCGGCAGGTACGCGCCGCCCGCCACGCACGGCCCCATCACCGCGGCCACCTGCGGCACGCGCAGGTAGCGGCGCATGATCGAGTTGTAATAGAAGATGCGCGCCGCGCCGTACTGCCCCGGAAAGACGCCGCCCTGGTACGGCAGGTTCACGCCCGCCGAGTCCACGAGGTAGACGATGGGCACGCGCGAGCGCATCGCCGCCTCCTGCGCCCGCAGGATTTTCCTGATCGTCTCGGGCCACCACGAGCCGGCCTTCACCGTCGCGTCGTTGGCGACGACGACCACCTCGCGCCCGCCGACTCGGCCCACCGTCGTCACGACCCCCGCGGCCGGCGCCCCGCCGTCGTACTGGTCGTAGGCGACGAGCAGCCCTATCTCCTGCGCGTACGAGCCCTCGTCGAGCAGCAGCTCGACGCGCTCGCGCGCCGTCAGCTTCCCCTGCTCGTGCTGCTTCTTTATTTTGTCGGGGCCGCCGCCCGCGCGCAGGCGCTCTTCGAGCGCGCGCAGCTCTTCCGTCAGCTCGCGCAGACGCGAGCCCTTCCCCGTGTGAGCCGTCGGTGCTTCACTACTCATCTCGGTTTTTCCTGAACATTGGGTTGGCTGGAAAATAGCACAAGCCCAACGGAACCGCGAGCGGCAGCGGGCGGGCTTTAGTCGGAACCGCCTGCGGTGGCGGGCGGGTCGCTGTTGCGGCGTGGGGCCCGTACGGCGTGTCGCATACACGCCAGCTACCGCAGGCGGTTCCGACTCTAAGTCGTTGAAAACGCACGGCGGTTACAAAATCGGGTCGAAATAGGGTAAACTTTCCGCCCTGCAACAAAGTTAAGCCGGAGCATTTTGAGCCGTAACAGAATTCCGACCCGTTCCGTGTTGGAGGACTCTTTTTGGCAGCCGCCGCTTTCTACGACCTCGAAGGGACTTTGGTGAGCACGAACCTCGTGCACACGCTCGGCTTCTACGCGCGCAACCAGCAGGGACTGCTGCGCTCGATCCAGAAGGGCGCCTCGACGCTCGCGAGCATCCCGCTCTTCGCCGCCGCCGACGCCTACAGCCGCATGGTCTTCAACGACATCTTCTTCCGCCGCTACAAGGGGCAGTCGGAAGACCGCCTGCGCTTCTTCGCGCACGACCTCTTCGAGGACGTGCTCAAACCGGCCGTCTTCCCCGGCGCGAAGACTTTGATTCAGAAGTCGCGCAGCCTCGGGCTCAAGCAGGTCGTCGTCACCGGCGCGCTCGACTTCTCGGTCGCGCCCCTGATGGACTACCTCGGCGTGGATGACTACGTCGCCAACCGCCTGGAGTTCGTCAACGGCGTCGCCACCGGCAGGCTGCTCCCCCCCGTGCTCGCGTCCGCCACCAAGGCTTCGTGGATTCGCACCTACGCCGAAAAGCACGACATCAACCTGAGCGACTCCTACGCCTACAGCGACAGCATGAGCGACCTGCCCATGCTCTCCATCGTCGGCCACCCCGCGGCCGTCAACCCCGACATGCGCCTGCGCCAGACGGCGCTGCACCACGACTGGCCGATACTGAACCTGAAATGACGTGAACCGTGAACCGTCAACCGTGACAAGTTAAAAACCTGCACTTTCCTGTCACGGTTGACGGTTGACGGCTGACGGCTTACGACCAAATGGCCCTACAACTCAGAAGAAAAGTCCACGAGTCGGTCGTCTTCATCGACCGCGACAGCGCGCCGCGCATCATCTCGTCGGGGATGGACTTCATCCCGGAAGACCTGCCCGTCGGGACGCGCGTCATCTACCCGAACGCGCCCGTCAAGGGGCTGCCGAACCGCGAGGCCGCCATCCGCTACGCCCTGAACCACCCGCACGACTGCGACCCGCTCTACGCGCAGTTGCAGCCCGGGATGAA
>DAIRFV010000299.1:0-7403 GCA_036794905.1 Pyrinomonadaceae bacterium | reverse complement strand
AGAGACCTCCGGCCCGATGCCGTCGCCCGGAATGAGTGTGATAGTATGTGCCATGTTTCAGTAGTCAGTAGACAGCAGTCAGTAGACAGTAGACGAGTCTTTATCAGATGAGCCATTAGGGCGAAATTCACACCTCCGCGGGGCGGAGCCTACTGGCTACTGACTACTGTCTCCTGGCTACTTGTTTGGCCGAATCATACCAGCAGTCCTTCAAAATGCGAAAGAGTTTGGGCGAGAGGGCGGACGTGGCCGTGGTGGGCGGCGGCGTCGCGGGTCTGGCGGCGGCGCGGGAGCTGGCGCGGCGGGGCCTGAGCGTCGCCGTGCTGGAGGACGGGCGTGCGGGCTCCGCCTCGCGCGCGGCGGCCGGGATGCTCGCGCCGCAGGCCGAGGCCGACTCCGCCGACGAGTTGTTCGAGCTGCTCTGCGCGAGCCGCGACATGTACACGGCCTTCACCGCGGCCGTGAGTGCGGAGTCGGGAATCAGCGTCGCGCCCGAATACACGGGCACGCTCTACCTCGCGCTCAAAGAGGAGGACGAGGCGGAGGTCGAGCGGCGCTTCGCCTGGCAGACGAGCGCGGGGCTCGAAGTTGATCGCCTGACGGCCCGCCAGGCGCGCGAGCTCGAGCCGAACGTCTCGGCGGGCGTCCGGCTGGCGCTGCGGTTCCCGCGCGACTGGCAGGTCGAAAGCAGGCGGCTGGTCGTCGCGCTCGACGCCGCGGCCGAGGCGCGCGGCGTGCGCATCATCCGCGGAACGGAGGCGCGCGGCGTGGCGGTCAAGGGGGGTCGCGCCGCGGGCGTCGTGACCTCGGAAGGCGAGCTTGAGGCCGGCGCGGTCGTCTTCGCCGCGGGCGCGTGGAACTCACGGCTGCATAAATTCTCCGGCGGCGCGGAGAATCCTTACCTGAGTGACGACCCTTCGGTCGAGCCCGTGCGCGGTCAGATTCTCTGCTACCAACAGCCCGAAGGGCAGGAGCCGCTCGTCCGCCACGTCGTCTACAGCCCGCGCGGCTACGTCGTCCCGCGCCTCGACGGCCGACTGCTCGCGGGCTCGACGACCGAGCGCGTGGGCTTTGATTGCCGCGTGACCGACGAGGGCCGGGGCTCGATTGCCGCGCACGTCGCCGAGATGGCCCCGGCCGTGGCCCTGCTCGAAGTGACGGACTCGTGGGCGGGCTTGAGGCCGCGCGCGGCCGACGGCCTGCCGGTGCTGGGCGAGTCGGTTGATGTCAAAGGGCTCTTCTACGCGGCCGGGTTCTACCGCAACGGCATCCTGCTCGCGCCCGCGGCGGGCGAAATAATCGCCGACCTCGTCACGAACAGTGCAACCAGACTGCCGGCGCGCGTACTCGAAACCTTCTCCCCCGCGCGCTTCCGACGCATCGGCGCCCCGCCCGTGGTGCTTAAATCCCAAGGAGCAGGTTCGGACAGATGAAGAGAGTTTTAACTTCCGCCCTCGTGCTCACCCTTTCACTCGCGGCCGCCCCCTCCGGCGCGCGCGGGCAGGCCGGCGTCCGGCCGCGAGCCGCCGAAGGGCCGGAGAAGGAGCGGAACGGCACAGGCGATGCGGCCGCGTCCGCCGACGCCGCCAGAGCGAACGAGGCGCGCACCCTCTACGAGGAGGCCGCGCAGTACGCGCAGCGCAAGTTCGACGAGTTCCAGAAGCGGAAACTTCCTTACGACCGCCTGCTCGAACAGAAGACCTTGCAGGAGCAGAAAGACCTCGCGCTCCAGAACGCGGCGCGCCTCGCCGCGCGCGCGCCGCTGCGCGGGACGGACATTTATTACTCGGGCCTCCTCTACTCGCTCGCCGGCAAGGGCGAGGGCGCGCTCGACTCGATGCGCCGCTTTCTCGCCGACCCCGACCCCGCGCCCGCCGACCTCAAGCAGCGCGCGCGCTCCGTCGTCGCGCAGCAGGCCGCGCAGCTCGGGCTCACAGAGGAGGCCGAGGGCGCGCTCGCCGAATACACGAAGGCCGAGCCGCGCGTCGTCGCCGACCTGCACCGCATGAACCTCCTCGTCGCCTCGGCCTACGCGAAGAAGAAGGACTACGCGCGCGCGGCCGAGCCCGCGGGGGCGGCCTACGCGGCGGCGCTCGAATACGCCCGCACGGCCAGAGACCCCGTCCTGCGCGACACGACCCTCTTCGGCGCGGGCTCCTTCTACACCAACGTCCTCGTCGCGGCCGGCCGCCGCGCCGAAGGGCTGCGCGTCGCGCAGGAGCTGCGCGCGCGCGCCGTCGCGCTCCCCTCGGCGCGCCTCTACGGGCAGGCGACCGAGCTCGTCTTGCGCCAGGGCGAGCCGTTCGGCCCGCCGCCCGAGGTCGCGGGGCTTGAGCCGCCGTCCCCGCCCGAACTCGTCGTGACCGAGCTGATCGGCGCAGGCCCCGTCCGGCTCTCGGAGCTGCGCGGCAAGGTCGTGCTGCTCGACTTCTGGGCGACGTGGTGCACCTTCTGCGTCAAGACGATGCCGCGCCTGAACGCGCTCCACAAGAAGTACAAAGACCAGGGGCTCGTCATCATCGGCCTCAACGAGTTCGAGGGCCACATCAAGGGGCAGCCCGCGACGCGCGCCGAGGAGCTTGAATACTTCCGCCGCTTCAAGCGCGAGATGAACGTCCCCTACGACTTCGCCGTCGCCGCCGACGCGCGCAACGACGCGCCCTACGGCGTCGCCAGCCTCCCGACGGCCGTCCTCCTCGACCGCCGCGGCCGCGTCCGCTTCCTCACCATCGGCGCCAGCGAAGAGGAGGCCGAGCTGTTGAAGAAGATGATCGTCAAGCTGCTGGACGAAAATCCGTGAACCGTGCTAAGGCCGTGAACCGTGAACCGTGACGAGAGAAAGACCCGTTCTTTCTTGTCACGGTTTACGATTCACGGTTTACGCCTCTTCTGTTGTACTCTTTCACCGTTATGGAAGGCTCTAATATCACCATCGCGATTGCTTTCGCCGCGGGGCTGCTGTCGTTCTTGACGCCGTGCGTGCTGCCGCTCGTGCCGGGCTACATCTCGCTCATCTCGGGCGTGAGCGTCGAGCACCTGAAGGGCGAGGGCGTCGGCTCGCGCGCGGCGGCGCGGCGCGCCGTCATCATCAACTCGCTCGCCTTCAACGCGGGCGTCTCGCTCATCTTCATCCTGCTGGGCGCGACCGCCGGCTGGATCGGCAACGTGCTCTTCTCGACGCCGTGGGTGCGCTGGATCGGCGGCGGCGTCATCATCCTCTTCGGCCTCCAGATGATGGGCGTCCTGAAGGTCGGCGCGCTCTACCGCGACACGCGCAAGTTCTCCGACGACAAGCCGAGCGGGCCGCTCGGCGCGGCGCTCCTCGGCGTGGCGTTCGCGGCCGGGTGGACGCCGTGCATCGGCCCCATCCTCGGCGGCATCATCGGGCTGGCGGCGACGAGCGGCGGCTGGAAGAGCGGGCTCATCCTCTCGGCCTTCTACGCCGCCGGGCTCGCCATCCCCTTCCTCGTCGTCGGGCTCGCGATGAACGCGTTCCTCGGCTTCTACTCCAAGTTCCGCCGCCACCTGCACAAGGTCGAGATCGCCTCGGGCGTCCTGCTCATCGTCATCGGCGTGATGGTCGCCACCAACGTCCTGACGAAGATCGCGGTCCTCGGCTCGCGCTACCTGCCCAACGCCGAGAGCGTGTTGCAGCAGGACGCGCCCACCGACCCCTTCCCGAAGCCGACGGTGCAGGGTGCGACGGCGAACGCCGAGCCCGCGCCCGAAGTCGAGCTGACGACGCTCGACGGCAAGCCCGTCAGAGTGTCCGAGCTGCGCGGGCAGGTCGTGCTGCTCAACTTCTGGGCGACGTGGTGCGTGCCCTGCCGCTCGGAGATACCCGCCCTCAACGACATGCAGCGCGACCTCTCGGGCCGCGGCTTTAGGGTCGTCGGCGTCACGACCGAGGACTCGGCCGACCTCGTCCGCGAGTACCAGCAGGACGTGCGGCAGGAGTACACCGTGGCGCTGGGCGACGCCGGGGTCGCCAACAAGTACGCCGTCGGCGTGCTGCCCACGACCTTCATCATCGACCGGCAGGGCCGCATCCGACACAAGGTCATCGGCGAAAAGTCCCGCGCCCAGTTCGAGGCGCTCATCAACCCCCTGCTCGACGAGCCGCCGACGGCCGCCGCGCTCAGAGGGGAGTAAGGCCGGCCGCCGGGCCGCCGCGGCCGGACATCACGGCTCACACGAACGAGAGAAATAATCATGTCCAGGAATCCCAGCCGCACCGCCGCCGCACTCCTCCTGGCCGCCGCCGCGCTCGCCGCCGCGCCGCCGGCCCGCGCGCAGGTCTTCAGAACCCCGGGCGGCACGCAGCAGCCGCCGCCAATCGTGACGCCGCAGCCGCAGCCCGCGGCGACGCCGGCCGCGCCGCAGCCGCAGGGCGGCACGCAACTGGTGCGGAGCGACGGGCACGAGTGGGCGCCGCTGCTTGAGCAGAAGATCGACTACAAGGACTGGACGTTCAAGAGCCTGAAGGACGGGGCGCCCACGAATCTGCGCGAGCTGTCGAAGGGCAAGAAGCTCGTGCTGGTCGTCTACTTCGCGCCGTGGTGCGTCAACTGGAAGAACGAGGCGCCGACCGTCTGGCGGCTCTACGAGAAGTACAAGTCGCACGGGTTCGAGGTCGTGGGCGTCAGCGAGTACGCGTCCGTAGACGACTCGCGCAAGTACTTCGCGTCGCAGGGCGGCGCGCCCTTCCCCGTCGTCGTCGAGTCCGAGGCCGGCGACGCGAAGGAGAAGACCACGCACTACGCCTACCGCAAGTCGGCCGGCGACCCGCGCAACTGGGGCTCGCCCTTCAACGTCTTCATCGAGCCGGCGAAGCTCAACGCGTCGGGCGAGTTGCTGACGGAGAAGGCCTGGGTCGTCGGCGGCGAGCTGATCGAGAAGGACGTGGAGCGCTTCGTGCGTGAGCGCCTCGGCATCAAGGAGCAGGGCGCGGCGGCCGAGCAATGCAAGGACGAGCCGCAGAAGACCGCGGCCACGAAGCAGTAGGCAGAGGGCAGTAGGCAGTAGGCAGTAGGCAGTAGCAAAAACGGGCGGTGCGTCCGAAGCCTTCAGGCCGGGCGCGCCGCTTCGTCTTCCTACTGACTCCTGTCTACTGAATGCTGACTACTGCTCTTAACTGCCATCTACCGTCTGCCTCCTCCCCCCTGCCATCCGCCTCCTGCCGCCTGCTGTGCTATGATGTCCTGCTCTTTTCGACCCCGATTTTTCGACTGGTTTTATAAAGAAGGATGAGACTCCGTCTGCTCTATCACGGCCACTGCTTCGACGGCGTGGCCTCGGCCGCGGTCTTTACGCGGTTCTACCTCTCGCGCGTGCGCCCCGGCGCCGACGTGTCCTACGCGCCGCTGCTGCACACGGCCGGCGCGCTCTTCGACGAGGCGATGTTCGACGGCGACGAGAACGCCATCGTCGATTTCAAGTACAGCCCCTCCGAGCGCCTGACGTGGTGGTTCGACCACCACCAGTCGGCCTTCCTCTCCGCGGAGGACGAGGCGCACTTCCGCGCGGACACCTCGGGGCGGAAGTTCTGGGACGCCGACAGCAAGTCCTGCACCGAGTTCATCGCGCGCGTCGCCTCGGAGGGCTTCGGCTTCCGCGACCCGGCGCTCGACCCGCTCGTCCACTGGGCGCACACCATCGACGGCGCCTTCTACGAATCGGCCGCGCAGCCCGTCGAGCTGAAAGAGCCCGCGCTCCAGCTCATGCAGGTCATCGAGAACGTGGACGACGACTTTATCGAGCAGATCATCCGCGCGTTGACGACGCGCACGCTCGAAGAGGTGGCGACGGGCGAGGAGGTGCAGCAACGCTTCCGGCCCCTGCTCGCGCGCCACCGCGAGACGTTGGAGACCATCCGCCGCAAGGCCGCCTACGAGCGCGGCGCCGTCACCTTCGACCTGGTTGACGAAGGCGTCGAGGGCTTCAACAAGTTCATCCCCTACTACGTCTGCCCCGAGACGACCTACTCGGTGGCGGTGACGCGCGGCGGCTACCGCACCAAAATCTCGGTCGGCTCGAACCCCTTCAGCCCGCGCCCGCGCCGCCACAACCTCGCCACCATCTGCGAGCGCTACGGCGGCGGCGGCCACGCCGTCGTCGGCGCCGTCTCCTTCAAGCCCGACGAGGTCGAACGCGCCCGCGCCGTCGCCCTCGAAATCCTCGCCGAACTGCGCGAGGGCTTCGAGGAGTAGTCTATTGCGGGAAGTAGACGGTAGGCAGTAGCCAGTAGGAAGACAAAGCGGCGCGCCCGATCTCAAGACTGAGCGCGCCGCTTGTGTTTTTCCTACTGTTTACTGACTACTGTCTACTGACTTCCTAGAAGTCGCCCCCGCAGTTGTCGTGGCCGCAGTCGCAGTCGATCTGGATGGTGTTCGGGGTGCTCTGGCAGTGGACGCTACAGTACTTCTCGCCCTTCTCGACGGGGCAGGTGCAGGGGGCGTTCTTGCAGGTGTTCGCCGCGTCGGCGTCTCTCACGGTCTCGTCGGCCATCTTCGCTTCTCCTCCGGGTTGTCCTGTGGTGTCAAAAGATGCTCTCGGTTCTATGCCAAATCGCGCGGGGAGTCAAGAAGTCAGTAGTCAGTAGTCAGTAGGCTCCGCTCTGCTGATATTGGGGATGACAACCATAGGTTTTGAGCGACGGCTGTTTTTCTACTGTCTACAGACTACTGGCTACTGTCTATTCCTCACAACTTCTTTCTTAAGAATCCAACAATCTTCCAGCCGTCGAGGTAGACCCAGGGGCGCTCGCCGCTGGTGTAGTGGCCGCAGGGGAGCCAGGAGACGTTGACGGGGACGCCCGTGGCGCGGACTCCGGCGATGACCTCGTGCGAGAGGTCGGCGGGGAAGGTCAGGTCGTGGCGCGCGGCGATGAAGCGCATGGGGCGGCGGCGCAGGTGCGTGAGCCTCCCGACGTAGCTCATCGGGCTGATGGGCAGCCACGCCTCGCGCAGCTCTTCGAGCGTGAGCGCGCCCTCTATCCCTGCGCGCACGTGCTGCGTCGAGATGCCGCGCCAGACCACGTCGGCGACGAAGCCGGAGACGTGGTTGAAGACGCCCGCGTCTATCCTTTCGTCATGCACGAAGGCGAGGAAGGCCGTGCACGACCCGATGCTCGTCCCCATCGCGCCGATGCGCTCGTAGCCTTGCGAGTCGAGCCACGCGACGGCCGCGCGCGTGTCGATGACGCCCTGCCTTAGAGCCTGGAGCGTGCGGCCGACGTTGGGGCTGACCATGTACTCGGCGCGCTCGAACCCGGCGGGGCGGCGCGCCTCGTGGTAGGGGAGCGTCAAACGGAGCGCCGTGATGCCGAGCCGCGAGAGCAGGCGGCAGAGCGCGACGTGGCTCTCGGCGTCGGCGTTCCACTGCGGGAGGACGACGACGGCGCG
>DAIRFV010000298.1:0-7406 GCA_036794905.1 Pyrinomonadaceae bacterium | reverse complement strand
CAAGCCGTGCCTCTGTGTCTCTGTGGTTAGAGCGGTCTTACTGCGGCCGTTGGTCGTGCGGGACGACGATGTCGGCGGTGGCGGTCGTGGTGTTGCCGGCCTGGTCTGTGAGCGTCGCGGTCACGCGGTAGAGACGCCCGTCGAGGTCGTCGCCGCGGCGGCTCGCCTCGACCGTGAGCGATTCGGCCCACTCGGCGGAGTTGCCGGTCAACGCGCGCGGCTCGATGGAGAGCGGCGCGCCGTACTCGTCCGTCACGACGTACGCGACCGAGGCCAGACCCGAAACGGCGTCGGAGCCCGAGCCCCCGACGCTCACGTCGAAGGGCTGGTTGGTGGCCGGCCAGATCACGCCGGGCGTCGCGCTCAACGAAAGGGTCGGCGCGGTCTTGTCGATCTTGACGACGAGGCTCTGCGCCGTCCCCTCGTTGCCGGCGGCGTCGGTCGAGCGGTAGAGGAGGACGTGCGTGCCCTCTTCGCTCAGGGTGAAGGCGCCCGCGTAGGGCTGCCAGGTCTCGCCGCCGTCCGTCGAGTAGACGGTCGAGGCAACGCCGGAGCAGTTGTCCGACGCGTCGAGGCTGACCGAGACGTTCGACGTGTACCAGCCGTTCTGCCCGTTCGGCGTCGGAGGCGTGGGCAGGGCGACGGTCACGGGCGCGAGCGTGTCGAGGACGGCGTCGGCGACCGTACCCGGCAGGACGTTGAAGCAGAAGTAGGACGCGCCGGCCTGCGCGCGGTACGCGCCGGGCTGGAGATCGACCGCGCCGAAGAAGCCGTTGCCGTCCGTCTTCGTCGAACGCGTCGCACTCGTGTCGAGGTTCTCGATGTTAACAGTCGCCGTGTCGAGCGGCTTGCCGTCTGAATCGAAAGCCTCTCCCTTCACGTGCCCCTTCGTCGGCGCGAGTTTCCACGAGAAGGTCGGGATCGAAGCGGGCTCGGCGAAGATGGGCGTCTGCCCCTCCGGCTCGTAGAGCGTCGCGCCGCCCGTGGACTTGCCCGTCGTCAGTCCGGAGGCGAACTCGGCGAAGGTGCGCGCGGGCGTGGTGACGGGCGCGGGGATGGCGAACGGGTTGTTGGTGACGGCGATGTTGCTGGTCGCCATCGAGAAGAAGATGATGCCGCTCAAGGGAGTCCCGCCCGCGGGCGTGAGCGTGCGGCGCGTCTGGCGGAGCGTGCCTTCGATGGCGTTGTTGGCGGCGCCCTGACCCATCAGCCCCGCGCGGTCGTAGAGGTGCGTGCGCAGCCACGCGTCCCACTGGTCGTACTGCGGGCGGACGGCGGCGGTGTGCTCGGCCTTGTAGGCCATCGGGATGGCGAGGTCGAGGATGCCCTCCTGCGTCCACGCGCGCCAGTCCTGGTAGACGCGCCAGAACGCCTCGGCCGAGTTCCACGTCGGGTCGTTCGTGTTACTGATGCCGCCGAAGGCGATGAGCGCGGCCGAGACTTTGAGCTGCGGCTTGATGGCGAGCGCTTCGAGGTAGACGCGGCGGACGACGTTCGTCACCTGATCGCGCCGCCACTGGTTCCACTGCGGGTTGTTCGTCGCGGGCGCGGGGCTCCCGGCGGCGATGCCGTTCGCGCGCTGGAAGCGCTCGACGCTCGTCGGGTTGTAGCCGACGTTGGTGCCGTTCGAGGGCGTCTGCGCGGGCTGGCCGGCGGCGACGCCGAACTCGGGGTAGCGTATGCGGTCGAGGTGCAGGCCGTCGATGTCGTAGTTGGCGACGAGGTGCTTGACCACGTCGGCCGTGTACTTCGCCGCGTCGGGGTGGCCGAAGTCTATCCAGAAGTCGCTGCCGAAGCGGTGCCCTTGGTAGGTGATGCCCGGCGTCGCGGGGGCGTCGGGCAGCAGCGTGCGCGTGAGCCAGTTGTTCGGGCCCGGCGTGACGGTGTTGGTCGCGGCGTTGAAGCCGCCGTGAAGGTTGAAGACGTGGTTCGGGTTCTCGGGCGGGAAGAGGTTCGGCGCTCTCCCCCAGACGGCGCTCATGATGACGAAGGCGTGCACCTCGATGCCTTCCGCGTGCGCGGTGTTGATGACATCCTGCAAGACATCGAACCCGGGCTGAATCGGCGTGCGGTCGCCGGGGGGTTCGAGCGAGTTGAGGTACCAGGAGTCGCCGCGCCGGCGCACCTGCACGAAGATGGCGTTGGCGTTGGCGGCCTTCGCGTTGCCCACGACCGCGAGCACGTCCGCGTGGTTGTTGAGGCTGGTGTTGAAAGTGTCGACCCAGAAGGCGCGGTACTCCGTGCGCGTCTGTGCGCGCAGCGCGGCCGGCGCGCCGAGCGTCAGCAGCAGCAGCGCGAAAGCGGTTAACACGCGCCGCGCGCGGCCGCGTCCCGTATGTTTGTTCATGTTCTCCCCCGGCGGCGCGCGCCGCCCGCACACAATGACAGCGAAGTGAGATTCGGGGCGTCCGGTGTCCTGAATTTGAATCTTGAAAACGTTGGGAGCAGCAGCGGTTTTCTACTACCGCGCGGCGGCTGTTGTCAACACCGACGCCCGGCGCGGTCTTCGGTCTTTACGAGGCGCGGGTCGCTCTCTTATGCTGCGGCGCATGAGAAAGAGAATCATGCTCGCCGCGTTGGTGCTGACCTCCCTCCTGTGCGCCGGGTTCGCGTTCGCGCGGCAGGGGCCGCAGCCGCACGCGCGCTGGGAGTACAAGGCGACCTGCACCCGGCCCGACCTCAACAAGCTCGGCGAAGAGGGCTGGGAGTTGACGGCCGTGACGCAGGATGGCAACGTCGCCTGCCTCTACTTCAAGCGCCGGAAGTAGGCGCCCGCCCCGACTCTCCCCGAAGGCGCGGCGCCCCCCGGCGCGGCGCGCGCCGCCGTGCGCGCGGAAAGTTTCCCGCCGCCGGAAGCGTCTCGGGGCTCAGTAACGCCCGTAGGATTTGAGCTTTCAAAGTCCGTTCAGTCCGCCGCCAAAGGGAACGGGGCGCGGAGGGGGCCGGGCGGCGGGTCGCCTTCGTAGAGGACGCGTTCGAGGAAGAGGCCGGAGGGCGGCGCAGTCCAGGCGGCGGGCGCGTTGGAGTACCGCTCGAACATTCCGCCGAACTCCTCCGCGGGTAGATTCCCGCGCCCGACTTCGACGAGCGCGCCCACCAGGCGCCTCACCATCTTCCAGAGGAAGTGGCTCGCGCCGACGCGGAAGAGGACGAGCCCGCCCTCCGCCGAGACCTCCGCGCGCGAGACCTCGACGAGCGTCGAGCGCTGCTCCGCGGGGCTCTCGCAGAACGAGCTGAAGTCGTGCCGCCCCGCGACGAGCCCGCACGCCGCGCGCATCGCCGACACGTCCAGCCTGTCCCGCACCCACCAGACGAAGGGCTTGCCGAACGCCGTCCGCCGCGTCGCGATCTGGTAGACGTAGTAGCGCGCCACCGCGTCGTGCCGCGCGTGAAAGCCCGTGCGCGCCTGCGCGACGCGCAGGACGTTGATGTCGTGCGGCAGGAGCTTGTTCAAGCCCGCCTTCAACTGCGCGGGGTCGGGCGCGCGCCCCGGCGGCTTCGACTTCAGGTGCGCGACCTGCCGGAGCGCGTGGACGCCCGCGTCCGTCCGACCCGAGCCCCCGACCTCGACGCGGGAGTTGAAGAACTGCTCCGCGGCTTTCGTCAGCTCGCCCTGCACCGTGCGCGCGTGCGGCTGCGTCTGCCAGCCCGCGTAGCGCGTCCCCTCGTACTCAACGTCCAGCCTCCACACTCGCATCGTGCCTGTATACTAAACCCACCGGCGTGAAAAACAGACTGTGGCACATGAACGCGGACTTCGAGGTCGAGCTGGCGCACGACGCCGCGGCCTCTTCAACCGCCGCGCGCGCCTACAGACGCACGCATGCCTTCGACGCGCTCAACCGCCGCCTCGCCCCGCACCTCCTCCGGCTCGCGCGCCCCGGCGACGGGTTGCTGTATGAAGTGCCGTGGGCGGAGGCCGTCGCCGAAGAGGCGCGCGGGCGCGGGGTGGAACTCGTCTCGCCGCGCGCGGCCGCGTCAGGCCGCACGCCGCAGACGAATCGTCTCTTCACGCCCTGGGGCTGGACGCGCACGTCCGCGGCCGAAGGCGGGCGCGCGGGCGCGTCGGTGCCGGCCGTTGACCTGGACGTGGTCGCGCGCGTCAACTCGAAGCTGTGGAGCCACGCGCTCGAAGTCGAGATGGGCTGGGCTCTGCCCGGCGCGCGCGTCGTCGCCGACGTGGAAGAGTTGGAGGAAGCAGCCGCGCGCGCCTGCCCCGGCGCGGAGGACAAGTGGGTCGTCAAGAGCCCTTACGGGTTCGCGGCGCGCGAGCGCGTGTTGGGGCGCGGGCCGCGCGTCGAGGGGGCGCAAGGCGCCTGGGCCTTCAAACGTCTGGCGCGCGGCGAGCCGCTCATCTTCCAGCCGTGGCTCGAAGTCTCGCGCGAGTACGGCGTCGTCGTCGAAGTTTCATCAGAGGGTTCACATCGCCTGCTCGGCGTGAGCGACCTGCGCACGAACGGCGCGGGCACGGGTCTGGGTTACGTGCTCGGGCGCCCGCCCGAGCCGCGGCGCATGCGGGAGCTTGAAGAGGCGGCCGCCGTCGTGTGCGAACGACTCCTCACGGAAGGCTACCGCGGCCCCGCGGGCTTCGACGCGCTCGAGCACGCGGGGGGCCTGCACCCGCTGCTCGAAGTCAACGCCCGCTACACGATGGGCTTCGTCGCCGTGGCCGCCGAGCGCGAGCTGCGGCCGACCGAGCCGACCTTCTGGGACACGAAGGCGGACGCTTTCGGCGGTTGAGGGTTGAGGCCCGTTTCGCTTATGCTACGCCCCGCGTGCGGTCACGCCCGCGCGAACCGAACAGACCACACCACACGACAGGAGACTTAACCGTTGCCCCAGAGTCGTAAGCGGCACACCGCCGGGAGGTCGCACACGCGCCGCACGAGCTACGGCGCGCAGGAGAGGTCGCACGCGCGCCACGCCAGACAGAAGCGGACGCGCCTCATCGCGGCCGTCGTCGTCGTCGCGCTCGTGGCGGGCGCGGCCGCCTACCTCCTCGTGCCGAAGCTCCCGGGCGGCGCGGGCGCGGGCGCGGAGGTGACGACCGCGTCGGGTCTGAAGTACACCGACCTCGTCGTCGGCACGGGCGCGAGCCCGCGCCCGGGTCAGACCGCGGTCGTCCACTACACGGGCACGCTCCAAACCGACGGGACGAAGTTCGACAGCTCGCGCGACAAGGGTCAGCCCTACTCGTTCGTGCTGCGCAGCAACCCGCCGTCGGTCATCAAGGGCTGGGACGAGGGCGTGGCGACGATGAAGGTCGGGGGCCGGCGCCAACTCGTCGTCCCGCCCGTGCTCGGCTACGGCGCGAACCCGCGGCCGGGCATCCCGGCCAACTCGACGCTCGTCTTCGACGTGGAACTGCTCGACGTGAAGTGAGGGAAGTGAGATGAGCGGGAGCGTCACAGTCCGAAAGGGGCCGGCCTACCCGGCCGCGCGCAAGGTGGCCGAGGCCGTCGTGGAGCGCCTCACGCGCCGCGCCGAGTCCGCGCGCGCGGCGGGCCGCGACGGGCTCGCGCCCACGCCCGACGCCGCGGCGGTCGAGGCCGTCATCGACGCGGCCTTCTGGGCGAGCCTGCGGCGCGAGGAGGGCTACGCGCCGAAGATTTCGCTCGCCTTCCTCCCGCCCGAACAGGCCGACCCGCCGCTCAGGTTCGCGCGCGCGCTCCCGCTCAGCCCGTACGCACTCGCCAAGCTCGCCCCGGCCGTCGAGCGCCCCGGCATCCACCTCGGCGTCTGGCGCGGCGACGACGACGGAGAGTTCTGCGTCTGGGGGACGACCCGCGACATCCCGCGCCTCTGCTTCGTGCTCGAAGTCGTCGAGCCCGGGCTGCTCGTCGTCAAATACCGCCGCACCCGCGACGCCGCCAAGTTCGCCAACGTCGTGATGCTCAGGGGCGACGAGGTGAAGCTGGTGGACGAGGCCGGCGCCTCCCTGCCCGACTGCCCCGACATGGTCACGTCGCTCCTCGGCTTCGGCGCGGCGAACAGTTCCGCCGCGCAGGTGGACGTGCTCGTGCAGCTCGCCGTCTCGATGCGCGCGCACGGGCGCGGCGGCACGCTGCTGGTCGTGCCCGCGGGCTCGGGCGCGTGGCGCGAGTCCATCCTGTGGCCCGCCCCCTACACGGTCGAGCCCGCCTTCCCCGAGTTGAGAGAGCTGCTGGCGCGCGGCGAGTTCGAGGGCGACGACCCGGAGTGGCAGGAGGAGTTGCGCCGGAGCGTGGAGGCCGTCGCGGGGCTGACGGCCGTGGACGGCGCGGCCGTCGTCAACGACCGTTCGGAGCTGCTCGTCTTCGGCGCGAAGATCATCCAGAGCCGGGGCGGCGCCGAGGTCGAGCACGTCGTCCTCACCGAGCCGGTCGCGGGCTCGCGGCCCTCGGTCGTTGACCCGGCCGAGCTGGGCGGGACGCGCCACCTCTCGGCGGCGCAGTTCGTGCAGGATCAGCGCGACGCGGTCGCGCTCGTGGCCTCGCAGGACGGGCGCTTCACGGTCTTCGCCTGGTCGCCCTGCGAGGGGATGGTGCACGCCCACCGCGTCGAGATGCTGCTCATCTAGTAGACGACCCGCGTCTTCAAAGTCTCCTTCGCCTCGCGCAGAATGCTCACCGCCTCCTTCGAGAGGGTCGTGTCCACGTCGAGGATGACGTAGCCGACGCGGTCGTTCGTCTTCAAATACTGGCCGAGGATGTTGACGCCGCGCGCCGAGAGCCTTGAGTTGATCTCGGCCAGGACGCCGGGGACGTTGCGGTGGATGTGCAGGACGCGGTGCGTGCCCTCCTGCGGCGGCAGGGAGACGGGCGGCACCGTGTGCGAGCCGCTGGAGGTGCCGAACTCGAGGTACTGAATCAGCTTCGACGCCACGTCCACGCCGATTGATTCCTGCGCCTCCTCGGTCGAGCCGCCGACGTGCGGCGTCAGAATCACGTTCGGCAAATTCTGCAAGACCGTGACGAAGGGGTCGCCGCTCTTCTCCGGCTCCTCCGGAAACACGTCCACGGCCGCGCCCGACAGCCGACCCCGCTCGACGTGCCTCCGCAAAGCATCCAGGTCAACCACGTCGCCGCGGCTGTAGTTGATGAGGATGGAGCCCTCGCGCATCTGCGCCAGCGCCGCTTCGTCCATCAGGTTGCGCGTGGAGGCGTTGCCGGGGACGTGGAGCGTGACGACGTGCGACTCCGAGAGTAACTCCGCGAGGTCGCGCGCCTGGCGGGCGTTCCCGTGCGGGAGCTTCGGCACCACGTCGTAGTAGACGACCTTCATCCCCAGAGCCTCGGCCATCACCGAGACCTGCGAGCCGATGTTGCCGTAGCCGACGACGCCCAGAGTCTTCCCGCGCAGCTCGTAACTCCCCTTCGCCTCCTTGAGCCAGACGCCGCGGTGCGCCGCCGCGTTCTTGTCGGGGA
>DAIRFV010000049.1:0-27223 GCA_036794905.1 Pyrinomonadaceae bacterium | reverse complement strand
GCCAGGCGGAACGCCCCGTAGCCCGAGAGCGCGAAGCCGAGGAACATCGCCACGGCGTGCACCGTCAGCGGCCTCACCCCCAGGGCGAAGAGGGGGAAGAACGGCAGCGCCAGCCCGTAGCAGTGCTCGCTGAACGCGAGCGTGTATTGCAGCGGGTAGAACGTGTTCGAGTGGAAGAGGTTCAGCGGGTCGCGCAGCGTCTGGTGGTAGTCCCACCACATGATCCACGTGACGAGGTACGGGTCGCCCGGATCGACCACCGCGTCGCGCAGACGCGTCACGTACGGCCACGTCAGCAGCGCCGTGAAGAGGCAGAAGGCGAGCACCACCAGCAGTTCCCTGAGCGGCCGCGCGCGCCCCACCGCCGCCAGCGCGCTTGGCATTTCCCGACGCGAAGTGTTAGTTTGCCCCGTCTCCAAGTGATGAGTGATAAGTGATAAGAAGTCGTGTCGGAAACTGCTTAGCCCCGCAGGAGCGACAGGTTTATAGTCAACGGTAGCGAGAATTTCACCAGGCCCCGGGGGGCGGCATGTTCGTGTCGCCCCTGACGGGGCTCGGGGTTGACTAACAACATCGGGACTATAAACATCGAGCCCCTCCGGGGCTTTGCAAACCGCCTCCGGAAAGAACGAGGCGCCTTACTTCTTCACTCACTTATCACTTCCCTTAGACCCGATGTCAAGAACGCACGCCAGAGAAGTCATCACCCACGCCGGAGCCCCGGCCGGGGCCGCGGGGCGCGGGGTCGCCGTCCTCGTCCCGTGCTACAACGAGGAGCCGACCGTGGCGCGCGTCGTCGCGCGCTTCCGCGAGGAGCTGCCCCACGCGCGCGTCTACGTCTTCGACAACAACTCGACCGACCGCACGGTCGAGGAGGCGCTGCGCGCGGGCGCGGAGGTCTTCACCGAGCGGCGGCAGGGCAAGGGCTACGTCGTCCAGTCGATGTTCCGGCAGGTGGACGCTGACTTCTACGTGATGGTGGACGGCGACGACACGTACCCGGCCGAGGCCGTCCACGCCCTGCTCGCGCCCGTGGTCGCGGGCGAGGCCGACATGAGCGTCGGCTCGCGCCTGCACGCCGCGTCGCAGAGCCAGTTCAAGCGGCGGAACCGTGCGGCGAACCGCCTCGTGCGCTCGACGCTCAACTTCATCTTCCGCGTCGAGCTGACCGACATCCTCTCGGGCTACCGCGCCTTCAGCCGCGAGTTCGTCAAGGGCCTGCCGCTCTTCGGCGGCGGCTTCGAGATCGAGACCGAGCTGACCATCAAGGCCGTCGAGCGCGGCTACCGCCTGGCGGAAGTCCCCGTCGACCTCACGCACCGGCCCGAGGGCAGCCACTCGAAGATTCAGTTTTTGCGCGACGGCTTCCTCATCCTCAACACGACGCTCGCGCTCTTCCGCGACTACAAGCCTCTGACGTTCTTCGGCGGCCTCGGGCTCCTCCTCGTCCTGCTCGCGTGCGTGAGCGGGGCGGCCGGGGCTTTGGGCTTCGGGGGCTCGATGCCGGGCACGTTCATCGTCATCGCCGCCGGCGGCCTCTTCCTGTGCGGGCTGCTCTCCCTGACGGCCGGCCTCATCCTCCACTCCATCGCGCGCCGCTCGCAGGAGTTCGAGTACCACATCCGCGTGCTCGCCGACGAGCTGCGCTCCGGCCGGGCACCCGCGGCCGACGAGCGCAACGGCGGCGGCGCGGCGGGGCGCTGATGTCACGGATGACGAGCGCGGCCGTCCAGCCCGCAGCGCCTTCGTTACGCCGCCCCGCGGCCGCGCGGCCGGGCGCGCTCGCGCGACTGCGCGAGCGCGCCGAGTTCGGCGACGTGCTCGCCTTCTTCTTCCTGCTCGTCTTCATACGCCAGTACCTCTGGCCGCTCGACTCCAACGCGCTCGCGTGGGCTCTCTCCGTCCCGCCCGCGTGTGCCGCGTGCTACTTCTACGTCGTCACCAAGCCCTTCCCGTCCGAACGCGCGGGGCGCGAGTTCTGGCTCGTGGTGCTGCCGCCGCTGCTGTTCTTCTACGTGCTGCGGCTCCCCTTCCCGGACATCTCGTGGGACGTGCTCAACTACCGGCTGCTCCACGCCGAGCGTTCGCTGCGCGGCACGCTCTTCATGGCGGGCGACTACTTCCCGACGCCCGCGCCCTACAACCCCGCGCCCGACACCGTGACGGGGCTCTTCCGCCACGCGCTCGGCTACCGCCTCGGAACGGTCGTCAACCTGCTCGCGCTCGTCTGGACGGCGCGCGTCGCGGAGAAGCTGCTGCGCCCCTTCGCCGCGCGCGCGTGGCCGCGGGCGGCGTGCGTGCTCCTCGTCGTGCTGGCGGAGCACCTGCTCTACGAGGTCAACGAGTACATGGTTGACCTCCTGTCGCTCCCGCTGCTGCTCGAAGCGACGTGGCTCGCGCTGCGCGTCGAGGAGGCCGAGAACAAGCGCGCCGTCATCGTCCGCGTCGCGCTGCTGCTGGGCCTGAGCGCGGCGCTCAAGCTGACGAACGCGGCCGCCATCCTGCCCGTCGTCCTGCTCTGCGCGTACAGGGCGCTCGCGGGGCCGCGGCGCCTGAGGTCGAGAGAGTTGCTGACGACCGTCGCGCTCGCGTTCGTCGCGTTCGTCGCGCCGCTCCTGCCGTTCGCGGTCTACCTCTGGGTGCTGACGGCGAATCCCGTCTTCCCGCTCGCCAACACCTTCTTCAAGTCGCCCTACTGGCACACCGAAGGCGGCTGGGACGGGCGCTGGGGGCCGAAGAGTTTCTGGGAGACTCTGGCGTGGCCCGTCCTCGCCACCTTCGAGCCGGCGCGACACTCGGAGCTGGGCGTCTACTCCGGGCGCATCACCCTCGGCTTCGTCGTCGCGCTCGCGGGGCTCGCGCTGCTGTGGCGCGACGGGCGCGTGCGTGCCGTCTGCCTGCTGGTCGTCGTCGGGTGTCTCGCGTGGAGCGCGGGCGGGATGGGATACAGCCGCTACGGACTCTACCTCGAAGTGCTCTGCGGCGTGTGCGTGGTCGCCGTCGCCGCGTCGCTCTTGAGGGTGAGGCCGTCCGGCTCCTCCGCTTCGACGGCGGCACGCGGCGCGCTTTCGTGGGGGACGGCGGTCCCGGCAATTCTCGTCCTCGCGCTCTGCGCGCAGGCCGCCGTGGCGTGCCTCTACGCGCTCAAGTACGAGTGGAGCATGCGCCCGACGGCGCTGTCGAGCTGGGGCTCGTACAGGCACGAGGCGCGCTACATCCTCCGCGACCGGCGGCTGCGAGACTTCATGGACGCGGAGACGCGCGCCCTCTTCGAAGGCGTCGAGGGCTGGGTCGAGAGCGGCCCCAAGTCGAACGGCTTCGAAGCCCTCATCGCCCCCGAACTCCCCATCGTCACCGCCAGCCACCCCGAATACTTCGCCACGCGCGACGCGCGCCAGCACTTCGTCCGCACGGTCGAATCGGGGCCGCACCGCCGCCTCTCGCTCTGCATGCCCGAGGACTTGGCGCAGGCGCGCGAGTACGTCAGGAGCCGCGGCCTCGCGTTCGTCGGCGCGCGCCCCGTGCGGGTTCCCTTCTTTTCGCAGCGCCGCCCGGTGGGTATGATGCTCATCGAAGCCACGCTCCCCGAAGGCGAGGAGGGGCGGGCGTCGCTGGAGCGGTTCTGGCGCTCGGCCGCCTTCCCCGACTACCACTACCGCGCGGAGATCGCGGCGCCGGGCGCGCCGAGTTCGATGCGGCCGGGCGAGCGCGCGGTGCTGAGCCTGCGCGTGCGCAACCGCGGCGGCGCGGTCTGGCCCGCGCGCGGCGACACGCGCGGCATGTACCGGGTCAACGCGGGCGACCGCTGGCTCGACCCCGTCACGGGGCGCGTCGTCAACGACCTCGACGGCCGCACCGGGCTCGCCGCAGACCTCCCGCCCGGCGGCGAGGCCGCGCTGACGCTCCCCGTCAACGCGCCGCGGGAGCCCGGCGACTACGTGCTTGAGATTGACATGATTCACGAGGGCGTCACCTTCTTCCACGAGAAGGGCTCGAAGACGCTCCGCATGAACGTGCGGGTCGGGCCGTGAGAACGAAGTGCCGGGTGATGAATGGCGGGCATGACTTCGCCGCGACGTTCATCACCCGGCACCCGTCACTTAACAACGAGAGGAACGATTGAAGATGAGAGTCGGAAAACTTTTCGCACTGGTGTTGGCGTGTGCGCTGCTCGTCGCCGCCGCCGGTTGCCGGCAGCGCGGGGGCGACACGGCCGACACGGCCGGGACGCCCGCGCCCGCCAAGACGCCGGGGCCGCTGCCCGACGCCGGCTTCAAGGCGCAGCTCTCCCTGCCCGACGCGCCCGCCAAGCTCCGCGCCGGGCAGAAGGAGAGCGTGCAGGTACACATCAAGAACGCGAGCGACGTTTACTGGTGGTCGCGCGGCGGCGAGGTCAACGACCGCAACGACAACTGGTTCTACATCGCCGCCGGCAACCGCTGGCTCAAGCCCGACGGCACGCTCGTCACCGACATGGACGGCCGCTACGGCATCTCGAAAGACCTCCGGCCCGGCGAGGAGACGGAAATCCCGCTCGCCGTCACCGCCCCGAAGGAGCCCGGCGAGTACATCCTCGAAGTTGACCTCGTGCAGGAGCAGGTCGCCTGGTTCAGCGACAGGGGCTCGCCCACCGCCCGCGCCAAGGTGACGGTGGTGCGGTGAGTAGTCAGTAGGCAGTAGTCAGTAGACAGTAGCGCTCCGCGCCGCTGCCGCTGACTCTGACACCCTGACGTTTCTAAGGTTCTTCTACTGACTACTGTCTACTGTCTACTGCCTACTGTTTTATGCGTCTCGCCTACTTCAGCCCGCTGGGGCCCCAGCGCTCGGGGATCGCGGATTACAGCGAGGAGCTGCTGCCGCACCTCGCGGCGGCGGGCGCCGAGGTGACGCTCTTCGTCGAGGGCTTCCGGCCGTCGGACGAGGGGCTCGTCCAGCGCTTCGCGGTGCGCGACTACCGGCGCGACCCCGCCGCGCTCGCGTCTCTGGGCGAGTTCGACGCGGCCGTCTACCACATGGGCAACGACCACCGGTACCACGCGGGCGTCTTCGACGCCGTGCGCGCGCACCCGGGCGTCGTCGTCTTCCACGACTTCGCGCTGCAAGACTTCTTCCTCGGGCTCGCGCGGCAGCGCGGCGACATGCGCCTCTACCTCGACGAGGTGGCCGCCTGCCACGGCGACGAGGCGCGGCGCGAGGCCGAGGAGGCTCTCACCCGCGGCGCGACGCCCGCCGCCTTCGCGCTCCCCTTAGACTTCCCCCTCAACTGCCGCCTCGCGCGCTCGGCCGAAGGCATCCTCGTCCACTCCGACTGGAGTCGCGCGCGCTTCGAGCGCTTCGCCCCCGGCGTCCCCGTCCGACGCGTCAACCACCACATCACGCCCGCGGCCGCCGGCGCGCCCCCGCGCGACGCGCCCGAAGCCGTGCGCCCGGTCAGCATCGCCTCGTTCGGCCTCATCACGCCGGACAAGGGCATCGAGCGTGCGCTGCGCGCGCTCGCACACCTGCGCGACCGTCACGACTTCCGCTACACGCTCGTCGGCGACCCGAACTCGTACTTCGACGTGCGCGCCCTCGTGCGCGAGTGCGGGCTCGAAGACCGCGTGGAGATAACCGGGCACGTCACGCTCGAAGAGTTCGAGAGCCGCATCGGCGAGACCGACATCGCGCTCAACCTGCGCGAGCGCACCGTGGGCGAGACCTCGGGGAGCCTGTGCCGCATCATGGCCGCGGGCGTCTGCGCGGTCGTGTCGGGCGTGGGCTGGTTCGGCGAGCTGCCCGACGATTGTGTCGTCAAGGTCGAGCCCGGCGAGCACGCGGACGAGTTGCTGCGCGCTTATCTCGCGCGGCTCATCGAGGACGGGCAGTTGCGCGCGCGCGTCGGCGCGAACGCACGCCGCCACGTCGTCGTCGAGCACGACATCCGCAAGAGCGCCGAAGGCTATCTCGACTTCATCCGCGAGGTCGTCGCCGCGCGCCCCCGTCGGAGGTTGCTGGCGGGGCTCTCGGCGGAACTCTCCGTGCTCGGCGTCGAGCCCGACACGGACGACGCGCTCGTGCGCGGCGTGGCCGCGGAGTTCGCCGCGCTCGCGCCCGAGAGCCTCTTCGCCCCCGCGCGCCCCGAGGCGACGCGCCCCCGGACGCGGCCGGACACGCCGCTTGCGGAAGCGCTCCCGCCCGCAGACCGCGCGGCCACCTCCGGCAACGGCCGGCACGCCCCGAACGGCAACGGCCGCGGGCGCAAGCTCGAAGGCGTGGACTACAAGCGCGCGGCCGTCGAGTACCCGCGCCGCATCAGCCCGGAGCGCCTGCACCACCTGCGCACCAAGCCCTTCTACAACCTCGCCAACAAGCCCGAGCGCTACGGCGGCGACGGCATCGACGCCGACACCTTCCGACACTTCTGCGACTTCGCCAACGTCGCGCTCGCGCTCGCGCTCCCGCCCGACCGGCGCATCCTCGACGTGGGCTGCGGCTCCGGCTGGCTCAGCGAATACTTCGCGCGCCTCGGCTACGACGTGACGGGGATCGACATCAGCCCCGACCTCGTCGAGGTCGCGCGCGAGCGCGTCGAGCGCGTCCCCTACGGCGCCGACCACGAGACGCCCCTGCGCTGCCGCTTCCTCGTCCACGACGTGGAAGGGCAGCCGCTCGGGGAGCAGTTCGACGCCGTCGTCTGCTACGACTCGCTCCACCACTTCGAGGACGAGCGCGCCGTGCTGCGCCACCTCGCGGCGATGACGAAGTACGGCGGCTCGCTCTTCATCCTCGAAGGCGACCGCCCCGAGGAGGGGTCGGAGCCCGAGGAGGAGCTGCTCGAAGTCATGCGCGACTTCGGCACGCTGGAGTCGCCCTTCAGCCGCGACTACCTGCGCGCGCTCCTCGACGCGTGCGGCTTCGCCGTCGTCGGCGACTACGTCTCGGTCAACGGGCTGTTCGAGCGCGACTCGCTGGAGGGCGGCCGCCTGCGCGTCGAGCCGCCGCCGGTCAACTACCTTCTCTGCAAGAAGGTCACGGCCGCGCCGGGGCTCGCGGCCTCCTCCGTCCCCGACACGCGCCGCCCGTCGGCGCCCGCCGCGCGCATGAGTTTTCCGGAGGGCTGGCCGCCGGCGGTCGCGCCGGGTTCGAAGACGGCGGCGCGGCTCGTGGTCGAGAACACGGGCGACACGCTCTGGCTCACGGGGACGGCCGAGCGCGCGGGCGCGTGCATGTTGGGCGCGCGACTCTACGACGAGGCGGGCGCGCTCGTCTCCGAGCGCCACGGCACGCCGCGACTGCCGCGCGCGCTCGCGCCCGGCGAGTCGGCCGAGGTCAGGCTGGAGCTGAAGGCCCCGCACGCGCCCGGCCTCTACACGCTCAAGCTCGACATCGTCGCCCAGCACATCTGCTGGTTCGAGGAGCGCGGCTCGACCCCGCTCGCCGTTCAGTTCAAGGTTTCTTAATGACGAAGATGATGACGCCGGACGAGATTCGGAAGCGCGTGGAGCGGCTGGGGCCGTGGTTCCACTGCATAGACCTGGGCGGCGGCCTGACCACCAAGACGCGGAGCGCCGTCGGCGAGCCGGTCGAGCACCCGCGGCCGACGTGGGAGAAGGTCAGGGCGTGTCTGCCCGAAGAGATGGCGGGCCGGAGCGTGCTCGACGTCGGCTGCAACGCGGGCTTCTACGCCGTCGAGTTGAAGCGGCGCGGCGCGGGCCGCGTGCTCGGCGTGGACTCGCAGCGCAACCTCGTCCGGCAGGCGCTGTTCGTGCGCGACGTGCTCGGGCTCGACATCGAGTACCGGCGCCTGTCCGTCTACGACCTCGACCCGCGCGGGCTGGGGCAGTTCGACGTGACGCTCGCGCTCGGGCTCGTCTACCACTGCAAGCACCTCGTGCTCGCGCTCGAACGCCTCTTCGCCGTCACGCGCGAACTACTAATTTTAGAGACGGCCATCTACCCGCCCGAGCACTCGCCCGGCTCGTTCACGTACGAGGTCGGGGGCCTGCGGCCCCTGCTGCACCCGCTCGCGTACGTCGAGAACCCGGGCGAGGCGAAGGAGGCGATCTACAACTGGTTCCTGCCGGGCGTCGAGGCGCTGCGCGCGCTCCTGCGCAACGTCGGCTTCGACGAGGTCGAGGTCTTCCCCGCGACGCAGGACGACCGCGCCATCTTCGCCTGCCGCAAGCGCGAGCCCTACCCGGACAGCCGCTGGATCGGCTACCTCGCCGCCTCCATCAACGTCGAGGAAGGCCCCCGGCGCGGCCGCGCCGGGGAGGTGCTGAGCTTCCGCGTCCGCGCCGAGAACACGGGGCTCGCCCGCTGGCTGCGCGGCGACGACACGGGGACGCAGGAGGGCTCCGTCCACCTCGTCGCGCACGTCTTCGCCGCGGACGGCGAGGAGCCTCTGTCGTGGTACCACGCGGGCGCGTACCTGCCCGGCGACGTCGAGCCCGGCGAGTCCGTCACGATAGAGATCGCCATGCGCGCCCCCGCCGAGCCCGGCCGCTACCGACTCGAATTCGACATGGTCTCCGAGCACCTCGCGTGGTTCGAGGACTTGGGCTCCGAAGTCATCAGGCACGAGCTGACGGTCGAATAGCCGGGGATTTTAACCACCGAGACACGGAGACACGGCTTAAGAACACAGCTTCAAGGTTTTTAGCTGTGTCTCCGTGTCTGCGGTGGTTAAAGAATTTCCCGCCGAATCTCAAGACTGCTGTCAACTTTTCGCCCGCCGCGCGCGTCAAAAGCTTCGTGCGCTGAAAGGTCTCGAAGGGCACTAAATCTTCACGTTTGTTGAAGTTGACAAAGGTCTCGGGGGGTGTCTAAACTTCCCCTGGTCGTGACGGGAGCAGCCCCGCTCCCGACGAGAGTTAGGCGACACCGCGCCCCGCCAGGCTCGTGTCACGCTACTCACCGCAGCTTTCCCGGAATCTTGGAGCAAGCAGATGCGTAAGTTTATCGCCGCAGTCTTCGCCGTGGCCTTCACGGCCTCCGCCGCGCTCGCCCAGAGCGGGCAGGCGCCGACGCTGCGCATCGTCTCGGAGGACGGCAACCGCCTCCCCTCCGAGCTGATGTACGGCAACACGAAGGTCAAGCCGCTTCGCCTCAGGCCCGGCACCAACACGCCGATCACCATCGACGACTCGGACTTCTTCGTCCAGCAGCACTACGTCGATTTCCTCTCGCGCTTCCCCGACCAGTCGGGCTTCTCGTTCTGGCAGAACAACATCAACGAGTGCGGGTCGAACGCGGGCTGCCGCGAGGTGAAGCGCATCCACACGTCGGCGGCCTTCTTCCTCTCCATCGAGTTCGAGCGGAGCGGCTACCTCGTCTTCAAGACGCACAGGGCCGCCTTCGGCAACCTGGAGGGCACGCCGGTGCCCGTCCGCCGCGAGAACTTCATGCCCGAGACCCGCTCGATCCTGAACGGCATCGTCGTCAACGGCGAGCCGGACTGGGAGGCCAAGCTCAACGCGAACAAGGATGCTTACCTGCAAGCCTTCGTCCAGCGCCCGGACTTCCAGGCCGCCAACCCGTCCCCGGACGCGGCACATTTCGTGAACGAGCTCTTCCGGAAAGCGACCGTGAATCCCACCTCCGCCGAGCGCGACGCGGCCATCGCCGCGTTCGGCTCGGGCAACACGGCGGGCCGCGCCGCGGCGCTGAGGAGTGTGGTCGAGAGTTCGTCAGTCCACCAGAGGCTCTACAACGAAGCCTTCGTGCTGATGCAGTACTTCGGCTACCTGAAGCGCAACCCGAACGACCTGCCGGACGCGAACTTCGACGGCTACCGGTTCTGGCTCTCGAAGCTCAACGAGTTCAACGGCGACTTCATCGCGGCCGAGATGGTCAAGGCGTTCATCTCCTCGACCGAGTACCGCACGCGCTTCTAACGCGGCGGCACGACGAAAGAGAAAGCGAAAGGGGCGCTCATCTTCGAGCGCCCCTTTCCGCTTGCAGGCCCCCTAACTTTGCGGCCCCGCGCGTGACCTTCAACACTCTCCTCAGTCGCCCTCGCGCACGGCGACGAGCGTGGAGCGCTCCTCCCAGCGGCCGGCGTAGTCGTAGTAGTAGCTCCCCTTCGTGACGCGCTCGACGCGGAAGCCGAGCATCCGTAAGACCTCGCGGTAGACGCCCAAAGAGTAAGTCCACCACGTGTAATCGTAATCGGTGTTCGACGCCAGCGGCTCGAAGCGCGCGACGCGCTCCTCGGTCTCCAGCAGCGGCGTGACGACGACCAGCGTCCCCGCCGTCAGGCGCGCGATCGAGGCCAGCGCCGACACCTGGTCGCTCAGGTGTTCGAGCACCGAGCCGACGATCACGACATCGAATTGGCCCAAACCGGGCGGCAGCTCGTACACGCTCCCGTAAAAGACTTCCGCGCGCGATTCCAGCAGCCTGTGGCAGAGCCAGTAGGCGTCCTTCCAGCGCCCCATCTCCGCGCCGTAAATCTCGGCCCACTTCTCACGATCCTGGTAGTAGAGCTTGTCCTTGAACGGCAGAAGCGTCTGCTGCCGCACGTCGCTCATGTCGTGCGAGACGACCCGCGCCGCGCCGCGCCGCTCGGCCTCGAAGCTCAGGAACCCGGTCGCCGTCCCCACGTCGAGCACGCTCCGGCCCGACACGTCCACGCCGCCCACGTACTCCTCGAACTTGCCCCTTAAGTCCCACTGCCCGTGCACGACGCCGAACGTCGGCAGCTCCACCGTGTGGTAGAAGAAACAACCCTCCGGGCTCTCGACGTGCCTCGGCTGCGCGAACTCGATTGCTTGACTCAAGCGCTCACCCCCTCACCTTGTTCTTTCCTTCTCCGCGCGAGCCCGAGCAGCTTCGCTTCCGGCAGCAGCCCGCGCCACCAGAGGATCAGCAAAAGCGCCGCGAGCAGCGAGACGGCGGCGCCGATCATCAACGACTTCGGCCGGTAGACGAAGCGCACCTCGTGCTCGCCCGCGGGGACGCGGACGCCGCGCTGGTTGTAGTTGACGCGGAGCACGCCGACCGGCTCTCCGTCGAGGTACGCGCGCCAGCCCGGGTAGTGGTTCTCGGCGAGCACGAGCAGCGACGGCGCCGGCGCCTTCGTCCTCACGTCAACGCGGTTCGGTTCATAACGCACGATCTGCGCGCCCCCCGCCTGCGTCGCGGGCGGGTTGACCGCGCCCGGGTCGGACTCGACGAGGGCCGTGCGCTGCGGCTCCCACGCAGAGCCGTCGGGCAGGAGCCCCGTGCGTATGACTTTGAGCGTCGCCTCCTCGCCGAGCGCGCGCGCCTCGGACGCGAGCCACGCGCGCGGCAGCGCACGCGCGTTCTCGTAGACCTCCTCCCGCGCCGTCCGCCCCACCAGACGCCAACGCGCCGCGCCGGACGCCCCGACAGCAACACCTTCATCGACCCCGCCGCCGCCCTCCGCCGCGCCCTCCGTCGAACCTGACCGCTTCGGTGTCGAGACTGTTTGCGACTTAGCCCCGGCGGCCGCGGCCGCCGCCACACGCGCAGCCCTCTCGACGCTGAACCACTCGCGGCGCAGCGGATAGGCTTTGCCCGCGGCCGCGTCGGCGAGCGAGACGCGGAAGACGGTGAGCAGCAGGTCGGGCCACTTCGGCGTGACCTCCGCGGCGATCTCGCCGCCCGTGACGAACGCGCGCCCGGGCAGCGCGAACGAGGTGACGTAGGTGTGCCCCTCGTAGTTGCCCGCGGCGTCCGCGACCGCGTAGCTCGTGGCGACCGCCGCGCGCTTGTGCCGCACGCGCGCGCGTATGTCGGCGCGGTCGTGCGCCCACTCCGACGTGTCGGCGCCCGCGCGCAGCTCGAACTCGAAGGCGCGCCCGTCCTGCGTCTTCAGGCGGACGCGCCCGACCGTCGCGCCGTCGGGCACGTCCTCCGACCACGAGAGGTTCGTGACGAGGGCGATGCGGTCTGTCTCCGTCGGCGGGACGCTGAACCGGAGGGTCTTGCCCCCGCCGACGTTCGGCAGCGCGAGGTCGTTGCCCGCGAACATAAAGTCGCCGTACCTCTGCGTCGCTTCGGGAAAGGCCAGCGCGGGGGTCGCGGGCGTCGTCGGCGCCGCGTCCGCCTTCGCGGCGTCGGTCGTTCGGCCGTCATTCTTAACGGGGCCGGGCGCGCCCTTCGGGCGCATCGAGACGAGGTAGCGGACGCCCAGCAAATCCATCTCGCGCCCCTCGCCGCGCAGGGATGAGTCCGGGTCGGTCAGCTCGCCCCAGACCTTCATCTCGCCCGCGAGCCGGCTGTAACGCGCCAGCCCGAAGCCGTCGTAGCCGGCCGCGTTCGCGACGCCGTGCATCATGTAGATGTCGGGCTGCGTCCACAGCGTCCACTCCGGCGAGTGCGAAACGGAGGGCGGGACGGGCGCCGACGCCGGGTCGAACGCGTGCGGCGCGGTCAGGATTCTGTAAGAGGAGTTGTCTATTTTATCGTTCTGTCTGATGAGACTGACGGTCTCCGGCTCGCGCCAGAGGTCGCCGTCGTGCGTCGGACTCGAAAGCCGCCAGCCGCTCGACTGGCCCCACAGCGCGAGGTCGCACGCGAGCACGGCGACGAGCAGCCACGTCGCCCCGCGACGGCCGCGGGCGAAGGCCCACAGCGCCCACGCGCTCAAGGATGCGACGACGACCGGCACGAACAACTCGGGCGCGCGCATCAAACCCACGGGAGCCTGCCGCGCCAGTTTGAACTCGCCGGGACGACCGAGCGTGACGACCAGCAGCGTCACGAGCACCGCGCACGCGCCGACCGCCGCCGCCCGCCGCCGCGCACGTCCCTCCCCCCTCGCCGCGGCCAGCGCGGTCAACCCCCTCCCGGCCAACACCGCGAGCGCGAACTCCAACTCCATCAGGTGACGCGCGGGCACGCGGAAGAGGTTGAGAACGGGCACGTAGTAGATCAGCTTGTAGAACTTCAGCGGCGCGTAGCGTCCGAGCGCGAGCACGAGGCAGACGAGCGCCACCGCCGTCCAGAACTTAGTCTTCGCGTCTCTCTTAAAGACGACCGCGCAGGCGGCGAGCATGAGGCCGAGCGCGCCGACGTAAGCGGCCATCTCGCCGTAGTAGGGCGGGCCGACGTACGGCGCGCGGAACAGCCGGCCGTCGCCGCCGCCCGCGACGTACGGCGCGAAGAGCGTCTGAAGCATCCACGGCGGCAGCGAGAAGGAGGTGAAGAAGTCGTACGAGGAGTCTGCGCGCAGGCTGTTGCGCAGCAACTCGAAGGTCGGTAGGATTTGCAGCGCGGCGAGCAGCACACCGGCCGCGAGAAATGCCAGAGACCAGAGGTAGCGCGCGCGCGATTCGCGCACGGAGTAGGCGCTGGCGACCGCGTAAGCCGCGGCGAGCAGGAGCGAATAAGCCAACGTCTGCTGGTGGCCGACGAAGGTCTGGAGCGCGACGAAGACGGCGAGCAGAACTCCCCACTTCCGCCGCCCCGTCACCGCGTAACCGTCGAGCGCCCACAGCACCCACGGCAGGCACGCGGCGGTCTGCACGACGTTGATGTGCCCGATCTGCCCGACGAGGAAGCCGCCCCACTGCCACGCGAGGCTCGTCACGACCGCGCCCGCAAGGGACGCGCCCGCGCGCCGCGCGTAGAGGTAGGCGCCGAGCGCGGCGATGACGTAGGAGGTGACGACCATCAGGTTCGTCGCCGTCTGGGGGCTAAAGAACAGGTAGAACCAGTTCGGCGGGAAGAGCAGCCCGCCCTGCGCCGACGCGAGCAGCGGCATCCCGCCGAAGATGTAAGGGTTCCAGAGCGGGAGGCTCCCGCCGAGCGTGATGTTGGCTGCCGCGACGCGCAGCGGCGTGTTGAAAATCGTCCCGTCGTCGGGGCACAGGACGGAGCCGGACAGGAGTGCCGGCAGGAAGTAGAGAACGGGCGCGAGCGCGACGGCGAACGCGGCCAGGCGGTCACGACGAACGCCGACCACTAGACGGCGGCCTTCGGGCGGGCGGGGGTTTGATGGACGAGTCATTGAATCAGGCGGCGGCGGAAGGCTTCCGGAAGGCGGGGGACTCCGAAGCCATCGTCGTCTTCGAGCCGCGGCGTGCGGCGTCCCGCGCGCTCGCGTGGCTGCGCGCGCGCGCGGCCCCGGTAGCGTGCGCGGCGCTGCTCGCCTTCATGTCGCTCCAGATGCTCGCGGTGGTCTGGCGGAAGAGCATAACGGTGGACGAGATTGTGATGATTCCCGCGGCATACTACCACCTCGCCGCGGGCAACTGCCAACTCGTCCACGAGCACCCGCCGCTCTCGAAAATCCTCGCCGGCCTCCCGCTGCTCCTCGTCCAGCCCGACGAGACCGACCCGCGCAAGTACGGCCGCGCGCCCGACTCGATGGTCGGCAAGTGGACTTACGCCGAGAGGTTCTGGGACGACAACCCCCAACTCTTCGACTCGCTCTCCTTCTGGGCGCGCGTGCCCATGATCGCGCTCACCGTCCTGACCGGCCTGCTCGTCTTCGCCTTCGCGCGCGAGCTGTTCGGCGACGCGGCGGCCGTGCTCGCCGTCGCGCTCTTCAGCCTGGAGCCGACGCTCACCGCCCACGGGCGCGTCGTGCAGACCGACGTGCCGGCCGCGTTCGGCTTCCTGCTCACGACGTATGCGCTCTACAGGTATCTGCGGGCGCCGTCACTCAGGCGCGCGCTGCTCGCCGGCGCGGCGGGCGGCGTGGCGTGCCTGACGAAGTTCTCGATGCTGATGGTCGCGCCGGCCATCGGCGTCGTCTACCTCGCGCTCTGGTGGCGCGGGCGGCGCACGCGGGGCGGGGCAAAGTCCGTCGCCCTGCACGCGCTGACGACGATGCTCACGGCGCTCCTCGTCATCAACGCCGCCTACTTCTTCGACCACCGCCCGCTCGGCTTCGAGGGCGTGAGGTGGCTGCACGAGGGCGCGCCCGAAAGCGCGGACGCCGTCGTCCGCTTCGTCGAGGTCGTCACCTACGTGCTGCCGACCGACTTCGTGCTCGGCGCGCTCTGGCAGATATGGCACAACCGCGACGGCCACAGCGCGGGGCTGCTCGGCATGTACAGCCGCACGGGCTGGTGGTACTACTTCCCCGTCGCCTTCGCCCTGAAGGCGACGATTCCCTTCCTGCTGCTCTCGCTCGCCGCGCTCGGCTGGGGCGTCGAGCGGGTGTTGCGCGGGCGCGACCGCCGCTTCCTCTTTTTGCTCGTCCCCTTCGCGTTCTACGCCGCGGCCTCGATGGCGGGCGCGCTCAACCTCGGCGTGCGCTACTTCCTGCCGGGCTACATGTTCCTCTTCATCCTCGGCGGCGCGCTGCTCGAAAGGATGTGGAGGGCGGCGCGCGCGCGCAGGGCGGGGGCCGTCGTGGCGGCCGCGCTGCTCGCGTGGGTGTGCGTCGAGGCGGCGCGCGCCTACCCCGACCACATGAGCTACATGAACCAGCTCGCCTACGCCAAGCCGCACTGGTGGTACCTGTCGGACTCGAACGTCGAGTGGGGCGACGACACGCGCGCGCTCGCCGAGTACCTGCGCGCGCGGGGCGAGACGAAAGTGCGCGCGATGTTCCTCGCGGGCTTCCTGACGCTGCACCACCACGGCGTCGCCTACCTCGACGCGCTCGCCGTCCCGAAGGGGCCGCCGCCGCGCTACACCGCGATAGGCGCGAGCTTCCTCAACGGCTCGACCGTCGCGGGGCACGAGCGCGAGGGCCGGCCCGTCACCGAGGAGGAGCGCGTCAACGCCTTCGACGAGTACCGCCGCCGCACGCCCGAGAAAATCTTCGGCGGCTCCATCTACCTCTTCCGCGAGGACGGCCCTTGATAAGAATTTGAAATTTCAAATTTCAAATTTGAAATTAAGCCCCGCCCTCTGGCTCCTGCTCGCCGCCGCGGGGCTCGCCTTCTACGCGTGGGGCGCGCCGACGAACCCGCCGGGCTTCTTCATAGACGAGTCCTCGGTCGCCTACAACGCGCACACCGTCAGCGAGGCGGGGCGCGACGAGCACGGCCGGGAGTGGCCGCTCTACTTCAAGGCGTTCGGGGATTATAAGAACCCGACTTACGTCTACCTGCTGGCCGCGGTCTTCCGCGTGACGGGGCCGAGCGCGGCGGCCGCGCGTTATCTGAGCGCGGCGCTGGGCGTGCTGGCGGCGCTCGCGCTCGGCCTGCTCGGCGCGCGCCTGACGGGGAGCCGCGCGGCGGGGCTGCTGACGATGCTCGCGGCGCTGCTGACGCCGTGGCTGTTCGAGCTGAGCCGCGTGGTCGTCGAGGTCGCCGCCTACCCGCTCGCGGTCGCGCTCTTCCTGCTGGCGACGCACCGCGCCGCGCGCCGCGAGGCGTGGGGGCTCGTTGACTCCGCACTCGTCGCCGCCGCGCTCGCGCTCGTCACGTACACGTATTCGACGGGGCGTCTGTTCGGGCCGCTGCTCGCGCTCGGGCTCGCGCTGCTCCTGACGACGCGCGCGCGCGCGCGTCCGCTGTTGACGACGTGGTTGCTGTACGGGCTCGCGCTCGTGCCCCTCTACGTCTACCACCGGCGCAACCCGGAGGCGCTCGCCAAGCGCTTCAACTACCTGACCTACGTCTCGCCCGAGAGCGGCTACGCGGAGGTCGCTTGGGAGTTCGTCAAACACTTCGCGGCCAACCTCAACCCGTGGCGGATGCTCGTCACGGGCGACGTGAACGGGTATCAGATCGCGAGCGTGCCCGGCGCGGCGCTCGTGCCCTTCGCGGCCTTCGCCCTCACACTGTTCGGGGCGTGGCTCGCGTTGAAGTCGGCGCGGCGCGACGCGTGGTGGCGGCTCTTCTTCTACGGACTCGCCGCGTCGGTCGTGCCCGCGTCGCTCACGAACGATTATTTCCACATGCTCCGCCTCGCGGCGCTGCCCGTTTTCCTCGTCGCGCTCTGCGCGCCCGCGCTCGCGTGGTTGCTCGAAGGTGGGCGCGGCCGCCGCAGGGCGCTCGCCGTCCTCGTCGCGCTGACGCTCGCGCAGGGCGCGGTCTTCCGCTGGCAGTTCGAGCGCTACGCCGCCTCGCCGTGGCGGCGGCACATGTACGACGCCGACTACCGTTCGAAGATACTGACGGCGGCGCTCGCCGCCTCGCCGCGCGAGGTGCACCTGGCGGACTCGACCTCCGTGCCCGGCTACGTGCAGGCGCTCTGGCACGGCGCGGCGTCGGGGCTCGCGCCCTCGACGTTCGTGCGGCTGCGCGTGGACGAGCCGGCGCCCGCGGGCGCCGTCGTCATCACGACGGAGGACGTGCGGCCCCGCTGCCGCGTGCTGGCCGAGAGCGAGCCCTACGTGGTCTGCGCGACCGAAGGGCAGCCCCGTCGGCCCGCGCCGCTGGCGGACGCGGACTTTCGCGCCGAGCTGCGCGCCGTCGAAGTGCCCGCGCGCGTCGAGGCGAAGGCGCGCGTGAAGATTCGCGTCGCGGTCAGGAACGCCGGAGGCGGCGTCTGGCTCGCGCGCGAGCGCGGGCTGTCGCCGTTCCAGTTGAGCGCGGCCAACCACTGGCTCGACCCCTTCGGGCAACCGGTCACGAACGACGACGGCCGCGGCGCGCTCCCGCGCGACCTGCGCCCCGGCGAGGAGGCGGAGATCACCTTCGACGTCAACGCGCCCCGCCGCCCCGGCGTCTACCTGCTCGAAATAGACATGCTCCAGGAGGGCGTCTCCTGGTTCGCGCTGAAGGGCTCCCAGACGCTGCGCGTGCCGGTGAGGGTGGAGTAGGAGTAGGCAGTAGTCAATAGTCAGTAGGAAGACAAAGCGGCGCGCCCGGCCCAGTGGCTGAGACACGCCGCTTGTCTTTTCTTCTACTGTCTACTGACTACTGCCTACTGTCTACTGCCTACTTCTCTTCAACGCTTCCGCGTACACGTCCAGTGTCGCGCGGGCGGTGCGGGGCCAGGAGAATTGGGCGGCGCGGCGCAGGCCGGCTTCGGAGAGGGTGCGGCGGGCCGCGTCGTCGTCGAGGAGTTCGAGGAGGGCGCGCGCGAGTGCGCCGGCGTCGCGCGGGTCGAAGAGGCGCGCGGCGCCGCCCGAGACTTCGGCGACCGCGGGCGTGTCCCCGGCGACGACGGGCGCGCCGCAGCTCATCGCTTCGAGCGGCGGCAGGCCGAAGCCCTCGTAGAGCGAGGGGTAGACGAAGGCCGCGCAGGAGGAGTAGAGGGCGCGCAACTGCTCGTCCGAGACGTAACCGGCGAGCACGACGCGGCCGCGGGCGGGCGACTTCTCTATGTACTCGAACAGAGGCCCGCTCAGCCACCCGCGCCCGCCCGCGATCACCAGACGCAGCGCAGACTCCGGGCGCTCGCGCAAGACCTCCTCGAAGGCGCGGACGAGGGCGGCGAGATTCTTGCGCGGCTCGATGGTGCCCACGGCGAGCAGGAACTCGCCGCCGACCCCGAGCCCGCGCAGCGCGTCTTCGGCCTCGCGCCGGTCCGACGGCCTGAAGCAGTCGCGCGCCGCCTCGTGCACGGCGAAGACCTTCGAGGCCGAGACGCGCAGGCGCGAGCAGACCTCGCGCCGCACGGCCTCGGTCGGCGTGACGACGGCGTCGGCCGCGAGCGCCATCAGCGGCAGGCGCCGCCGCGCGCGCCACACGCGCCGCCGCTCGTGCGTCTCCGGGTGCGAGAGGAGCGAGAGGTCGTGGACGGTGAGCACGCGGGTCGCCCCGCCCCACAGCGGCACCTCGTAGTTCGTCCCGTGGAAGAGCCTGAGCCCGCGCCGCGCCGCGTAAGCAGGCAGCCCCGCCGACCACCAACGCCGACCCACCGCGCCCACGCGCACACGCGCCTCCTTCAGGTTGGCGGGCAGCGGCTCGCGCTCTTCTAAATTTACGGGGGGATACGAGGAGGGGTAGACCAGCTCGAACTCTTCGCCCGGCGCGGCGTGCGCCAGCGCCCGCGCCAGCTCGTACGTGTAATGGCCGACGCCCGCGCGCGGCTCCGTCAGCGGGATGGCGTCGAGACCGAGAAGCATAAAAGACGTGAACCGTAAACCGTAAACCGTGACAAGTGGAAGGCACGTCCCTTCCTGTCACGGTTTACGGTTTACGGTTCACGCTCCTACTGAATAGTGATGCGAGGCGCGGAATCGGCCGGGCGGCTGGTGAACGTCCCGGAGGCGTTGACGACGGTCACGATGACGGGCACGTCGCCCGCGCCCGCGAGCGAGGCGGGCAGCGTGACGATGATCTGGTCGAAGCCCGGCGTGAGCGACTGGCTGACGCGGACGGGGCTGTCGGCCGCCGCCGTCGAGACGATGTCGGTCGTCCCGATCCGGACGGTGACCGTCGTGGTCGAAGACGGCGTGATGTTGCGCACGCCCGTCAGCATGATGAGCAGTTGCGTCGCCGCCGTCTCGGTGTCGGCCGAGGCGCAGTTGCCGGTCGTGCCCGAGCCCGCCGGCCTCGTCGTCGTCACCGCGAACGGCTCGCCCGGCGGCGTGATGCACGGGTTGGTGACGTTCAGGACGCCCGCCCGCCCGCCCGCCCCGTTCGTCGAGGTGAAGATGTCGGGCTGCGCCGCGTTCAGGAGCAGCGACGTGCGGATGAGCGCGCCGTTGTTGTTGATGACGACGGGCGAAGCGGTCGTCGAGCTGGCCAGCCCGGTCGGCACGACGAAGTTGAGCTGGTTCGGCCCGGCGAAGTAGAGCCCGGCGGCCGCGCCCGAGACCGTCACCGACACGCCCGACAGCTCGACGGGGAGCGGCTGGCGGCGCCGCGTCTCGTGCGCGTTGTTCCGGTCAACTTCGAGCGTCCCCGGCGCGAGCGTCAGGGTCGAGCGCGCTATCCCCAGCATGCCGGGCGCGAGCCCCGTCACGGCCGGCGGCGTCGGCGCCGGGCTCGGCGCGACTACGGGGCGGTCGCTGGCGCCCGTGAAGAACGAGACGGGCGCGCCCGTCGTCGCGGGCGTCGGGCTCGGGGCCGGCGTCTCGCTCGTGACGGCGGGGATGAGCTGGTAGAAGGCCTCAGACGAGGCGTCGGGGTTGCCCGAGCCCTGCTCGCTGCGCAGCGAGAGCGCCATCCGGCGGATGCTGTCGGACGGGAACGGCTGGAGCGCGCTGAACGAGCCGTGCGGGGCGATGCCGGCGCCGAGCCCGAGGCTGGTGACGCGCGAGACGGTGGTCAGCGCCGCGACGGGCGCCGAGAAGATTTGCGCGAGGTTCGTCTGGTTGAGCCCCGTGCCCGTGGTCGTCGAGACCGTCCCGTCGGCGTTGTAGTTCAGGTTCGAGGCCCAGACGACGCGCGTGTTGTCGCCCGTGAACGTCGGCCAGCGCGTGGGCAGGTCGGCCTGGTTCGCGGGCGGGCGGGCGCCCACCTGCTCGAAGGTGGTCGCGGTGCCCGCGACGTTGGCGATGTAGATGCCGTAGCTGTCGGCCAGCGCGCCGTTGAGCGAGCCGTCGGAATTGAAGACGCCCGTGGACTCGAAGACGACGCGGCTGCCGTCGCGGGAGACGCGCCGGCCCGGGCTCAGGACGTTGACGCTGACGAACTGCGCGCCGATGCGCGTCTCGGGCGGCGTGCGCGTCAACTGGCGCGTGCTCTGGACGGCGCCCGACGCGGGGTTGAGGGCGGCGGCGAAGATTTCGCCGTTGCCGCGGTTGGCCTCCGCCTCGTCGGTGGCGGGGTCGGCGTTCGAGATGTAGGCGAGGCGGCAGCCGAGCGCGGCGGTGCAGGCCGAGAGCGCGGGCGCCTCGTTGAAGACGAAGCGCGACGGTATCAAAGGATTAGTCCCCGGGACGTCGGTCGTCGTCGTCACCTGCGTGAAGGTGGGCGCGTCGGCCGTCGGGTTCTTGACGACGAAAATCTCCTTGTTGCCGTCGGGGTTGCCCGTCCCGATGTTGCCCGCGCGCGCCTTCGAGACGAAGGCGATGAGCGAGCCGTCGTCGTTGACGACGGGGTTGTCGTTGTCGCGCGCGAAGAAGGCCGCGACGTTCGTCCCCGTCGCGGGGCTCGGCACCCTTGAGGCCGGCGTGCTGGTGACGCGCGTCATCGCGCCGGTCGAAAGGTCTATGGGCGCGACCTCGGTGCCCTGCGAGAGGTCGGCGACCTCCGTGAAGGCGGGCAGCGCGTAGACGAAGACCTCGGTGTTGCCATCGAGCTTGAGCGCGGCGGCGTTGGCCTGCCCGTCGAAGTTCTTCGGCGAGAGGCCAGGGCTGGAGTCCACATAGGCGTTCGACACGAAGACGATGAACTTGCCGTCGTGGCTGATGACGGGTAGGAGGTTGACGATCTGCACGTCGATGTTCGTGGCATCCGCGGGGGACTTGGCCGTGTCCTTGAGCGCGCTCTTCGTGTTCGTGATCTGGAAGATGCGGCGCTGCGCGTAGTCGAAGAGGAAAATCTCCTGGTTGCCGTCGGCGTTGTTGCGGTCGGCCGTGCGCTCGGTGGAGATGTCGCCGGCCGACTCGATGACGACGAAGCGCCCGTTGCCGCTGATGCCGCCGGCGAAGGAGTCGCGCGGGACGGGCAGGGGCGTCGGCGTGGGGGTCGTCCCCGGCGTCGGCGTCGGCGACGGGGTCGGCGTCGGCGTGCCGGGGATGGTCGTCGAGGTGATCTGGAAGATGGCGGTGTCGGGCGACGGCGAGAGCGTCTGCGCCCCCGCGGCCGCGGTCAGGACGGCGGCGGAGGCCAGCGCGACGAGCGCCGCGCGGGCGCGCGACAGACGGAAAGCATGCTTCACGAAAAATCCTCCGGACGGGAGCATATGATATCGCTGACTGAATAAGCCCAAGGGAGACGAAGCGGGCGCGGGCTCTAGCGGGCGCCGGCCGTTGCGGCCCCGGCGGGCCGCCCCTACGAGGTGGCGCGCCGCTGGAGTAAAGAAACCGCATTTTACGCGGAAGCCTCACGCCCGCGCAACCGGAGAACAGATTTCAAATGTCAGATGCCGGATGTCAGTTAAAAGGCTGTCTTTAACTGACATCCGGCACCCGGCATCTTTACCTCCGGTCTTTCGTCACGGCCCGAAGCGCTGGCGGTACTCCGTCGAGTCGAGGAAGGCTAGAGGCGGCTGCCGAAGCGATCCATGTACTCGGTCGAGGTGATGAACGCCTTGACCATCTCGGCCGCGATGAAGTTGCCGTTGAACTCGTTGAGCTTCGAGAGCCAGAAGTTGTAGCCCCCGAAGTCCGCGTCGGGGGCGGCGTCCGGGTCGCGTTGCAGGTAGCCGAAGTACTGCATGAGGACGAAAGCCTCGTTGAAGGTCTTCGCCGTCGCCGAGTTGCTCTCGGTGACCGAGCGGAGCGCCGCGGCCTGCCCGGAGGCCCCGCCGCCGCCGAAGGCTGCGACGGCCGCCTGCCGCTCGGCGGCCGCCGGCTGCACGCCGACGTTGGCGAAGAGCGAATCCACGTAGTCGGCCGCCGACTGCCCGCCGTGCGCCGACTGGAAGGCCGGGCGCTGGACGAAGGCGAGCGCGAACGCCTGCTTGTTGGCCTCCAACTGCCGCTCCCAGTCGCCCTGCCCGACGATGACCTGCGCGGGCGTGCTCCCGATCGTCCGCACGTCGTTGAGGAAGTCGGCGCGGCGCACGGCCACGGGCTGGCCCGCGAGGTTGCCGAAGCCGGCCTTGTGCATCTTGTAGACGAGGTTGCCCGTCTGCTGGAACTCGATGGAGAGGAAGAAGGCCGCCGAGACGTTGACCCGCTTGACCTCGGCGCACGCCTTGTCTACCCCGCAGCCGAACACGTCGTCGCGCCAGAAGGCGAGGCCGTTGGCGTCGGGCTCGCGGTTGAGGAAGTCGAGGTAGTGCTGGCGGACGAAGAAGTTCACGTCGCCGACCGGGTTGAACGCCCAGCCCACGTCGCGCAGTTGCGAGCCCGTCAGGTCGGCCGGGACGGCGACGCTGTGGATGAGGTCGCCGCTGATGTCCGGCTCCATCAACTGGTTCGCGAAGAGGCTCACGTCCCAGTGCGAGACCGACGAGCCGCCGTCGTACGTGCCCGGCGCGAACATGCGCGGGCGACCCTGCGCGTCCACGCCCGAGGGCGCGTTGTTGTCGAGCAGCAGCGTCGCGTTCAAGCCCGACGACAGTTGGCTCTTGAGCGTCGAGCCGTCCGTCAGCGAGACCATCAGCGAAGGGATGGTGATGGTCAGGTCGCCGCCGCCCATCTGAATCAGCTCGGTCGTCACGTTGTTGACGACGATGACGCCGACCGCGCCCGCGTTCTGCGCGTTCTTCACCTTCACCGTGAAGTTACAACCGCCGCGGTCGACCAGAGCGATGCGGCCCGAGACGGCCGAGGCGTTCGTCAGCGCCGCACAGCCGTCGGCGGGCGCGGCCTGGACGACGTTGGCGGTCGTGCCCCCGTTCGTGACGGGCGGGCCGAACTCGGCCGTGGTGACGGCGTAGTTGCCGGCAATCGTCGAGGGCGCGTTGACCCTCACGCGCGGCGTCCCCAGCACGCTGCGCGCGTCGGCCAGGGCTTGCGCGCCCGCCCAGACGAGGTTGTTCGTGTTAATGGCCGAAGCCTGCCGCTCGGCGTTCGTCATCTCGTGCCACCTCTTCCCCGACGTGTTGTCTAACAGGAAACGGTCGTAGGCGGACGGGAACGAGCCGCCGCCGCCCTGACCGGTCGCCTGCGCGCCGGTGGCGGCGTTGGTGAAGGTCTGGAAGCCGAGGCCGTGCGCGAACTCGTGGATGAGGACGGCGACGAGGTCTGTGCCGTCGCCGTGCCTGTTGTCGAGGCCGAGGTAGAAGGGCGAGTTTTCAAAACAGCCCGGACTGCCGAGGCTCGAATTGAACTGCGCGCTGATCTCGGGCTGGCTCGGGTTGGAGTCCGAGCCCCTGAGAGAGTTGGCGAGCGCCGCCGAATACCATGTGCCCGGGAAGGGCGCGTTGGGGAAGTCGCGGGAGATGCCGATGGCGCCGGCCTGTGCGAGCGTGGCGCTGTTGGCGGTGCACGGCAGCGCAGACCACTCCGCCCTGATGGTGATGGTCGCGTCGCTCCGGAGGGTCGCGCCCCAGAGGTTGGCGGCGAACTGGAAGGCGTTGAGGCGCTGCTGGCCGAGGGTCGTGCCGGTGTTGCCGCCGACGGGCGCGGCGGGCGTCGGGTCGTTGAAGCCCTCGCCGGCCGAGTCGTTGTTCTGGATGACGATGGTCGCCGCGGCGCGCGCCTGCTGCGCGGCCGCGACGGCCACGGCGAAGGCGAAGGCGAAGAGGATCAACTTCGAGAGGACAGTCTTCTTCATCACTTGTCAGACGCCGCCTTTCTGTTAACGTCCGTCCCCGGGCCCGTGACGGGCGCCGACGTCTGGCTGCTGAGGAAGGCCCCGGCCGCCTCGGGCGTGTCCACGCACGCCGTCGAGACCGTGCCGTCTTCGTTCCGCTTCGCCAGCGTCACGTTCTGGAAGCGGCCCTGCAAGTCCACCGTGACCGTGCCGTCCTCGTGCTTCTCCTCGACGAGACCCTCGGTCGCCTTGTTGCCTTCGAGCTGGTCGGCGATCTCCTGCGACTGCTCCTGCGTCAGCGGCCCCTGCTGCAAGGTCTGCGCGTTCACGCGAACCTTCCGGCCCCCGACCTCGACCGTGACGTAAGGGTCGGCGGGCCGGACTGTGGTGGTGGTGGTGGCGGCGGCGGCGGGCGCGACCCGCCGGGGCGAGGCGCCGCGCGACGCGTAGGTGACGGCGACCGCCGCGACGCCCGCGAACAGCAGGGCGCACGCGAAGAGCCCGGCGCGGAAGGCGCGCGAACGACGCGCGGCGGGCAGGGCTCGAGAGACTCGCTTCGACTTCTTCATGGGTGGCGCTTCCTTTGCTTCTTGACGCACGAACCGGTGGCGCGCGGGGCGTGCCGGGAAATGTGAGGACTGACCTTAACTTTTAAGAATGACGGACGGCGGGGCGCGGACTTCCCCGGGAGGAGAACACGACTGCGGCCTCCCGCTTTTAGACGTGGCAGGCGGGCTCTCAGTTGCACCGCGGGCGGGCGGCGGCGGGCGCAAAAAAAAGCCGCGCCCCGGGCCTGGAAAGGCCCGGGGCGCGGCGCGCGGTGCGTCCGGCGGCTGCGGCTTACGGCCGCGTGCCGAAGCGGTCTATGTACTCGTCCGAGGTCAGGAAGGCCTTGACCATCTCGGCCTGGACGAAGTTGCCGTTGAACTCGTTGAGCTTGCCGAGCCAGAAGTTCCACCCGCCGAAGTTGAGCCCCGGCTCGGGCGCGTCGTCCGGGTTCCTCCGCAGGTACCCGTAGTACTGCATCAGCACGAAGGCGCGGCGGAACTCGTTGTCACTGAGCTGCTGGTTCTCGGCCACGGCGCGGAGCACGGCGGCGCGCGCGGCCGCGACGTTGGCGTTCGAGGTGAGCTGCGCGACGAGCGCGTTGCGCCCGTCGGTCGAGAGCGTGATGCCCGCGTTCTGGACGAGCTTGTTGACGAACTCCTCGGCGGTCATCGTCAGCGGGAAGGCCGTCAGGAAGCGCTGACGCAGGACGAACTCCAGCGCGTAGGCGTTCTTGTTGGCGTCGAGCGTCGCCTCCCACGGCCCTTGCCCGACGACGACGTTCTGGCCGATGCGCTGCGCGTCGGGCAGGAACTCGTTGAGCCGGATGACGGGCACCGTGCCCGCGACGTTCGGCGAGGTCGCGTCGCCGTAGGCCGCCTTGTACGTCCGGTAGACGAAGTAGCCGGTGTCGCGGAACTCGATGGAGAGGAAGAAGGCCGCCGAGACGTTGATGCGCTTGACCTCCTTACACTGCTCGTCCGCGCCGCACTGGTCGAGGTCGCCCTGCCAGAAGGTGAAGCCCGACTGGTCGGGCTCGCGGCTCAGGAAGTCGAGGTACTGCTGGCGGACGAAGAAGGCCGTGTTGAAGCTCTGGGCGCGGACGGGGCTCGGGCCGTCAACGGAGTCGTTCGAGTTGATGGTGAGCGTGGCCGTGCTCGTCCCGCCGAGCGTCGTCCCCACGGCGTTCGACAGCGTGAGCGTGACCGTCTCGCCGCCCTCGGCGAAGGCGTCGTCGTCCACGAAGACGGTGAACGTCTTGCTCGTCTCGTTCGGGGCGAAGACGAGCGTGCCGAGCGCCTGCGTGTAGTCCTTCTGCTTGTTGGCCGTGCCGTCGGAGGTGGCGTAGTCCACCGTCGCCGTGCCCGCCGCGTCGCCCGAGCGCGTGACGGTGACGACGCGGAAGCCCGAGCCGTCGGCGCCGAGGCCGCCGCCCGCCGTGCCCTCGTTCACGCTGTAGGCCGCCGACGAGAGCGAGACGGTGCTGGCCGAGGCTTTGTCCAACAGCCTGAGCGTGTAGTTGCCGCTGTCGTTGTTGCCGAAGCTGGTCGCGGCGATGGTGTAGATGCCCGTCTGCGGCAGCAGGATGTAGTCGTTCGGGGCGGGGTTATTGATGTCGGGGATGCGCGAGTCGGTGATGTCGCCGAGCACGATGTCGTCGTTCTCCGCGAGCAGCGAGCCGTCGGGGTTGAAGAGGTAGAGGAACGTGTCAACGTTGGTCGCCGACATCTCGATGCGGACGCGCTGGCCCGCGCGCGCGACGAAGGTGTACACGTCCTCGAAGGCGGTCAGGCGGTTGGGCTGACCCGCGGTGCAGTCGGTCGAGGCGAGCGCGGCCGAGACGGTCTGGCCGATGCTGATCTGCGACGCGCCGGCCAGGCAGGCGGGCGAGCCCGGCTGGATGATGGCGAACTGCCGGCCGCCGATATCAACGAAGGCGCGGCGCGGGCCGTCCTTCCCGTTGTTGGCCGCGACCGTGTAGCCGGTCGAGCCGTTGCCCGTGCCCGCCTCGGTCGTGAAGGTGACCCAGGGCGCGCCCTCGGCCACGCCCCAGGCGCAGTTCGCCGTGACGTTGACCGTGCCCGTCCCGCCGGCGACGGGGAACGCCTGCGCGGTGGGCGTGATCGAGTAGGTGCAGCCGGGGTCCGCCAGCCGCGCCAGGCACTCGCCGCCGCTGCCCGTCAGGTGGCCGGTGATTTCGTCCTTCGAGAACTGGCAGAAGCCCGTCGCCGGGGTGACTTGCGCTTGCATGATCGCCCCGCTCAGATTGGTAGATTCACAACCCGGTATCTGCGGCGGGTCGTTGGAGGTCGAGCCGGTGTGGTGGGCCCCGAAGTTGTGGCCGATCTCGTGTGCCGTGAGCGTGACGCGCTGCGCCTGGTTCGTGTTCCCGTTGAACCTGCTCTCCGAGAGGCCGTAGGAGAACGCGGGCGAGTCGCAGAGGGCGCCCGTCCACGCGATGCCGATGGTACTGCCGTCGAGTGGCTTGCCCGTGAACAGGTGCACGAGGTCGCGCGCCGGCGAGGTCATGCCGAACGTGGCGTTGTAGCCGTTGGTCAGCT
>DAIRFV010000297.1:0-7428 GCA_036794905.1 Pyrinomonadaceae bacterium | reverse complement strand
GCGCCGTTGACCATGCAGGCGATGTTGCCGTCGAGCTTGATGTAGTTGAGGTCGAACTTCGACGCCTCGATCTCCAGCGGCTCCTCTTCGTTGAGGTCGCGCAGGGAGTGGAAGTCCGGGTGGCGGAACATCGCGTTGTCGTCGAAGGTCATCTTGGCGTCGAGCGCGATGAGCCGGCTGTCCTTCGTCAGGAGGAACGGGTTGATCTCGATTAAAGAGGCGTCGGTCTGCTCGTAGGCGTGGTAGAGCTGCTGCATGAACTTGGCCGCCTGGTTGACGAGCGCGGCGGGCAGGCCGAGGCCGAAGGCGAGCTTGCGCGCCTGGAAGGGGCGGAAGCCGACGGCCGGGTTGATGGTCTCCTTCAGAATCAGCTCGGGCGTGTGGGCGGCGACCTCTTCGATGTCCATGCCGCCGGCCGAGGAGGCCATGAAGACGGGTCTCCCGGTCGCGCGGTCGAGCACGATGCCGAGGTAGTACTCCTTGTCAATCGGGAGCCCCTCCTCGATGAGGATGGTGTGAACCTTACGACCCTCGGGGCCGGTCTGGTGCGTGACGAGGTTCATGCCGAGTATCTTGCCGGCCACTTCCTGCGCCTCGTCGGCGCTCTTCGCGACCTTGACGCCGCCGCCCTTGCCGCGCCCGCCCGCGTGTATCTGCGCCTTGACGACGACGACCTCCGTGCCCAGCTCCTTCGCCGCGTGGTACGCCTCTTCGGGCGAGCGCGCGACGATGCCGCGCGGGACGGCGACGCCGTACTTGCTCAAAAGCTCCTTCGCCTGGTACTCGTGAATCTTCATCCTCGACCCCTTCGGCGGCAGTCCGCGAGGCCCGCCGCTTGCAAATGAATTTTATTGTTCCGGAACGCCGAAGAGTGTACCGGCACGCCCCGCGGGACTGCAAGGTGCGAGGCCGTCGGCGGCCGGCAGTCGGCAGTCAGCCGGACCGTTTCGTGACAGGCACGCGTCAAATTGAAGCCGCTAAATTTTGTCCGGCCGAATGCTGAAAACTTAAAACCATTAGAACTGTCTTAGGGTCATCAAGGCAGGCGAGGTGAACGCGATGACGTTGGCTTTAACGGTGCTCTTTGCTGTCAACCTCTACGCGAGAGCCGGCAGGTCGAGATAGCTAGTCTGTTTGCATCCCTTAGAGTGAAGAGTCGGCGGCCCGGACGCACCGGGTCGCCGCTTTTTTTTTGCGCGGGACTTGGCACGCACCGCCGCGCGGCGTTAATCTTCCGGCCCGCGCACACGCCGCGCACGCACTCGAAGGAGAAGAAACATGAGCGAAGTGACCGTGACCTCCGTCTCGAACCTGCGCAACGAAGTCGCCTACGGCGACGGACGGACGCTCGTCACCGACGAGCCCGCCGAGCTGGGCGGCGAGGGCGCGGGGCCAGACCCTTACACTCTGCTGCTGGCGGCGCTCGGCAGTTGCGTCTCGATGACCGTGACGCTGTACGCGCGGCGCAAGGGCTGGCCGCTGGAGCGCGTCCGCGTGCGCCTGCGGCAGCGGCGCGTGCACGCGAAGGACTGCGCGGAGTGCGAGAGCGACTCGGCCGACTTCATCCACCACATCGAGCGCGCCGTCGAACTGGCAGGCGACCTCTCGGAAGAGCAGCGCGCGCGCCTGCAAGAGATCGCGCACCGCTGCCCCGTCCACCGCACTCTCACCAGCGAGATCGCCGTTACCGAGATGTCGGACGCCCCGCGCTGAGCCCGTGCCGACGCACTCCCCCGTTGCCCTCCGCGCCTTCTTGCCCGAGCGCCCGCGCGCCTGTTTAAATGTCTCGGCCCGGTTTTCATATTCGCACTCTTCGAGCCAACCCTGATGAAACGTCCCGCCCTGTTCCTGATAGCTGCCGCCCTCCTTCTGTCTTCCGCCTGCCAGTCCGAGAGCCGCAACGATTCGGCCGCGAGTCCGAATGCGGCGCCGGGCGCCCCCGCCCCCGGGGCCACGCCAGCGCTGCCGCCGGGGGCGGTCGAGGTCACCGCGGCCACGATGAAGCAGGACGTGGAGAAGAACCCGGACGACCCCGCCGCCCACTACAACCTCGGCACGGCCTACCTCGTCGAGGGCAAGTACCTTGAGGCGGCCGCCGAGTTCAAGTTCGTCGCCGACAAGGAGCCGAAGAACGCCGACGCGCTCGCCAAGATGGCGTTGGCCTACACGTCCGCGCAGAGGTACGACGAGGCCGCCGCAGCCCTCAGGCGAGCCGCCGCCCTTCTGCCCGACAACGCCGAGCTGCGCCAGATGCTCGCGGACGTGTACGAGAAGGCGGGCAAGACGGCCGAGGCCGCGCAGGAGCGCGCGGAGTTCCAGCGGCTCGACCCGAACGTGCGCGCCAAGACTCTGCTCGGCGCGGGCAAGTTCGAGGAGGCCGCCGCCGAGGCGCAGAAGGTCTCGCCCGCGAACGCCGAGACGCACTACCTTCTGGGCGGCGCGCTCCTCAAGCTCAAACGGCCCGGCGACGCGCTCGCAGCCTTTCGACAGGCCGTCCGCCTCAACCCGAAGTACGCCGACGCATACTTCCAGACGGGCAACGCGCACGACCAGCTCAATCAGCAGGAGGAGGCGGCCAAAGCTTTCGGCGAGGCCGCGCGCCTCAACCCGAAGGACGCCGACGCCTTCTACAACCTCGGCAACACCTACAACAAACTGAACCGCCCGAAGGAGGCCGCCGACGCCTTCGCCGCGGCCGTGCGCCTGCGCCCGAACGACGCGGAGGCGCGCGTCCGCCTCGCCGTCGCGCGTTTGAAGCAGGGCGACACGGCCGCCGCGCGCCAGCAGCAGGAGGCGCTCAAGTCGCTCGACCCCGAGGCCGCCAGGCAGCTCCTACAGGTCATCGAGCAGGGCGCCACTCAACTACCCTGAGGCCCGCGGCCAACAAAATTCTTGACCCGCGCGTCCGTGTCGGAGCATATTGCTGCGCCAACGCGCGCCGCGCGCTCCGCCGGCATCGCTCCCCCCGAACGTAAACCGAAAGGAGCCCCCTGACTGTGAGACGCCCCTACCTCCTCTTCGCCCTGACCTTTGTCTGCCTCCTTCTCTCTTTAACATTTACCCCCGCCGGGTCGAGGGCGCGCCAGCTCACGTCCGCGAAGGGCACCTCCGTGGCCGCGCTCGAACGGGACATCCTCAAGGAGATCAACCTCGCGCGCACGCGCCCGGCCGAGTACGCCGCCTACCTCGAACAACTGCGCCCGTACTTCAAGGGCAGGGAGTACACGCGCCCGGGGGCGCCCGCCTTCATGACGCAGGAGGGCACGCAGGCGCTCGACGACGCGATCAACTTCCTGCGCGCAAAGCGCCCCGCGCCGGCCCTTTCACTCTCGCAGGGGATGTGCTCGGGCGCGCGCGAGTTGGTGAAGGATCAGGCCGGGACGGACTTGAGCGGCCACAGGGGCAAGGACGGGAGCTTCTGCGAGCAGCGAGCGCAGCGCTTCGGCACGTGGAAGGAGCCCATCGGCGAGAACCTTTCTTACGGCAACGACACGGCGCGCGAGCGCGTCCTGACGCTGCTCATCGACGACGGCTTCGCCAACCGCGGCCACCGCCAGCGCCTGCTCGACGCCTCCTTCCGCGTCGCGGGCGTGGCCTGCGGCGAACACAGTCTCGGCGCCATGTGCGTCATCACCCTCGCCGGAGGCTTCACCGACGGCAACGCCGCGAAACCCGCCCAGCCCGCAGGCAAGACGCTCGTGCCGTCAGGGGCCAGGAGATTTTAGTCGCGGAGTGAGGCGGAGACTGAAACTTTAGGATACAGCCGGCAGTACGTGCGCATGCGGTGGCAGTTGGCGCACACCACGTCGCACTTATCCATCTCTTCCAGCAGCCGCGCGTCCGTGCAACCCTTGGAGACAAGGTTGGCGACCGCGGCCTTTTTATTCGTGCCCTCGCGGTGATCCAATTCCATCACCCACGGATGGAAAGTCCCGCCGCAATCCTGACAGGGTTGCTGCTTAATCCCCAACAGGATGGCGCGCAAACGCTGCCGCTGCCTGTTCTTGTTCCGACGGTTCTTCGCTATGAAGCGTGACTTGTTTTGCTGGTAGTAGAGGCGGTGGTAGGCGCGCTGGCAAGATATACATTTACTCTGAAGAGAATCGCCCTTACGATGGAACTCTTCCCCGGCTTTCCACGTCGAGCAGTCCGAACAGATTTTCATCCCTTCGCGCACGGCCGGTCGCCCTCCTTCGAAAGAAAGAGTCGGTGAAAAGCAAAAGCCTCCAACCTTTGGCGGGTTGGAGGCTTTTGTGTATCGGGATGACAAGATTTGAACTTGCGACCTCTCGCACCCCAAGCGAGCGCGCTACCAGGCTGCGCCACATCCCGTGACGGCATTTAGTATCTATGGAATCGGCGGTTTGGTCAAATGAGGCGCGCCGGTTCAGCGGCGGTGCTGGTCGGGGTGCGCGTCGCCGGCTTCGAGGAGGAGCATGATGTCGCGCAGTTGCTCGCGGAGGCGGCGGAGCGCGGCGCGCCCCTCGTCCGTTTGCGGGGGTTCGTATCGTGCGGGATAGGAGTCCTGAGCGGGCGCGGCTGGCACTGGTTCGGCGTGCGTGTCGGCGAAGTCGTGGGGCGGCTCTTCCGGCGCGGGCGCGGGCGCGGGGACGAGCTGCGGGGCGGGCGGGACGTTGAGGGACTGCGCGCCCATCTCGGGGGTGACGACCTTGAGCTTGCTCGCGCCGCGCAGCTCGTTGGTCAGGCGCTTCTTCGCGCCGGCGATGGTGTACTGGTCTTCGTAGAGCAGCTCCTTGATGCGCAGCACCATCTCCACGTCGCGCTTGCGGTAGGTGCGTTGCCCGGCGCGGTTCTTCTGCGGCGCGAGCATAGGGAACTCCGACTCCCAGTAGCGGAGCACGTGTGCCTGTATGCCCGTGATGTCGCAGACCTCCCCGATCTTGAAGAAGAGCTTTTCGGGAATGGAGACGGCTGCTCGGTTCATAACTGAAGGGAGACCCGAAAGGGCGCGACCTGGATTCGCATCCGTCAAACAGGCGCTGTTGCGATGTAGACTGTTGACGGCTCGCCCCCCGACGCAGGCGGGAGGTTAAGCTGGCGCAATGTTAACCGCGCCTCAAATCCTTGTCAACGTTATTGTTAGCGTGCGGCGGGGCTTATTCCGCGCGCGGGTCGAGCATGATGAGGCGGCTGACGGGGTCGAAGGTGATGCGGAACGGTCTGAGCGCGTCGCGCCCCAGGATGACGGGTGCGCCCTTCTCCGCGCGCACGAGCAGGTCGGTCGGCACCCCGCGCAGCACGAGCGCGCCGACGCTCACGGTCGCCGCGCGCACACGCCGGGCGTGCACTTCCCCTCCCGCGATGTCGCGCGCGCCGCGCCCGCGACGGCCTTCGGTCACGAGCACTCCCAGCGCGCGCGCGGCCGACTCGTCCACCGCGAGGCCGAAGCCCGAGCCCGTGTCGAGCAGCGCCCGCCGGCCCTGGGCGAGCATGACGAAGGGGCGGCGCGTGCCGCCTTCAGTCAGCCAGGGCACGACCGCGCCTTCCGGCGGCGCCGCGCCCGCGCGGAGCGGACGGGTGCGCGGGTCGAAGAAGCTGAGTTCGCCCGCGGGGATGTCTATCGTAAAACCGATGGGGTGGAAGACTTCAGAGGGGTCGAGAACGCCGTCCACGCCTTCGGGAAGCCCGGGCGCGACGACGAACAGGCCGCGCGCGGGCATGGTGTTCTCGCGCGAGCCGAGTGCGAGCGTGCGGACGAAAGCCTTCTGCGCGCCGCCCCTGCTCGCGCCGCTCAAACCGCCGATGACGATGCCGCGCCCTCCGACTTCAACCTCGACGCGCGCCTCGCTTGCCGCCCTCGCAGAGAGCAGCGTCGCGCCCGCGCCCGTGTCGAGCGCGAAGGTGAAAGGCCCTGCGCCGTTGACCCAGGTCTTGACGAGCAGCCCGCGGCTGTCGGACTCGCGGAAGTTGACAGGCGCCGGGAGCGCCGCCCCGGCGCGAGCCGTCACCCCCGCGCCCTGCCACTGACGAGAACGGGCGGCCCCGGCATTCGCAGGGGTCGCCCGCCCGAAAGTCAGCAGCGCCAGGAGCAGAGCCGAAGTCACGCCCAGGAGGGCCGTCTTCAGACTTCTACGCATCGGCGTCGCCCTTCTTAGTAGTTGCGGTTGCGCTTGCGCAGCTTGTACGTGTAGAGCGCCGAGCCGCCGCCGCCCGCGAGCGCGCCGATGGCCGCGCCCTTCTTGCCGCCGACGAGCCCGCCGACGATGGCGCCGCCGCCCGCGCCCATCGCGACCGTCAGCTTATCGCGGTGCTTCTGCCAGAACGAGCGACCCTTGGTCTGGCCGTAGTCGTAGTAGACGCGGCGCGGGGCGCTGGAGCGGCGGACGGTGCGCCGAGCCGGGGCGCGGTTCACGACGCGGGTCGCGACCGGAGCGGCCGCGGCGGCAGTCGTCAGGTTCGCCTCGCGGGCCGCCTCGACGCCTTCCAGGAAGCCGTCCTTGAAGGCCGCGCGCTCCTCCTCGGTCATGTTCTTCGTTTCGTCGTTCAGCTCGTTGTCGAGCAGGTTCTTCTGCTCGTCGGCCGGGTTGACCGTGGTGGCCTGTCCCGCCACGAGCGGCTTCGGCGCCTCAAGCTTGGCGACCTCAGTGTTGTTACTCGGGCGCATCACGAATGCGCCGACGGTGCCGCCCAGCAGAGCCGCCACGAGCGCCACGGGCAAAATCTTGTTCGTCGAAGTCATGGGTCAGTGTCTCCTCAGGTTCTCGAATGATCTTTGGGACGCACGTGAATGGCGTACACACCGGGGAGAGTGGCAACTGCCGTTCCTCTTCGAGCCGCGCCCGGCAGTCTTCCACATAATTTAGCAAACCCGCGCGGTCTTGTGCTCGTCCCCGGCCGATTGCAATGGTTTTGTATCGAAATTGTAAGAAGAGGCGCGCCCACTCCAAACGTATTCGCACGACGGGCTACACGATATGGGGCCGCCCGTTGACGATATCCTCAACTTGTCAGGTTGGACGCCTCCCCGACGCAGGGGCTATAATTCGCCTTTGCTCAATAACTCAACCGGAGGTAAACCCCGCGCCGTGTCCACGTCCGCTTCGGTCTTCCGCCTCGCGAGGCGACTTGAGGGCGTCGGGTTCTCCGACATCGTCAACATCCGCAACAAGATTCTCGACCTGCGCGCCGGGGGCGCACAGGTCTTCCAGTTCGAGGGCGGCGAGCCCTTCCTCGAAACGCCCGACCCCATCAAGGAGGCCATGACGCGCGCGCTCGCCGAGAACCGCACGCGCTACGCACCCTCCTCCGGCATCCCCGAACTGCGCGCGGCCGTCGCCGGGAAGCTGCGCGAGCGCAACCGCATCACGGCGCGCGAGGAGGACGTTATCGTCCTCAACGGCGGGATGCAGGGTCTCTTCGCGGCCTTCCAGTCGGTCGTAGACCCGGGCGACGAGGTGCTGGTCTTCT
>DAIRFV010000296.1:0-7498 GCA_036794905.1 Pyrinomonadaceae bacterium | reverse complement strand
GGCAGCCGCTCCGCGTCGAGCATGTTGAAGTTTCGACCCGAGTCTTTGCAGTAGAGCTTTCAACTGCCTACTGCCTACTGCCTACTGCTGAGAAGGAGTTGAAAGAGCATGCAGGAAGCGATTGAAGAGAGGGTGAAGCGCGCCGTCGCGGCGGCGGCGCATACGGCCGTCGAGCGACTCACGCCGGACACGACCTTTGAGGAGCTGGACATGACCTCGCTCGACGCGCTCGCGCTCATCGCCGACCTGGAAGAGGAGTTCGGCGTGGAGATTCCGAACGAGGACGCCATATCGCTCCGCGACGTGCGGCAGGCCGTCGAGTGCGTGCGCGCTCTGAAGGTGGCCGAGGCGTCCCGGGAGGGGCAATCATGAACGGGCAGCGCCGCGTGGTAGTCACCGGGCTCGGGGCCGTCACGGCGCTCGGGCACGATGTCGCGCAGTTCCGCGACGCGCTCCTCGCGGGTCGTTGCGGCATCCGGCCGATTGCGTCGGTTGACCGCACGCGACTGCGCTTCGCGAACGGCGCGGAGGTCGAAGGCTTCACGCCCGGGGAACACTTCACCGAAAAGGAGCTCGACCTGCTCGACCGCTTCGCGCAGCTCGGCCTCGTCGCCGCGCGCGAGGCCGTGCGCGACGCGGGGCTGGAGTGGACGGCGGGGCTGCGGGAACGTGCGGCCGTCGTCACGGGGTCGTGCCTTGGCGGCAAGATTTCCGAAGACCAGACTTTCGCCGCGGTCTACGGCGGCGAGGGGCGGCGCGCGCACCCTTTGGCGATCCCGCGCGCGATGTCGAACGCGGCGGCGAGCCACATCTCGATGGAGTTCGGCATTGTGGGGCCGACCTATAACGTCTCGACCGCCTGCGCCTCGGCCACGCACGCCATCGGCCAGGCCTTCGCGCTGGTTCGCTCGGGCGCGGCGGCGGCGGCCGTCACGGGCGGTAGCGAAGCGCCGTTCGCGCTCGGGCATTTAAAGAAGTGGGAGGCGTTGCGCGTCGTCTCGCCTGACACCTGCCGGCCGTTCTCGAAGGACAGGCGCGGGATGATACTCGGCGAAGCGGGCGCGATGCTGGTGCTTGAGCCGCTCGACGCGGCGCTCGCACGCGGCGCGCGCGTCCACGCCGAGGTGGTGGGCTTCGGCATGTCGGCCGACGCGCACCACGTCACGCAGCCCTCGGCCGAGGGCGCCGCGCGCGCCATCGCGGCGGCGCTGCGTGACGCGGATGTCAGTCCCGAGCGGGTCGGCTACGTCAACGCGCACGGCACGGCGACGACCGTGAACGACCCGGTCGAGACAGAGGCGCTGCGGCTCGTCTTCCGCGAGCACGCCTCGCGCCTCGCCGTCAGCTCCACCAAGTCCATGCACGGGCACGCGCTCGGCGCGGCCGGCGCCGTCGAGGCGGTGGCGACCGCGCTCGCCCTGCGCGAAGGGTTCCTGCCGCCGACGGCGAATTTCACCGAACCCGACCCGGCCTGCGACCTCGACTACGTCCCGAACGAGGCCCGCCGCGCCGAGGTCGAATACGCCATCTCCAACTCGTTCGCCTTCGGCGGCCTCAACGCCGTCCTCGTCCTGCGCCGTTGGGAGGGGTGAGGAAAGTAAGGTGTTGGGTGTTGGGTGCTGGGTGCAGGGTTAAACCAAAACCTATAACCCAGCACCCAGCACCTTCCTGAGGTATCTATGACGACCGAGACGAAACTCTTCTACAGGCTCGAGCCGGGGGCACGACTGCCCGGCGACTGGTTCGCGGGACGCATTCCGGCCAACGTCGTCGCGGGCGAGGGGACGGTCATCGATTCGTCGTTCTGCTTCAAGCACTTCTACTCTACGCGGGAGGCGGGCCTGCGGGTCGGCCGTCACACGACCATCTGGCGCGCCTCGCTCGCGGCGGACGAGGGGGCCGTCATCGAGATCGGAGATTACTGTTACATCGCCAACGCTTCACTCGTCTGCTCCGAACGTATCCAGATAGGTTCGCGCGTGCTCGTCGCGGGCGGCGTCACCATCGCCGACTCGGACTTCCACCCGCTCGCACCCGCCGCGCGGCTCGCCGACACCGTCGCGCTCTCGCCCGTCGGCGACCGCGCGCGCCGGCCGCGCGTCGAGACGCGCCCCGTCCGCATCGAAGACGACGTTTGGGTCGGCTACAACGCGACCATCCTGAAGGGCGTCACCGTCGGGGCGGGCGCGCTCGTCGCCCCGGGCGCGCTCGTCTTGCGCGACGTGCCGCCCGGCGCGGAGGTGGCCGGCAACCCCGCCGTCATCGTGAATAAGTAGTCCGCGAGCACGGCGCGGCGGTGAACGTCGATGAATGAGAACATCCCCACAGACCTGGTTTCGAACGGCGGCGCGCGCCGGCTCGAAGCCGACTGGTACCCGGGCGCCGTCCCCGCCAACGTGCAGCTCGGCGCGCACGTCTACATCGACACCTCTTACGGCTTCGCGCCGTTTCACGCCGAGCACGACCCCGGCCTCACGCTCGGCGATGCCTCGGGCGCGTACGACCGCACGACGTTCGTCGTCGGCCCGCAGGGCCGAATCGACGTCGGCGCTTACACCGTGCTCAACGGCGCCTACCTCGTCTGCAACGGGCGCATCCGTGTCGGCGACCATTGCCTGCTCGCGTGGGGCTCGGTGCTGACGGACACGTGGCCCGCGGACGCGGGGGCGCTGCCCGTCACCCTGCGCCGCGAAGTGATGCGCGCCGCCGCTCATGAGCCGACGCGCAGTCTGCCCGTCTTCACGGAGCCGCGTCCCGTCGTGCTCGAAGATAACGTGTGGGTCGGGTTCGACGCGGTCGTCCTTCCGGGCGTGCGCCTGGGGCGCGGCTCGGTCGTAGGCTGCAAGACGGTCGTGGGGACGGACGTGCCGCCTTACGCCGTCGTGGTCGGCTCGCCCGCGCGCGTCGTCCGCTACCTCGACGCCGACGACACGGAGGAGGAGCGCGCGCGTGCGCTCAGCGAGTACGCGCGCTGAAGGATTGAAAGGACGCTCGATAGACAGCGAAGCATGAAACGCCGAACCTCCATCGACCTCGTCATCTGCACTTACAACAACGCCGCGCTGCTCGACGCGACGCTCGACGCCGTCTCGCGCCAGCGCGTCCCGCGCGAAGTTGATTGGGGGGTGCTCGTCGTCGATAACAACTGCACAGACGGGACGCGGGAGGTGTTGGAGAGGCACAGGAGCGCGGGCCGCTCACGGCTGCGGACAGTCGTCGAGCCGAGGCAAGGGCTGACGCCCGCGCGCGTCCGCGGCGTGCGGGAGACGCGGGGCCAGTGGGTCGCGTTCGTGGACGACGATTGTTTGCTGGAAGAGGATTGGGTCGAGCAGGCGGCGCGCTTCGCCGCGGAGCACGCGGAGTGTGGCGCCTTCGGCGGGCAGGTCATTCCGCGTTGGGAGGCGCCGCCGCCGCCCTACGTACTCACACGCCGCTACGCCTACGCGTGCAAGTATCACGGCGAGACGCCGCACCGCCGCCCGTGGCTCGCGGGCGCGGGGCTGGTCGTGCGGCGCGAGGCGCTCGCGGCCTGCGGCTGGTTGGACAAACAGTATTTGGAAGATCGCACGGGCAACAGTCCCGTCTCCGGCGGCGACATGGAGATCACCCTGCGCGTCGGGGCGATGTACGAGCTTTGGTACAACCCCGCGTGCAGACTGCACCACGTCATCCCCGCGCGCCGCATGTCGCGCGAGTACGTGCGGGGCGTCACGCGCGGCCTCGGCGCGGGCCGGCATCACGCCGAAGCCTTGAAGTGGGGCGGCTCTTACGCCGGTTGGTTGCTCTACTCGGCCGGCTTCGGCCTCGGCTTCGGCGCCCGCGGCGTGGTCGAATTCTCTCGCGACGCTTTCAAGTCGGGGTTCGATTTAAAGACCGCGTTCAGCCCCGCGGCCGGCTGGTGGGCGGCGATGTGGGGGATGCTCCGCATGGACGCGGGCGTGCGGCGTGAGTTGCTCGGCTGCGCCGCCGCCCGCGGGGCGAGACGCGCCACAGACGGTATGAATTTAAGAGAAGAAGGATGCAGTTAAGAGGCTCGCATCCGAGAAGGATGTCCGCATCCCCTTTAGCGTCCGCCGCGGTCGCAAGCGCGCCCGCGGCTTTGACCGTCGCGCTCGTCGATTGGAGCCAGCTACTCGAAGACTATCTTGACAACATCGGTCTCTCTTTCGAGTCGTTTCGCGACGAGATGAACGGCGGATGGATGTTCGGCTATGTCGAGGCGCTGCGCAGGGCCGGGGTGCGCGCGTCGCTCTTCTGCGTCTCGGCACGCGTGGCGGAGACGACGCGCTTCACGCACGCCCCGACGGGCGCGACAATCTGCGTGCTCCCGGCCCCGCGGGCGTACCGCGCGCTGCGCCGCCGGGTGCTCAACCCTTACGCCGCGACGCTTGAGGGGGCGGTCGGGATAGTTGCAGGGCGCGCGCGCCGCGCGTGCTGGTCGGCCGCCCGGGAAGTCATGCCGTATCTCTCGACGCCCGTCGTCGCGCTGGCGCGAGAGCTGCGGCGCGAGCGGTGCGACGCGCTGCTCGTGCAGGACTACGAACACGGGCGCTTCGACGTGTGTCTGTTGCTGGGACGTTTGACTGGTCGCAGGGTCTACGCCACGTTTCAGGGCGGCGATTGTTCGCACGGGCGACTCGAACGTGCGCTGCGGCGTCTCGCCGTGCGGCGGGCCGACGGCCTCTGCGTCGCCGCGGGCGGCGAGGCGGCGCGCCTGTGCGAGCAATACGCTTTGGAGGACGAGAGCATTGCGCGCGTCTTCAACCCGCTCGACCTGTCAGAGTGGCGGCCGGGCGACCGCGAGGCGGCGCGGCGTGTGCTCGGCCTGCCCCAGGCGGCGCGGGTCGCAGTCTGGCACGGGCGCGTTGATTTTCATCGCAAGGGTCTCGACGTGCTGCTCGAAGCCTGGCGGCGCGTGTGCCATGAACGCCCCGGGCGCGACCTGCGCCTGTTCCTCGTCGGCACGGGTAACGATGCGGCCGCGTTGCGCTCGGCAGCCGACGGCGTGCCCGGTCTCGTCTGGGTTGACGAGTACGTGCGCGACCGCGCGCGTCTGCTGACGTACCTGCACGCGGCCGATGTCTACGCCTTCCCTTCGCGGCACGAAGGGTTCGCCGTCGCGCCTTTGGAGGCGATGGCGTCGGGGCTGCCCGTCGTCGCCGCGGACGCGCCCGGCGTCGGCGACCTGCTCGAAGGCGGCGAAGAGGCGGGCGGGGTGGTCGTCCCGCGCGGGGACGCACCCGCCTTCGCCGCGGCGCTCGCCCGACTGCTCGACGACGCGGCGCTGTGCCGCGCGCTGGGCGCGCGGGCGCGCGAGCGCGCCGAAAGCGGGTTCGCGCTCGAAGTAGTCGGCGCCCAGTTACGGGAGTTTCTGACTAAAGGGGGCAGTAACTTTTGAGCGGCCTGCGTCGGGAACAGAAGGTCTTCGGCCTCGGCCTGAGCAAGACCGGCACGTCGAGTTTGACGCAGGCGCTCAACCTGCTCGGCGTCCCGGCGGTGCATTACCCGCACGACGAGCGCACCCTGCGCGAGTTGCGCGCGGGCCGTTACCAACTCTCGATCCTCGAACAGTTTCAAGGGGTCACGGACATCCCGGTGGCCCCCTTTTACGCACAGCTCGACCGCGCCTTCCCCGGGAGCCGCTTCATCCTCACGGTGCGCGAGAAGGAGGCGTGGCTCCGCTCGTGCGAGGTTCACTGGCGTCTGCTGATGCAGTGGTGGGAGAACTTTCCAGACTTCAAACGCTTCCACGAGTTCGCCAGCGCGTGCGCGTACGGCGTCGTCGAGTTCAACCGCGAGAGGTTCTCGTTCGTCTACGACACGCACGCGGCGAACGTCCGCGAATACTTCCGCGAACGCCCCGGCGACCTGCTCGTCATGGACATCTGCGGGGGCGAAGGTTGGGAGCAGCTCTGCCCGTTCCTCGGGCTGGACGCTCCCGCCGCGCCGTTCCCGCACGCGAACGAGTGGATGCACATGCTGCTCGAAGCGGCGCAGGACGTGACGCGGACGATTCCCGAGGGCGAGACGTTCATCCTCGTTGACGAGCAGGGCTTCGGCCAGGACTTCGCGCGGGGGCGGCGCGTGCTTCCCTTCCTCGAACGCGACGGCGTCTACTGGGGCGCGCCTCCAGACGGCGCGACGGCCGTGCGCGAGCTGGAGCGCCTGCGGCGCGAGCGCGGCGCGGGTTTCATCGCCTTCGGCTGGCCCTCCTTCTGGTGGCTCGAACACTACGCGGCGCTGGCCGCGCACCTGCGCGCACGCTACGACTGCGTGCTTGAGAACCGGCGGCTCGTAATATTCGACCTGCACGGCCTAGGAGTTAAAGGGGGAGTTAGCAAATGACGCGACCCAAGCCGCTCTTCATCATGGGCAACAAGCGTTCCGGCAGCACCCTGTTGACCGACCTCCTCAACTCTCACGCGAACGTCTTCGTGTCGCACGAGTCCGACATCGCCTGGATTCTGTACCAGGCGAGGAGCGGGAGGCCCGCGCGCTACCGGACGCACCCGCTGGACAGCAGGCTGATGCTCGACTCCACGTTAAAGAGCTGCCGGCGAATCCTGAAGGAGACCCTGGGCGACGAGCCGAAGGGCGCCGACATCGTGGAGGCGTTCTACCGCGCGCAAGACCGCCTCTTGGGCCAGTACCTCAAGCCGTCCTTCAAACAACGGCTCAAGCGCGCCGCCAAGATTATCGGTAAGAAGCCGACGCCGGGGCGCGTGCTGCGTGCGCTCAGACAAGACCCCGAACTCTTACAGAAAAAAGCCCTGGCCTGGACGGGCGACAAGAAGCACGCCCAACATCTCGACCCGGCCGTCCGGCAGTTCCTTCGGACGCACTTCCCCGAGGCGCGTTACATCCACGTCATCAGGCACCCGCGGAGCGTCGTGGCGAGCACGATGGAGGCGGCCCGGCGTTGGAGCGAGAAGCCGGAGTATTTCAACGGTCTCGCCGGGCAGATTCTCGAACAGTGGGCCGTACACGAGGAGTGGGTGCTTCAGGCGAAGGAGCGCGAGGCGAGCCCGATCCTGACGGTGAGGCTTGAGGATTTGTGGTCGGATTCGGTCGGAACCATGTCCCGCGTCCTGCGCTTCCTCGACCTTGAGATGACCGACGCCTTCGCCGGTATGGTCAAACAGATCGTCTACCCCAAAGACCCCAACCTCAAATACGCCGCGTTCCCGCTGCCGGACGTGCCGCGGGCGCGGCCGATCATGGAGCGGTACGGCTACTGAGCCGGGGTGAGATAGCGGAAAAGGAAACCGACTGATGATTGTTAGCGACCATGAGGAAATCCTGATTGAGCCTTACGGCGGGCGGCTCGTGAGCCTGCTCGCCCCCGAGGAGGAGCGCGAGGAGTTGCGCGCGCGCGCCCCCTCGCTCAAGCGCCTTCAGCTCACGCCCCGGAGCGTCTGCGACCTTGAGCTTTTAGCCACGGGCGCCTTCTCGCCCCTGAGCGGCTTCATGCGCCGCGAGGATTATGAGCGCGTGCTGG
>DAIRFV010000544.1:0-1941 GCA_036794905.1 Pyrinomonadaceae bacterium | reverse complement strand
GTCACCATCTTCATCGGCTTTTCCGGCGGCGCGCTCATCGACACCGAAGGTCGAACCGGGCCGGAGCCGGACGCCCTGACCCCGCGCGAACGCGAGGTGCTGGACATGCTCGCCGAAGGGCTCTCGAATAAAGAGATCGCGTGGCGCCTGAAAATCTCCGAGCACACGGTCAAGTTCCACGTCGCCTCGGTCTTCGCCAAACTCGGAGTCTCGACGCGCACCGAAGCCGTCATGCAGGGCATCCGGCGGGGGTTCGTCATGATGTAAAGTGGCGGCAGGCCCCGCGCCGCCCGCGGGGCCTGCCGCCCGACGGCGGCGCGTTAAGGGGCGAGCAGTCTCCCGTGTAAGAAACAGGACGAAGAAACGAACATGGAGATCGTCGAACACGAGACAAACGGCGGGCACGAGCTGCTCGTCACGTGCGCCGACGAAGAGTCGGGCTACCGCGCCGTCATCGCCGTCCACAGCACCGCGCTCGGGCCGGCGGTCGGCGGCGCGCGCTTCTGGAACTACGCGAGCGAGGCCGAGGCGATCACGGACGCGCTCCGGCTCTCGCGCGGCATGACGTACAAGAACGCGCTGGCGGGGCTGCCGCTCGGCGGCGGCAAGTCCGTCATCATCGGCGACAACAGGACGCGCGAGAGGGAGAAGGTATTCCGCGCGCACGGCCGCTTCGTCGAGAGTCTGGGCGGCCGCTACATCACGGCCGAGGACGTGGGCACGAGCCCTTCGGACATGGAGATCGTCCGGCGCGAGACGCATCACGTGGCGGGACTCCTCGACAGGTCGGGCGACCCTTCGCCCGTCACCGCACACGGCGTCTTCCGGGCGATGCAGGCCGCGTCCCGGTACCGCTGGGGCTCGGCCGAGCTGAAGGGGCGCCGCGTCGCGCTGCAAGGGTGCGGGCACGTCGGCTACCATTTGGCGCGCGAGCTGCGCGACGCGGGCGCGCACCTCGTCGTCGCGGACACGGACGAGGAGCGGGCGCGGCGCGCCGCCGCCGAGCTCGGTGCGGAGCGCGTCGAGCCTCATCAAATCTACTCGGCCGGGGCGGACATCTTCGCGCCGTGCGCCCTCGGGGGAGTTTTGAACGACGAGACGATACCGCGACTCGCGGCGGAGGTAATCACCGGCGCGGCCAACAACCAGCTCCTCGAACCGCGCCACGGCGTCGCGCTGGAGGCGCGCGGCCTCCTCTACGCGCCCGACTACGTCGCCAACGCCGGCGGCATCATCAACGGCTGCGTCGAGCTTCTGGGCTGGGAGCGCGCGCGCGCGCGGCGTCAGGTGGAAGGGATATACGACACGCTGCTCCACATCTTCGAGGTCGCCAGGTCGCAGGGCATAGCGACCTACCTCGCGGCCGACAGGCTCGCCGAGGAGAGGCTGCACGCCGCACACCGCAGCACGGCCCCCGAGCTGCCCGCGGACGACAACTGAACGCAGGCTTCCGGTTATACTCACAACCGAGCGAGGAGTGAGGAGGCCCGTCACGTAGTCAAAAGTCTTGACGGCTTTTTGACGGGGGTGGAGGGGGATGAGGGATACTGTGTAATTGGGGTTGCGTAAACCGCCGCCCCGCTATGGGCAGGGGGCGTCGGGCAGCACCAGCCGCGAAGGTCAGATGAAACAGGCGCCGGGGGTGAACGTGGCGGCAGAACATCGAGCGAGTTACTTAACTCTGTACGAGTCGGGGCGGCTGGCGGAGAGGGTCGAAGCCCTTGAGAGGCTGCTGCTTAGCTGTACGGTCTGCCCGCTCGACTGCGGCAACAACCGTCTGAAGGGGGAGCTGGCGCGCTGCTTCTCCGCGGCGCTCCCCGTAGTCTCCTCCTACACGCCGCACTTCGGCGAGGAGCCGGCGCTGACGGGGACGAAGGGTGCGGGCAACATCTTCTTCGGCAACTGCAACCTGCGCTGCGTCTACTGCCAGAACTACCAGAT
>DAIRFV010000543.1:0-1942 GCA_036794905.1 Pyrinomonadaceae bacterium | reverse complement strand
TCGTGGGCGACGACGGCATCACCAACTGCGGCAACGCGCAGAACTGCGTCCGCGCGTGCCCCATGTCCATCCCGCTCACGAAGGCCATCTACGAGGAGAACCGCGAGACCATCGTCTACGGCCTCTTCGGCTGGCTGCGGAAGTAACGCGCCCGCGTAAGCTTTGCAAAACGTTAAGGGGTGCAGGGTCTCGCTCGGGGCCCTCACCCCTTTCTTCGTTCCTTCCCGCGGAGCCGCTCGCGGCTCGCCATACAAACTAAAGGAGGGGGTTTCATGAACAAGCAGTCGCGTCTCAAGCTCCTGGTCTCGGCTCTCTTCGCCTTCGCCTTCCTCCCCGTCCTCTTCGCGGGCTTCGGCGCGGGCGCGCAGGACCGCGCGCGGCCGCCGGCCGAGCAGCGGGAGTCGTCCTTCTCGCCGGTCGTCGAGGAGCCCTTCGAGGTCGTCATGCGCCGCGACAAGGCCAACCGCGCGCGCGTGATGGCCGCCGCGCGCAAACTCCTGGAAGACCGCTACGACCTCACGCGGCGCGTCGACCCCAACATGAAGATGACGCGCGGCAAGGCCGTCCCGGTCGGCCCCACCGCGCGGCTCAAGCGCGGCGTGACGTGGGAGCAGTTGGGCAACCTCTCGCCGGAGGAGGTCAGGGAGCGCGACCTCTTCCCCTACCTGCCGCTGCCGCACATCGTCCACGCCGTCGGCGGCATGGTCTTCCCGCAGGAGCACGTCCGGGCGCAGCCGCGCCTCGAACGCTTCGACATGGAGTTCGACATCCCCGAGCACTTCCGGGCGGAGTTCCCGCCCGCGATTTTCCTGACGACGCGCCCCGACCTCGGCGACGTGTCGAAGGGGCAGCTCGTCACCGTCAACAACTTCTACGAACTCTTCAACGGCATCCTCAACCCGAAGCAGCTCGACGGGCTGCGGCTGCTCGTCACGCAGTTCCCGCAGCAGCAGTTCAACGCCACGGCCGACCGCAAGACCGAGCGCGCCGACGGCATGCTGGGCGTGACCTGCTTCGACTGCCACGTCAACGGTCACACGCTCGGAGCGGCGCACCTCGTCGGCGACATCCGCCCGCAGGAGAACCGGCGCCGCATCGAGACGCCCAGCTTACGCGGCGTCAACATCCAGCGCCTCTTCGGCTCGCAGCGCGCGCTGCGCACGGTCGAGGACTTCACGGAGTTCGAGCAGCGCGCCGCCTACTTCGACGGCGACCCGGTGCTCGCGGCGAAGAAGGGGCTGAACATCCTTGAGCGCGGCCACCAGGTGCACAACATGGCCGAGTTCCAGGAGCTGCTCGACTTCCCGCCCGCGCCGAAGCTGAACGTCTTCGGCCGGCTCGACCGGCGCCGGGCGACCGAGGCCGAAGCGCGGGGCGAAGACCTGTTCTTCGGCAAGGCGAAGTGCGCGGAGTGCCACACGCCGCCCTACTACACCGACAACACGATGCACGACCTCCAGGTCGAGCGCTTCTTCAAGCCGCGGATGGAAGGCGGCATGATGATTACGAAGCAGGGGATGATTAAGACCTTCCCGCTGCGCGGCATCAAGGAGTCGCCGCCCTACCTGCACGACGGCCGCCTGCTCACGCTCGAAGACACGGTCGAGTTCTTCAACCTCGTGCTGGAGACGCGCCTCACGGCGCAGGAGAAGTCCGACCTCGTCGCCTTCATGCGCGCGCTGTGAGGGGAAAGAAGTAGATGGTAGACAGTAGGCAGTAGTCAGTAGTCAGTAGAAAAAACAGGCGGTGCGTCTCAGCCTATAGGCCGAACGCGCCGCTGTGTCTTCCTACTGGCTACTGGCTACTGCCTACTGTCTACTTTTAAACTTTCATCCGTACCACGGTCGCGCCCCAGCCGCCGGCCTCGGGCGGGGCGTCGGAGAAGTGCTCGACGAAGGGCGTGCGCGCCAGCACTGCGCGGACGGCCTCGCGCTGTACGCCG
>DAIRFV010000542.1:0-1944 GCA_036794905.1 Pyrinomonadaceae bacterium | reverse complement strand
TCGTCGTCGCGATTATCGGCATCATCGCCGCCATCGCCATCCCCAACCTCCTCGCTTCCCGCCGCGCCGCCAACGAGGCGTCCGCGATCTCGGCGCTGCGCACCATCGGCACCGCCCAGAGCACCTACTCCTCGACCCTCGGCGACGGCGACTACGGCACCATGGCCAACCTTGAGAGCGCCCAGCTCGTCGATACCGCCATCGCCGACTCGTCCTCGACCTCCCCGAAGAGCGGCTACTTCTACGGCATCACGAACGCCGGCGCTGGCGGCTTCCAGTCCGGTGCGGCGCGCGTAAGCGACAACAACGGCACCCGCAACTTCTGCTCGGATGAAGCCGGTGTCATCTACGCCTTCCAGGGCACGGCGGCGACGCTCGCCTACGACACCACCGTCGGTACGCCCATCGGAAACTAAGCAAGGGCCTTCAATGGTCAACGTGGCGCGGGGGTGCGGGTTTAAACGCCCACGCCCCCGCGTTACCTTTAACGGCGCGGTTCCCCGCCGCCACACGAGGGTGCTGCGCGAGGTCGAAGTGGCCCCCAACTCCGAACACGGCTCACACGCCCCACGGCCGTCATAAAGGTTCTGAATATGCGACTCAACGCAAACCACCTGTCGGACTCCCGCAGCGGCGCCCCCCCTCACCGGCGCGGCCACTCGGCGGCGCGTCGAAGCCACGAGGGCTTCTCGCTCATCGAGCTGCTGATCGTCGTCGCGATTATCGGCATCATCGCCGCCATCGCCATCCCCAACCTCCTCGCTTCCCGCCGCGCCGCCAACGAGGCCACGGCACTCTCGGCCGTACGCACCATCTCCAGCGCCGAGGAGGCGTACCGCGCCACCTACGGCGACGGGACGCAGTTCACCGACCTCGCGGGGCTGGTCGAGAGGCAGTTGATCGACACGTCGCTCGGCTCCGCCACGACCGTCACGACGGCCAAGAACGGCTACATCTACGCGGTCATCACTTCGGCCTCGGACACATTCTTCTGCGTCGGAACGGCGCCGGCCACGGCCAACACTGGCACGCGCAACTTCTCCTCGGACACGCCCGGCGTCCTCTACGTCCACCCGCTCGCCGTGGCCGCGCCGCCGAGTTCGACCGCCGGGGGCGTGCCCTACAAGGCCAACTGAGGCGGGCGCTCCCACAGAGTTACTGACAGTCAACCGAGCATGCCCCGTTTTACACTCGCACTGAAGAGGGAGCCGCTCAGGCTCGTCGGACTCCTCTGGCCGCTGGCGCTGCTCACGCCGTTTGTCCCGGGGTTGCCGCGGCCCGCCAACGGTGGATTCACATGGCGGCAGGAGCTGGCCGTCGCCGCGCTCCTCTCGCTCACCTTCGCGCTGCTCCTGCGCCGCGCGTCCCGGCGTGACGGCGGCGCCTACGAGTTCTTCCAAGGCACAGCGAGATTTTCGCCCGCACGGCTTTCCTCCGCGCTGCTCGCGGCCTTCGTCGCGTGGGGCGCGGCCTCCGTCGTCTGGTCTGCGAACCAGTTCGCCGCGGCGCACTACGCGCTCTCCTGGGTCGCGTACCTGCTCCTCTTCCTTCTGCTGGCGCGCGCCTGCGCCCGGCCGCGCGTCCTGCGCGCGTCGCTCGCCGTGCTCGGCGCCGCAGTCCTCGTCATCAGCGCGGCCAACGTCATCGGGCACCTCGGCTCGACCAACTCGCTGCTGCGCCAGAACGGGCTGGGCGAACCCGTGGCCGTCTGCATCCCGCTCTTCGCGGCGCTGGCCCTTTGCGTCCGGCGCCGTCGCGTCGCGCTGCTCTCGGGGGCCGCGTCGGCGCTGGCGTGGCTGGCCGTGCTACAGATCGCCGAGCGTACGTCCTTCATCGCGGTCGGCGCGGGACTCCTCGTCCTCGCCGCGGCGATGCTCGCCACGCGGCGCTTCAGGCCGCGCACCCCGCTGCGCGCCGTTCTGCTCGGCCTCGCCTTCGTCGCCT
>DAIRFV010000295.1:6465-7646 GCA_036794905.1 Pyrinomonadaceae bacterium | reverse complement strand
AGCGACTCGGCCGCGCGCAGCACCGAGGCGTAGCGGAAGGCGAGCGAGTCGAGGACGACCTTCGTCAGCCGCGCCGGGTCTCCGACCGGGACGTCCTGCCCCGTCTCCGCGAGCTGCGCCGCGAGGGCTTCGAGCATCGAGGGCGGGTTGAAGAGGCGCGGGTCGTCCGGGAAGACGAAGCCCGCGCGGCCTTCGACCTGTTCGACCCCGCCGAGGAGTTCGTCGTACCCCGTCTCGGCCCCGCGCGCGGCCCACTCCGCGCGGCACGACTCGAAGACCCACAGCCCCATCACGTTCTTCAGGAAGCGGACGGTGCCGAAGGCGCCGCCCTCGTTCGTGAAGTTGTGGCGCGCGACCTCGTCCGAGACGAGCGGCTCCGCGCGCTCGACGCCGACGAGCGACCAGGTGCCCGAAGAGATGTAAGCCCAACCCTCTCCGAGCGGCGCGCCCGCCACCGCGCTGCCCGTGTCGTGCGTCGCGGGCGCGACGACGCGCACGCCTTCGAGCCCCAGCTCCTCAACCAACGCCGGCGCGAGCGGGCCGAGGTCTGTCCCCGCGGGAACTATCTCCGCCAGGAGGTGGCCGGGCAGTCCCAGACGCCCTATCAAGTCCTTGTCCCACTCGCCCGTCCGCGCGCCGACCAACTGCGTCGTCGTCGCGTTCGTGTACTCGCACGCGGCGCGGCCCGTGAGCATGAAGTTGATGAGGTCTGGAATCAGCAGCAGCCGCGCGGCCCCTTCCGGCAGCCCGTCGCGCGCGTGCGCGAACAACTGGTAGAGCGTGTTCAGTTCGAGGAACTGAACGCCCGTGCGCGCGAACAGCTCCTCGCGCGGGACGACCTTGAAGACCTCGTCCAACACCCCGCGCGTCCGCGGGTCGCGGTAGCAGACCGGGTTCTCGATCAAGCTCCCGCCCGCGTCAACCAACCCGTAATCGACCGCCCAACTGTCAACGCCGACGCTCCGCACCCCGCGCCCCAACTGCCGCGCGCGCGCGCCCGCCTCCCTCAACCCCGCCTTAATCTCCGCGAGGATGTCCGCGAACGGCCAGCGCAGACGCCCGCCCTCCTCGCGCGGCGGGTACTTGAACCGCCGCACCTCTTCGAGCAGCAGCTCGCCCGCGGCCACGCCCGCCACGAAGACGCGCCCGCTCCCCGCGCCGAGGTCAACCGCGATGTAGAG
>DAIRFV010000295.1:0-6365 GCA_036794905.1 Pyrinomonadaceae bacterium | reverse complement strand
AAACAATCCCCGACGCCGCCGCGCCCTTCTGCGCGGGGCGCTCGTCGGCCTTGTGGCCGCGGTAGCCGCTGGCGCGGTAGGTGGCGACGGGGTCGATGGCGCCGCCCTCCCGCTCGCGCGCGACGGCGAGGATGGGCGACACGTCGGTGGTGAAAGCCTGCTTGAGCGTGGTGAGCGCGAGCAGCGGGTCGCAGTTCTGCTGCGCGGCCGCGAGCGCCTCGCGGTCAACGAGGTGCGCCTGGACGTAGGCGCGCGAGAGTTCCGCGGCGCTCGACATCAGGGACTCGATGGGGTCTGTGACGTTGTGCGACTGGTCGAGCATGTAGGCCGGGTCGAAGCTCTCGACACCTGCCAGCTCCGCGTCCACCAGCTCGTTGAAGATGAGGAAGAGCTGGAAGGGCTTGATCGAGCCGGCGTCGAGGTCGTCGTCGCCGTACTTCGAGTCGTTGAAGTGGAAGCCGGCGAGCTTGCCGAACTGGATGAGGCGCGCGACGATCATCTCGATGTTGACGTTCGGCGCGTGGTGGCCGAGGTCCACGAGGCAGAACGCCTGCGGCCCCAGCTCGCGCGCGCAGTGATAGCTCACGCCCCAGTCGTTGATGACCGTCGAGTAGAAGGCCGGCTCGTAGAACTTGTGCTCGATGAAGAGCCGCCAGTCCGAAGGCAAAGCCGCGTAGATGTCGCGCATGCTCTCAAGGTACAGCTCGAGCGCGCGACGAAAGTGCTGCTGACCGGGGAAGTTCCCGCCGTCGCCGATCCAGACCGTGTGCGCCTTCGAGCCGATCTTCCGCCCCAGCTCGATGCACTCGACGTTGTGCTCGACGGCCTGCCGGCGCACGTCCGCTTCGGGGTGCGTGAGGCTGCCGTACTTGTACGAGTGCGGCTGGCCCGCCTGATCCTGGAACGTGTTGGAGTTCATCGCGTCGAAGTGCAGGCCGCGCGCGCGCGCGAACTCGACGAGCGCGTCCGGGTCTTCGGGCCTGTCCCAGGGGATGTGGAGCGAGACGCCGGGGGTCGAGCGGACGAGCTTGTTGATGGTCGCGCAGTCTTCGAGCTTCTCGAAGATGCCGCGCGGCTCGCCCACGCCGGGGAAGCGCGCGAAGCGCGTCCCGCCCGTCCCCACGCCCCACGAAGGCACCGCCACGCGGAACGCCTGCGCCTTCGCCGTCAGCTCCTCGATGTCGCGCCCGCGGCGGCGCAGTTGTTTGCCGAGGTGCTCGAAGTCCTCCTCGACCCAGGCCCGGGCCGCCTTGTTCTGCTCGGCGATGAAGTTGTCGTCAATCTCGAAGTGGGTCGCCATGTGTCCTCCGTCAGCAGGCAGATGGCAGTAGGCAGTAAGGGCTTCATCGTTCGCCTACCGCCCAACCTTCTCCGCCGCTGCCTTCTTGTCTTAACTGCCTACTGCCATCTGCCTACTGCCTACTACCTTAGGAAGCCGTCCTGCAAGCCGCCGTCCACGGGGATGACGTGGCCGGTGGTCTTCGCGAGCCTGCGCGAGACGAGCAGGAAGATGCCCTCGGCCTGATCCAGGGGCTCGATGGGCGTCTGCGTGAGCGAGCGCTTGGCGTAGAACTGCGCCAACTTGTCGCGCAGGGATTCGGTCTCCTCCGACTCGTCGAAGTCGATGTCGTACTTGGTCAGGGAAGCGATGACGCGGTCGCGCGGGAACATCGTGCTGCCCTTGACGACCGTGGCCGGCGCGACGGCGTTGACGCGGACGAGGGGCGCGAACTCGACGGCCAGCTCGCGCACGAGGTGGTTGGCCGCGGCCTTGCTCGTGTCGTAGGCGAGGCTCCCCTTCTTGGCGACGACGGCGTTGGCGCTCGTCGTCAGCACGACGTTGCCGGTCAGACCCTGCTTCTTGAAAATCTGGTAAGCCTCGTCGGCGACGACGTAGGCGCCGGTGACGTTGATGCCGAAGGTGAGCGCCCAGTGGCGGTCTTCGACGCGCCCCGTCTTGTCGGGCGGGACGAAGACGCCGGCCGTGACGACGACCGCGTCGATGCCGCCGTAGGCGAGCATCACGTCCTCGAACATCTGCCGGACGCTCTCGCGGTTCGTGATGTCGCAGGCGAGCCCGACGGCCGGGCCGCAGTTGCTCAGGCCCGTCCCGGCGACGCCGATGCCGGGGCCGTACTGCGCGATGATCTCCTGCGCCGTCTCCTTCGCCGACTCTTCGTTCAAGTCAACGCAGACGATGTGCGCGCCCTCTTTGACTAAGCGGTGCGCGGTCTCCTTGCCGATGCCGGCGCCCGCGCCGATGACGACGATGACCTGCCGGTCGAGCTCCTTCTCGGGCGGCATGCGGCGGAGCTTGGCCTCTTCGAGCAGCCAGTACTCGATGTCGAAAGCCTCCTGCTGATCCATCGCCTCGTACTCGTCGATGGCCTCGGCGCCGCGCATGACCTCGATGGCGCAGTTGTAGAACTCGGCCGTCACGCGCGACTCGCTCTTGTTCTTGCCCCACGCGAGCATTCCCAAACCGGGGATGAGGACGACCGTCGGGTTCGGGTCGCGCATCGCGGGCGAGTCCGGGTGCTTGCAGCGCTCGTAGTAGGCCGCGTAGTCGTTGCGGTACTCGACGATGCCTTCGGCGACCGCCTTCTTCAGAGACTCCACGTCGCCCGAGGCCGGGTCCCAATCGACGAAGAAGGGCTTGATCTTCGTGCGCAGGAAGTGGTCGGGGCAGGAGGTGCCGAGCGCGGCCAGCCGCGGCGCGTCGTGGCTGTTGACGAAGCGCAGCATCCGCTCGTCGTCCTGCACCGTGCCGACGAAGCGCTTGTTGACGGAGACCTGCCCGCGGACGAACGGGATGATCTCGCTGATGAGGCGGCGGCGGTCTCCCTCGGCGAGCGGCTGGTGCTTCTGCCCGCCGAAGGTCTCCGCGCCCCTGTCCTTCGACTCGATGTAGCGCGCGGCGCGGTCGATGATCTCAAGCGCCGTCTCGTAGCAGGTCTTGTCGTCGTTGCTCCAACTGCTCATGCCGTGGTGGCCGAGCAGGATGCCCTTGGCCTGCGGGTTCTGCTGAATCAGCTCCTCGATCTTCAGACCGATGTCGAAGCCGGGGCGCTGCCAGGGGATGTAGATGACCTCGTCGCCGTAAATCTCCTTCGTCAGCCGCTCCTGGTTGACCGAGGCGGCGACGGCGATGACGGCGTTCGGGTGGAGATGGTCGACGTGCTGGTAGGGGACGAGCGTGTGGAGCGGCGTGTCGATGGAGCCGGCGCGCGGGTTGAGGTTGTAGACGCAGTGGCTGTACATCGGGTACATCGCGTCCTCGATCTCGGTCTTCGGCCCGCGCCCGGGGTCGCTGAGGTAGATGGGCCTCATCGCGCGAATCTTGTCGAGGTAGAAGGAGGCGAAGCCGTCGCGCTGGGCCGTGCGCAGGTCGCCGCCCGAGCCCTTGACCCAGAGCACCTCGACCTCCTGACCCGTGAGCGGGTCGCGCTCGATCAGTTTCGAGGACGTGTTGCCGCCGCCCGTGTTCGTCAGCGTCAGGTCTTCGCCCAGCTTGTTCGAGCGGTAGACGAGGCGGTCGAGCCCCGTGAGTTGGTCCGCGACCTCGTCCTGCCAAAGGTACTTCACGTACTCGAAAGACTTCTGTTCGCGTTGTCTGCTCATAAACCCTCCATGCTGTCTCTAGGACTCCGCCTCCGTCGCGCGCGCGTGTCAGGTGCGAGGGCCGGTCGCGGTCAAGCGGTTAACTCTGCGGGGCCGAGAAAGTGCCGAAGTCGCCCGCGCCGCGGGGGCGCGCGCGGGCTTTAAGTAAAGTCGCTCCGGCTTTCAGGTCTTGCTTCTAACGGGGTAGGCGGAATTCTACTCGCTCGGGTGCTCGTTTGCCAAACCTGATTGCGCGTCCCGCCCTTACTTGCGCGGCGGGGCGGTCGAGTCGCGCGTGATGAGGTGCGTCGGGATGCGCAGCTCCGAGCCCTGCTGCTCGGGGCGCTCGATCAAGGCGACGAGCGCCTCGACGACGCGGCGGCCGATCTCGGCGCGCGGCGAGCAGACCGTGGTCAGCGGCGGCTCCGAGAGGGCGGCGAACGCGATGTCGTCGAAGCCGACGACGGAGATGTCCGCCGGTATCGAGAGCCCGGCCTTGCGGAACTCGCGCATGGCGCCGAGCGCCATCATGTCGTTGGCGGCGATGACCGCGGTGGGCAACTCCTTCGCGGCGAGAATCTCGCTCGCGGCGCGGCGCCCGCCGTCGAGTCGGAAGTCGCCTTCGTAGACCGCGGGCGCGGGCTCGTCGGGCAGGTAGCGCTTCATGAAGTCGAGGAAGGCTTCGCGGCGGATGACGCCCGAGGGGATGCGCGAGGCGCCCGCGATGTGCGCGATGCGGCGGTGGCCTAAGCTGACGAGGTGGCGGACGGCCTCCTCGATGCCGGCGGCGTAGTCCACGCAGATGTTGCTCATGCGCTCGGAGGCCACGTCGTGGCTGTCGAAGACGACCGAGACCTGGCGGCGCGTGATCTCGTGGAACAGCTCGGAGTCGAGCTCCGAGGTCATCAGCGCCACGCCCGCCATCTTCAGCTCCGACAGGCGGCGCACGTACTCGGCGGCGCGCTCGGGGTCGTAGTTGGTGTTGAGGAGGATGACGTTGTAGCCGCGCTCGAAGGCCGCGGCCTCGATGGACTTGACCACCTCGGGGAAGAACGGGTTCGAGATGTCGGAGATGAGGAGGCCCAGCATGTTGCTGCGGCCCGAGGCGAGCGAGCGCGCGTGCGCGTTGGGGTGGTACTCGCAGCGCTCGATGGCGTCGAGCACGCGCTTGCGCGTGTCGTCGGTGACGTACTTGGTGCCGTTGATGACGTGCGAGACGGTCGCGGTCGAGACGCCGGCCTCGCGGGCCACGTCCTTGATGCGGGAGGTCTTGAAGGGGGAGATGGGTGGGTGCTCGATCACCTGTCTGTGATGGTCTTCTCTCATTACGTCCTTGCCCGGCAGTTCTCGCCTCGTGCGCGGCCTCCCGGGATTAGGAGGCGCTTCCGGCGCGGGGGACGAAGCGAGCCAGCCTGAATGATACTTCGGCCGGGTCGTTTTTAAAAGTCCGCCCGCTGACGGAGGGCGGGCGGACTTTCACAGACCGGGCGGCGGTGAGGGCGGGGCCGTCAATGCTGGCCGCCGACGGCGAGGCGCATGATGTTCTCCTCGGTGCACTCGGCGCGCTCCAGCACGCCGGTGACGCGCCCCTCGTGCATGACGGCGACGCGGTCGCTGACGTTGATGACCTCCTCCATGTCGGAGGAGATCATGATGATGGCCACGCCCGCCTCGGCGAGCTTGCGCATCAGCTCGTAAATCTCGGCCTTCGCGCCCACGTCGATGCCGCGCGTCGGCTCGTCGAAGATTAAGACTTTGGGTTCGAGCGCCAGCCACTTGGCGAGGACGACCTTCTGCTGGTTGCCGCCCGAGAGGTTCGCCGCGCGCACCTCGACCGAAGGGGCCTTGACGTTGAGGCGCTTGCAGACCTCCGCCGAGCCCTGTTTCTCTTTCTCAAACGAGATGAGCCCGGCCGGCGCGTAGCGGTCGAGCGCGGGCAGCGTCACGTTCTCGCGGATCGGCATGTCCACGATGAGGCCGGCCGTGCGGCGGTCCTCGGGCACGAGGTAGACGCCGTGGCGGATGGCGTCCTGCGGCGAGCGGATGCTCAAAGGCTTCGAGTCGAGCATGAGGCGCGACTCGACGAACGAGTCCACGCCGAAGATGGCCTGCGCGGCCTCGCTGCGGCCGGCGCCGACCAGACCCGCCAGCCCCAGAATCTCGCCGCGCCCCACGTCGAACCTGACCTGCTGGTCGGGGTAGCGCGACGTGCGTAAGGACTCGACCTCGAGGTAGCGCGGCTGCTTCTCGCCCGCCGGGTGCTGGTAGAAGGACTCGATGTCGCGCCCGACCATCAGCCGCACCATGCGGTCGTGCGTAATCTCCTCGCGCGCCAGCTCGCCCGCGTTGGCGCCGTCGCGCAGGACGACGGCGCGGTCGGCGATCTCCTTCACCTCGCCCAGGCGGTGCGAGATGTAGATGACGGCCACGCCGTGCTCGCGCAAGTCCTTGACGACGCCGAGCAGGCGCTCCGTCTCGGAGAGCGTGAGCGAGGAGGTCGGCTCGTCCATGATGAGGATGCGCGCGTCCAAGCTCAGAGCCTTCGCGATCTCGACCATCTGCTGCTGCGCGATGGAGAGGCGCGCGAGCGGCGTGTCGGGGGAGATAGCCAGGCCGAGGCGCGCGAGGTGCTTCTTCGTCTCCTGCTCCATCCGCCCGCGGTCGATGAGGCGCAGCGGCCCGCCGCGCGTCGGCTCGCGCCCGAGGTAGACGTTGGCGGCCACGTCGAGGTTGTCGAGGACGTTCAGCTCCTGGTGGATGAAGGC
>DAIRFV010000541.1:0-1952 GCA_036794905.1 Pyrinomonadaceae bacterium | reverse complement strand
TCTTCCGCCTGACGCCGAAGGCCGACGAGCTGTTCCCGAAGCGCTACGACCTCTTCGCCAAGTCGGTGCTCAGGCAGATCGGCGAGGTCTGGGGCGAGCGCGGCCTCGACGCCGTCTTCTGCGGCTGCGCGACGGAGATGGTGGCGGGGCTCAAGCCGCAGCTCGAAGGGTTAGATTTTGACGCGCGCATACGGCGGCTGACCGAGCTGTTGCGCGAGACCGGCTACGAGGCGGAGGCCGAGCGCCTGAAGGACGGCTCGTACCTCCTGACCGAGTGGAACTGCCCGCAGGCGGAGCTGGCGCGCGAGTACCGGCAGCTCTGCGACCAGGAGCTCTTCGTCTACCGCGAGCTGCTCGGCACGGAAGTCCTCCGCGAGTCGCGCATCGCCGGCGGCGCCTCGCGCTGCGCGTACAGGGTTATGAAACCGAAAGGAAGGTGATGGGTACTGGGTGTCAGGTGTTGGGGAAGAATCTGCTTTTAACCAACACCTGACACTCAACACCCAGCACCCATAAAGAATGGCACAAGTGACAGAGGCAGACGTTTACGGGGCGCTGGCGCAGGTGAAAGACCCTGACCTGCACAAGGACATCGTGCGCCTCGGGTTTATTAAAGACCTGAAGATCGAGGGCGGCGCGGTCTCTTTCCGCGTCGTGCTCACCACCCCGGCGTGCCCCGTGCGCGAGCAGTTGCAGGAGCAGTCGCGCGCCGTCGTCGCGGCCCTGCCCGGCGTGACCTCCGTGAGCGTGACGATGGACGCGGAGGTGCCCAAGGGGCGCGGGCTCGGTGAGAAGTTGACGGTGCCGGGCGTGCGCAACATCGTGGCGGTCAGCTCGGGCAAGGGCGGCGTGGGCAAATCGACGGTCGCCGTCAACCTCGCCGTGAGCCTCGCGCGCGACGGGGCGCGGGTCGGGCTGCTCGACGCGGACGTGTACGGGCCGAACGTGCCGCTGATGCTCGGCGTCGCGGACGTGCGCCCCACCATCAACGTCAACAAGCTGGTGCCGCTCGAAGCGCACGGCGTGCGCCTGATGTCGATGGCCGTGCTGAAGCCGGGCGACGAGCCGATGATCGTGCGCGGGCCGATCCTGCACGGGCTCGTCCGGCAGTTCCTACAGGACGTGGAGTGGGGCGAGTTAGATTACTTGATCGTTGACATGCCGCCGGGGACGGGCGACGTGCAGTTAAGTTTGGCGCAGCTCGTGCCCGTGCAGGGCGCGGTGCTGGTGACGACGCCGCAGGAGGTGGCGCTGGCGGACGTGCGGCGCGCCCTGCGCATGTTCGAGACGGTGAACGTGCCCGTGCTCGGCGTCGTCGAGAACATGAGCTACTTCGTCGCGCCCGACACCGGCACGCGCTACAACATCTTCGGCGAGGGCGGGGGCCGGAGACTCTCCGAGGAGTACGGCGTGCCTTACCTGGGCGCGGTGCCGCTCGGGATGGGCGTGCGCGAGGGCGGCGACTCGGGCGTGCCCATCGTCGTCGGCGACCCTCAGTCTCCGCAGGCCGAGGCGTTCCGCCGCGTGGCCGAAGAGGTCGCCCGGCAAATTTCGATTGAGGCGATGAAGCCCGAGCTCGTCGTCCTCGGCAAGAAGGCTTAAGGGGGCTGTTAGCTGTTGGCTTTTAGCTGTTAGCCGGCAAGGCGCAGTTCATGTCCGGCTAAGAGCTAATGGCCAACAGCTAACAGCTCAGAACGACGACTCAGAAATAATTACTAAGGAGCAGAGACAATGTCAGCAACTGAAACACAGATTCCGACCATGGCGCTCGGCGTCACCGAGCCGGCCGCCGAGGAGATCAGGAAGTTCATGTCGAGCGAAGAGGGGCTGCCCGAGACGGCGGGCCTCCGCGTGCGCGTGGTGCCGGGCGGCTGCTCGGGCTTCCAGTACAGCCTCAACATCGAGGAGGAGTCGAAGCCCAACGACCACGTCATCGAGTCGAACGGCGTCCG
>DAIRFV010000540.1:0-1969 GCA_036794905.1 Pyrinomonadaceae bacterium | reverse complement strand
GCACCCCGCAATGTTTGAAGGGTGCTGGGTTTTGGGTGTTGGGTGCTGGGTTTTAGGTTTTGGGTAAAAACAGCCTCTTCTTACCCAACACCCAGCACCCAGCACCCAGCACCCTTCCTCCCCGACACCCCTCTCATTCTCCGAGCGCCGCGTACTTGAAGAGGCGGAAGCGGTAGCGCTGGCGCGCGCGGATGTTCGCGGCCACGGCGCCGTGCAGCCCTTCGTCCCACTTGGCGTACTCGTCGATGAAGCGGTCGGCGGCCGCCTTGTCGCCCTCGTGCTGCACGCGGAGCACGCGCTCCAGGAGGTCGCCCACCACCTCGCGGTACTTGTCGTAGTCGATGCGGAGCAGCTTCGTCTCGCGGTCGAACGAGAGCAGTCCGCGCTCAAGAAAGTAGTTCCACTGCATGAGCTGCATCGTCTGGTACGGCTGGTCGCGGCGCGGCTTGACGTTCTGCAACACGCGCAGCACGCCGCTGGCGTAGACGGCACGCAACTGCGCGTCGGTGTAATAGCCCTGCTTGCGCAGCGGCTCGGCGACGTAGAGCGAGACGAGGTCGGCCTTCATCTCTTCGAGCAGGTCGGCGTCGTCCTGGAGCGCGGCGTCCAGCTCGCCCCCCGTCTTCGTCAGGTCAACGCCGAGGTAGTGGCCGACCTCGTGCCAGAGCGTGCGGTAGAAGTTGCCGTCCGAGGTCAGCTCCGACTTGTGGCGAGAATCGACGGACGCCTCCCAGGTGGCGGCGCTCGTCCCCTGGAAGATTTCGGGGCTGCGCATGATGTTGGCGCGCAGCATGATGGTGCGGCCGTAGCGCCGGCCGATGTATGCCTCGTTCGGGAGGATGGTGGCCGTGTTGCCGCCGCGCGACTGCCCGAAGTCCGCGACCACGTCGTAGGCCCCGACGGAAATCTCCTCGCGCACGCGCCGCTCGAACTTGTACGGCAGCGCGTCCTGGAGCGCCTGCAAGCCCCTCATCGCCCTGCGCACGCCCTCGGTCTCCTCGCGCCGGTTGCTCAAAACGTTCAGCGAGTAGAAGGTCTTCACGCCGTAGAGCGAGTCGTCGTACGTCTCGTACGACCCGACCTGCGCGTTGAGGTTCTTGAAGCGACCCGACACCCACGCGGCGTCGCCCGACTCGTAGTCGTCCGACAGCACGTCGCGCGCGCGGTTGCGCAGGTAGCGCGCGAACTCCCGGTCGTCCTGCTCCACGGCGTCGGCCGCCTCGTTCAGGAGTGCGTGCGCGCGCACCATCTCGTCGGCCCACGCGACCGAGTAGGGCACGGCGTAGAAGCCCTTCGCGTCGGGTCGCGCGAGCGCCGCCTCCAAATCTTTCCGCAGCCCGGGGTGCAACGTGTCGAGCACCGGGTACTGCCTGAGCTTCCCCAGATCGCGCCGGAGGTTCACGGCGGTCGCGCGGCGGACGGCCGTGCGCTGGTCGAGAATCCGTTCGCGCCGGCCGGGGTGCGCGGCGAGGAAGGCTTCGATCTCCTCCTTCGTCGCCCCGCCGTACATGGCCGCGCCGGGCGCCGTCAGCTCGACGGGGGCGATGGGCTCGCGCTTGTTTTCGAGCGTCGTCGCTATCGGCCCCTGGAAGAGCCTGTAGATGTTGAGCAGGTTGCGCGTTGCCTCGGGCGACCCGAGCCTCTTGTCCAGAGCCGCGAGCGCCGCGTGCGACTCGGCGGCGCTCGCGTGCCGCTGCTCCTCGTAGACGGTCTGAAAAATTTTGCCGACCTCGATCAGCTTCGCCACGGCGCGGCGCTCGCCCTCGGTCAGGTGCGACGTGTCGGGCGCGAGCCGCACCTCGCCGGTCTTCTCGATGAGCGGGCGGCTCTTCTCTTCCGGCCAGTAGCCCGCGGGCAGCCCGCCCTGCGCGGGTCTGCGCGCCGAAGTCTGTGCGAGCAGGTTGGTCGCGGTCAGCCCGGCCAGGGCGAGGGCAAACAGGATTCTCAAGTTTCACCTCCGCAAACGCTT
>DAIRFV010000294.1:0-7722 GCA_036794905.1 Pyrinomonadaceae bacterium | reverse complement strand
CGGCCGCGAACCCCGTCCCCGACCCGGCCAACGTCATCAACCCGCCGGCCAAGAAAGAGATCGGACTGCCGTACCTCGTCGAGCCGGCCCCGAAGTGCCCGGGCACCAACCTCGCGCCGCCCTGCCCCGAGGCCATCTCCGCCATCGGGCACGGCACGATGAGCGTCAACTACCGCAACGAGCCCCTGGCGCTGCGCGTCTTCAACCCCAACACGGGCGGGCAGGCGGCCGGCATCCCCGGCGACCTCTCGCACGCCTACCGCTCGCTGACGAACCGCGCCATAGGCGAGCTGAACTACCACCCGATTCCGAAGCTCACGCAGGGCGTGCGGCCGGGCGACCCGGCGACGCCGCTGCTCCGCGTCTTCGAGAACGACAAGGTGCGCATCCGCGTCCTCGTCGGCGCCCACGAGGAGGGGCACAACTTCGGCGTCAACGGCATCAAGTGGCTCTTCGAGCCCACGGAGCCGAACTCCGGCTTCCGCAACAACCAGATGATGGGCATCAGCGAGTGGTTCGACTTCGTCGTCCCGCCCCTGCCGGTCATCTCGGGCGACAAGACGGACTTCCTCTACCGGCCGGGGGCCAGCTCCGACGACCAGTGGAACGGCCTCTGGGGCATCATCCGCGCCTACCGCGGGAAGCAGGCCGTCGAGCCGCGCTTCGGCACGATCTACACGGACAAGGCCGCCGCGGCCGGCACTTCGGACGCCGACACCTCGGCCACCTCGGCCGTGGCCGTCGCCGAGGCCGAAACGACCGAGGGCACAATCGCGGCGGAGGACGAGCCGGGCGTGGTCAACGACGACGCGACGGTCGAAGGGCCGCTCGAAACCCTTTCGAGCAACCCCAACGGGCAGGCCCCGGACGTGGAGGCCATCAACACCGACGCCAACGCCTCGGACGCCGACACGACCGAGAACTTCGAGAACGCGTCGGGCGCACAGCCTTCGGGGGTGGCGCCGCCCTACATCACGCCGGAGACCGACCCGGCCACGCAGGAGGGCGTGAGTCCCGAGGCCGCCGCGGCCGACGGCACCACCTTCACCGCCGCCGGCAGCTTCGACAGCCAGACCACCGCGTCGGACGACATGCAGACGGCGAGCTACAGCGGCTCCAACACCAACGGCGTGCCGGTCTGCCCGCAGGACGCAGTCCGCCGCCCCATCAGCGTGACGGCCGTCAGCGCGCAGATGGCGCTGTCGAAGGGCACGCTCTTCTACAACGACCGGAACGGCTACGGCGGCAAGCTCCACGACCCGACCGCCATCCTCTTCGTGCGCACCAACGACCTCGACGGCTACAACCGGCTCAAGCCGAACGTCCCCGTCGAGCCGCTCGTCATCCGCGCGCGCGCGGGCGAGTGCATCGAGCTGACGCTCAGGAACCGGCTGCCCAACCGGCTGCCCGACCTGCCCGGCTTTAGCACGCTGCCGCTGCTCGTCAACCGCTTCAACGCCAACCAGGTGCGACCCTCGAAGTACGTCGGGCTGCACCCGCAACTGCTGCGCTACGACGTGCGCGTGCACGACGGCGTCAACGTCGGCCTCAACCCGGACCGGACGGTTGCCCCCGGCAGCCAGACCACCTACGTCTGGTACGCCGGCGACATCGCCAAGAAGGGCAGCTACATCATCGGCCGGCCCATCGAGTTCGGGGCCACCTCGCTCTCGTCGTCCGACCCGATCAAGCACTCGAACAAGGGCGCCATCGGCGCGCTCATCATCGAGCCGCCCGACGCGAAGTGGACGCTCGACAGCCAGAGCCGCGCGGCGGGCACCGTCACCCACGGCGGCGGCTCCTTCCGCGAGTTCGTCCTGCTCTACCAGAACGACGTGAACCTCCGGATGCAGGTGGACAGGGCCGACCACACGCAGATGAGCGAGTGGACGGGTCTCCACAACATCCCGAGCGACCCCACGGCCGTCAACCCCGAGGCGTCTGCCTCTTCCGTCGGCACGACCTACGGCAACGGCGGCGGCGTCTTCGACTTCGTCAACGCTTCGACGGGCAAGAACACGGGCTTCGCCGTGCCCAACCTCGCCGAGGCCGAGGACTCCTCCGACAGCGGCCAGAAGGGCTTCAACTATCGCACGGAGCCGCTCTGGAATCGCGTGGGCTTCGCGCCCAACGCGCCGCTTGAGTTGACCAACGACAGGATATTCACCAACTCCCTGTCGAACGCGCAGGTCGGCGGGGCGCAGCCCGTGACGCCCATCTTCCGCGCACAGCCCGGTCAGGCCGCGCGCTTCCGCGTGGTGATGCCCGGCGGCCACTGGCGCAACGAGTCGTTCATGCTCCACGGCCACATCTGGGAGGAGGAGCCCTACACGCTCAACTCCACTCGCATCGGGGCAAACCCCCTCTCCGAGTGGAAGGGCGTCTACTACGGCGTCGGCGCGCAGAGCCACTTCGACTTCCTGCCGAAGAACGGTGCGGGCGGCAAGTTCCGCATCACCGGCGACTACCTCTACCGGACGTTCAACTCGTTCGGGTTCGACGGCGGGCTGTGGGGCATCTTCCGCGTGAAGAACGTCGCGCTCCCGACGCAGGTCAAGGATAACCAGTGAGGCGCGAGGGGGTCGGCCGACGGCCCCCGTTTGCCTGACTCGACTCGGAACAACCCCGGACGGCGGGCTCATCGTGGCTCGCCGTCCGGGTCTTTTACAGTCAAATTGCTACCACTCAACGCGGAGGCGAGAAGAGCCCCGATGCAACTTCGCAATTACCACATGAGTCCAATATAATGGCCGGCGGCCGTCGAAGCGGTTCGGCGGCCGACCGCCGCGGCAGAGCCGGCGCGGACTTCCGCCGTCCCCCTGTCGAGCGTGTCCGAATCCGCATTTCTTTTTTTAACGACAGTCAGGTTCTCTGCTCTTAGACCTTCGGAGGGTTGATGATGAATTTTAGCCGTAACACACCGCGCGCCGTCGCGTCCGTCTTCGCACTTCTCCTCCTCTCGGTCGCCGCCCTCGCCAACGACGGCGCCGCCGCCAACCCGTCCCCCAACGTCCGCATCAAGAACTTCGGCCAGATGGACGAGCGCTTCTACCGCGGCGCCATCCCGAAGCGGGTGGAAGATATTCAGGCGTTGAAAGACCTCGGCATCAAGACCGTGATCGACCTCCAGGCCAAACCCGACCCGGAGGAGCGCGGCTGGGTCGAGTCGCTGGGGATGCGCTACATCAACATCCCGATGATCGAGAAGAAGTACCCGAGGCCGGAGTGGGTCGCGGCCTTCATGAAGACGGTCGAGGACCCCGAGACCGGCAAGTTCTTCGTCCACTGCGCGGGCGGGCGGCACCGGACGGGCTCGATGGGCGCCGTCTACCGCTTCGAGAAGTACGGCTGGAACTACGCTCAGGCGTACGCCGAGATGAAGCAGTTCGACTTCTACACGCGCTGGGGCCACGGCGACTTCAAGACCTTCGTGCAGGACTACGCGCGCCAGAAGCAGGAGCGCGCGAACGCCCCCGTCCCCGCGGCGGCGGTCGAGAGCACCGTCGTCAGCAGGCAATAACGGGACACATCAGCCGGATTCGAAAAGCGGGGGCCACTCAAACATGAGCGGCCCCCGCTTTATGTTTCGTGAAATCAGCGGGCGGCCGAGCCCTTCGAGAGGGAGTCGCTGCCGAAGTTCGCCGCCCAGAGGTTGACCCCGTCGAAGGCGACGCCGAACGGGGTGTTGCCCGTCTTGTAGGTGGAGACCACGGCGCCGTCGGCCGGGCGCAACTGGATGACGGTGTTGTTGCCACTGTTCGCCACCCAGAGGTATGTGCCGCTAAAGGCGATGCCGGCCGGCGAGTCGCCCACCGCGAACTTGCCCGTCACGACGCCGTCCGAGGCGCGCACCTTCATCAGGCTGTCGCCGAAGAAGTTCGTCACCCACATGTCCGCCCCGTCCGAGGCGAGGCCGATGGGGCCGTCGCCGACCGCGTAGGTGCCGAGCGTGAAGCCGTCCGAGGCTCGCAGCTTCGTCAGGGTGTCCGCAAGGTTGTTGGCCACCCAGACGTTCGTGCCGAGAACGGCAACCCCGATGGGGCGGTTGCCCACGGCGTAGGCGCCTATCACCGCGCCGTCCGCCGCGCGCAGCTTCGTCACCTTGTTGGTGTTGCGGTTCGTCACCCAGATGTAGCCGCCGCCGTGTGCCAGGCCGCTCGGCCCGTCGCCCGCGGCGTAGGTGCCGATGACGGCCCCGTCCGAGGGGCGCAGCTTCGTCACCGAGTCGCTCTCAAGGTTCGCCACCCAGACGCTCGACCCATCGTAGAGTACGGCGACCGGATTCTCGCCGACCTTGAAGGTGCCGCCGGGCATCGCGTCCCCGGCGCGCACACGCGTCACCGAGTTGCGGAACTGTCGCGCCACCCAGACGTAGGTGCCGTCGAAGGCGATGGCCTCGGCGCCGCCGATGGTGACCGTGTTGGTGTTGCCGATGACGGGGCCGCCGCCCTTGTCCGCCGTGGCGGTGCCCTCGCCGGCGGCGCCGTCGGTGACGGTGGAACCATCCTCGATGGCGGCCGGTACTTCGAGCGGGACTTCGGTCGTCGTTTGTTGCGCGGAGGCCGGCGCCGACACGAGCGCCGCCAGCGCGGCGGCGGCCAGCAGAACTCTCGCCCTGAGCAGAGTCGTTCTCATTTCTGTGCTCCTTTCCCTGCCGCGGCCGGTGCGGCCTGCGGCCAGTCAACCCACGAGATGACTTCGGCGATGGCGTCGGGCTGGATCAAGCCCGGGCAGGCCGACCAGATCGTCCGCGCCTCGTTGCCGTAACGGACGTTGCCGGTGTGGCTCAGTTTGGTCTTGTCTATCTGCGGGTCGAGGTCTACGTAGCCGAGCTTACGCCGGAGCTGCTCCATGTCGTCGGGCTTGCCCGTCAGGAACCACCAGCCCGGCCCGGCGCCGTGCGCGGCGGCGTACTTCCGGAGCGCAACGGGGCTGTCCTGCTCGGGCTTGAGCGTGAGCGAGTACATGACGATCTCGCGCCCGAACCTCGCGCCGTAGCGCTCGCGCAAAAGCTTCTGCACTTTGACGAGGTTCATCGTGGTCGGCATGCAGATGCCGTCGCACCTGGCATACATCATGTTGAGCAGCACGATCTTGTCTTTGATGAGGTCGTCGTAGAAGAGCACCTCATTGCCCTCGTGCGTGACGAGCGGCAGGTTGGGGAAGAAGCGCCTCTGAATCTGCGCGCGCGCGGCGGAGACGGGGCGCGTGCCGGCACCTTCGCCGGAGGCGGGCGCCGACGCGCCGCCCGCGCCGCGGGACGCCCCCGCGGCCCTCAGCCAGTTCCTTCTGTTCATGCTTGGCATTTCCTGAATCTCCTTTCCGCCGGCTTACGGCCGCTGGATCGTGTCGCCCACGTCGGCGAGGCTGAAGCGCAGCATCATGGCGTGGTCTTCGTGGATCGTGTTGTGGCAGTGCATCGGATAGCGTTCGCGCCAGTCGCGCCAGCGGAAGAAGATTTTGACCGTCTCGTTGTCGCGCAGCCGCACCACGTCCTTGCGCGAGTTCTCGACGAGCGCGTTCGGGACGGCGCCCCCGCGGCTGCGGCTGAGGATTTGGAACTCCTCCATGTGGATGTGGATCGGGTGCTGCCAGCCGCCGGAGCTGTTGACGAGCGTCCACTCCTCGATGCTGTTGCGCTCGACGTTGAAGCGGTTTTCGTTGCAATTACTCGGCATGAGTTTGCCGTTGATGCGCCAGCCGCTGCCGCTGCTGCGCGTGAACTCGAAGGTGCGGCGGACGCGCGGGACGATGTTCGGGTTCGTGTTGGAAGTCTCGGGCAACTGATAGAAGGTGGCGGTCGCCGGGTCGGTGCTCGGGTCGCTGACGGTCGTGTTGCTCACGACGAACTTCAGGAGCTTGTTGCCCTGGCCCGCGCCGCGAATCTCCTCGTTCATGGGCCCGCGTCCGTCGTCCTGGCGCAGCCGGTTCTCAAGGTAGATGGTCTTGCCCTTGTACTCGCTGAAGTCGATGATGATGTCGGCGCGCTCGGCCACGCCGAGTTTGAGGCTCGACACGCGGACGGGGCGCGGCAGCAGGTTGCCGTCGTTCGAGATTTGCCAGAACTTGTTGTCCGCGCTGAGCGCGCTCAGGTTGGTCAAAAACAGTTGGTAGAAACGCGCGGGCCCGCCGTCGAGCACGCGGAAGCGGTAGCGGCGCGGCTGCACGGCGAAGGTCGGCGTGATTCTGCCGTTGACGAGGAACCGGTCGCCGAGGATGCCGTCGAAGTTCCCGAGGTCGAAGCACAGGAGCTTCGAATCCTCGTCGAAGCTGCGGTCGGTCAGTATCAGCGGGATGTCGTAGTTGGGGTGCGCGGGCAGGTTGAAGCCCTGACCCTCGACGCCGGTGTCGAACTCGTTGAAGAGGAGGTAGAAGCCGGCGAGCCCCTTGTAGACGTTCTGCGCGGTGAACTCGACGCGGTGGTCGTGATACCAGAGCGTCGAGAGCGATTCGCGGATGTCGCCGTTGGGCGAGTGGGTCGAGTCGAAGCCGGCGAGCACGTTCGGGTAGCGCTGGTCGTAGTATTGCCCTTTCTTGAACCAGTCGCAGGGGAAGCCGTCCGACTCGGAGGCGGTGTGACCGTTGTGCAGGTGCGTCGAGACCTGGTTGAGGCCGAAGCCTTCGTTGTCGTCGGGCAGGTCGTTGTAGTTGCGAACCATGATGGGCTCGCCGTAGTGCGCGACGTAGGTCACGCCGGGGCTGAAGGCGACGTTCGACGGGTCGGTCTTGCGGCCGAAGCCCCAGAGCGGCTGCGGCGGCAGCGCCGGGTGCACCGTGCCCAGGAAGCGGCGCTGGTGGACTTCATAAAACTTGACGGGGTTGAAGCGCGTGGCGAACTGGTGCGCGCGCGTGCGGCCCTCGTAGGCGAGGCCGGTGGCGGGGTTGATGTTGGTGTTCGGGTTGACCTGCGGCGCCGGGCCGGTCAGGTCGCTCGCGGAGGTGAACGGCTGGATGATGGGCATCAGGCCGTTCATGGCCGTGGGCAAGTCCCAGCCGAGCGGGAATTCAGGGGTCGAGGGGCTCTGGCACGGGATGTCGTCGATGAAGTGTCCGGCGCTGTCGCGCGCGCGTGCGCTCAGCCCGCGCTTAGGGATGAGCAGGCCGGCGCTCGTCAAGAGCCCCATCCGCATCATCTCCCGGCGCGTCAGTCCGGCTCTGAGTATCTCCTGCCTGTTCTTCCTTGCTTCTTCTACTTCCTTCCTTCTGGTTTTCGAGAATTTCGGCATCGGGATTTTCTCCTGTCGCGCCCCCGTTTCCTGCCTGGGGGCGCGGTCGGGACTAAGGTTTGTGGCGTGACGGAATCTTGGCCCTTGCTCCCGCGGGCAGAGCACGGGCCGCCGTCATTCGGATCGAGTGAAACTGAACCGTTCTGAATTGGGTGCGGAGTCGTCACCCTGCGCCGGGTCGAGGCCGCCCGCCCGCGCCCGGACTTGGTGCCTCGCCGGGGCGGTTGACGGAGTTGCGTCGCAGGATGAGCTTTTGTGACTTTAGGAGGGACGCGGAGCCGTGCGGGCGCGCCGGTAGGGCGGAGCGCGTCGGGCGACGGCGCAGACACTTCCACGGAGCCGTGGCAGCGGCACGTGTCCCTTTGCGGGTTGAATTCGGTGAGAATTACTTTGCGCCGCCGGAGTAGAGCGAGGCCCGGCGGCCGGGGCAGACAGAATTGTCGTGCGAGGGCTTGTCCGTCGCGAGGCTTACCCTGAAGAGCTACTCGAACGCCGC
>DAIRFV010000293.1:0-7730 GCA_036794905.1 Pyrinomonadaceae bacterium | reverse complement strand
GGCAGAAGATGTTCTTCCTGCCGTTCGCGCACTCGGACTTCATCTTCGCGGTGGTGAGCGAGGAGTTGGGGCTGTTCGGCGCGCTGGCGGTGGTGGGGCTCTTCGGGCTCTTCCTGTGGCGGGGGATGCGCGCGGCGCTGCGGGCGCCCGACAGGTTCGGGATGCTGCTCGGGCTGGGCATCGTGACGGGGGTCGTGGCGCAGGCGCTCTTCAACATGAGCGTCGTGCTCTCGATGCTGCCGACGAAGGGCATCCCGCTGCCGTTCATCTCGTACGGCGGGTCGTCGCTGGTGCCGACCCTGTTTTCGGTCGGCGTGCTCTTGAACATCTCGCAGCAGTCGAGCCCGGGCTACGGCGCCGCGCTCTTTGAAGGCGACACGGCGGCCGCGCGCCGCGCGAGCGCCTCCCGCACTCGGCCTTCGGCCGCCTCGACGATGCGCTCTCTGCTCGGCGGCGGGGCGCGAGGGTAGGCGGGGATGCGCGTGCTCATCGCCGCGGGCGGGACGGGCGGGCACATCTACCCGGGCATCGCCGTCGCGAAAGAGTTGATGCGGCGCGACCCGCAGTCGGCCGTGCGCTTCGTGGGCACCGCGAAGGGTCTGGAGAATCGGCTCGTGCCGCAGGCGGGGTTCGAGCTTTCGCTCATTGAATCGGCGGGGCTGGTGAACATGGGGCTGGCGGCGCGTCTGCGCGGGCTGGCCGTCCTGCCGAAGAGTTTCGTCGGGGCGCGGAGACTTATAAAGGAGTTTCGCCCTGACGTTGTAGTCGGCGCGGGCGGTTACGTCTCGGGGCCGGTGCTGCTGACGGCGGCGCTGATGCGCGTCCCGACGCTCGTCATGGAGTCGAACGCCGTGCCGGGGTTTACGAACCGGCGCCTCGCCCGCTTCGTGGACGCGGCGGCCGTCTCGTTCGAGGCGGCGCTTGGCTACTTCGGCGGGAAGGGCGTCGTGACCGGCAACCCCGTCCGCCGCGAGTTCTTTGAAGTCCCGGCGAAGCGGCGCGACCCCGAGCGCTTCTCCCTGCTCATCTTCGGCGGCTCGCAGGGGGCGCGCGCCGTCAACGAGGCGATGGTCGCCGCGCTCCCGCACCTCGCGACGCGGCGCGACGTGCTCCGCATCACGCACCAGACGGGCAAGCTCGACTTCGAGAAGGTGCGCGGAGGGTACGAGGCCGCCGGGTGGGCGGAAGCCGCGGACGTGCGCGAGTACATCGACGACATGATGGCGGCCTTCGGCGCGGCCGACCTCATCGTCTCGCGCGCCGGGGCGACGACCAGTTTCGAGCTGATGGCGGCGGGCAAGGCGGCGTTGATGGTGCCGCTGCCGGGCCAGATGGAGCAGCGGCGCAACGCCGAGGTGATGCAGGAGGCCGGCGCCGCCCGCCTGATCTTGCAGCCGGAGCTTTCGGGCGAACGCCTCGCGCGGGAGTTGGGCGAGTTGATGGACGACCCCGCAAGGGTCACGCGCATGGAAGAGGCCGCGCGCGCGCTCGCACGCGGCGACGCGGCGGCGGCGGCGGTGGATTTGATGGAGAAGTTGGCAGGAAAAGGAACGTAGGCGGCAGGCAGATGGCAGGAGGCAGTTGAAGGCAGAGTGAAGGCCGAAGCTTGCAACGGTTGTGTTCAAAGGTTAAGCGAAATGTACAGCGGTGAGCGGCAGAAGGTCATCAATTCAGGAAGGCGAATGGCACTAACTGCCTCCTGCCATCTGCCTCCTGCCTACTGATTTTTATGTTCAGGCGCATCCAACACGTCCACTTCGTCGGCGTCGGCGGCATCGGCATGTCCGGCATCGCCGAGGTGCTTTTGAACATGGGCTTCCGCGTGTCTGGCTCCGACATGCGGCGCTCGGACGTGACGGCGCGGCTCGAACACCTGGGCGCGAAGATTTACGAGGGGCACGCGGCCGAGCATGTCTCGGGCGCGCACGTCGTCGTGCGCTCGACCGCGGTGCGCGGCGACAACCCCGAAGTGCTGGAGGCGCGGCGGCGCTCGATCCCCGTCATCCCGCGCGCGGAGATGCTGGGCGAGTTGATGAGACTGAAGCCGCACACGGTCGCCGTCGCCGGCTCGCACGGGAAGACGACGACGACCTCGATGGTCGCCACCGTCCTCGCGCACGCGGGTCTCGACCCGACGGTCGTCGTCGGCGGCGTCGTCGGCGCGATGGGCTCGAACGCGCGTCTGGGCAAGAGCGACCTGATGGTGGTCGAGGCCGACGAGAGCGACCGCTCGTTCCTGATGCTGTCGCCGACCTTCGCCGTCGTCACCAACATCGACCGCGAGCACATGGACTCGTACGCCGACATGGACGACGTGCGGAAGTCGTTCGCCGACTTCGTCAACAAGGTGCCGTTCTACGGCGCGGCCGTGCTCTGCCTGGACGACCCGCACGTGCAGGCCGTCATCCCCGAGGTCGTCCGCCGCCGCATCACCTACGGGCTCTCGGCGCAGGCCGACATCGCCGCGCGCGAGGTGCGCTACGACAAGCAGTTCGGCTCGATCTACCAGGCGCGCCTGATGGGCGAGCCCGTCGGCGAAGTCTCCCTGCGCGTGCCGGGGCTGCACAACATCTACAACTCGCTGGCGGCCATCGCCATCGGGCTCGAGCTCGAAGTGCCGTTCGAGACGATCGCGAAGGCGCTCTCGGAGTTCACGGGCGTCAACCGGCGTTTCGAGCTGAAGGGCGAGGAGGCGGGCGTCATCGTCGTGGACGACTACGGCCACCACCCGACGGAGATTCGCGCCACGCTCGTCGCGGCGAAGCTCGGCTCGGCCGGCCGCCGCATGCTGGTGCTCTTCCAGCCGCACCGCTACTCGCGCACGCAGGACTTGATGGACGAGTTCGCGCGCTCCTTCAACAACGCCGACGTGCTGATGGTGACCGACGTGTACGCGGCGAGCGAGCAGCCCATCGAGGGCGTGAGCGGCGAGGCGCTGGTCGAGGCCGTCCGCCGCTTCGGCCACAAGGACGCGCGCTACGTCGGCTCGGTCGAGGACGCGACGCGGGCGCTCCTGGAAGAGGCGCACGACAACGACATGGTCATCACGCTCGGCGCGGGCAACGTCTACCGCGCGGGCGAAAATCTGGTGGAGCTTTTGCGGGGGCGCGACGGGAAGTCGGAGGAGGCGCAGGCGCAGTGACATCTTTTGCCTCCGCCGCGCATAAGGAAGTGATGAGCGAAGAGCGAGACACGCCCGACGTGGCAGAGCGCGACGCGCTGCTCGAAGAGGTCGCGCGCCGCGCGGGCGTGCGCGCCGAGCGCGGGCGCCGCTTCGCGGAGCTGACCTCCCTGCGCGTCGGCGGGTCGATTGACTGGTTGCTCGTCCCCGAGACCGAGAGCCAGGCGGCGGCGGTCGTCGGCGCGCTGGAAGAGGCGGGCGTCGCGTGGCGCGTGCTCGGCGCGGGCAGCAACGTGCTGGCCGACGACCGCGAGCACCGCTACGTCGTCGTCTCGACGCGCGAGGTGAAGGGCCGTGCCGAGTTCGACGGCGAGCGCGTGTCGGTGAGCGCGGGCTTCTCGCTCCCGCGCCTGTGCGTCGAGGCCGCGCGGCAGGGGCTCTCGGGCATAGAAGGTCTGGGCGGCATCCCCGGCACCGTGGGCGGCGCGCTCTGGATGAACGCGGGCGCGTACGGCCACGAGATCGGGCAGGTCGTCGAGACGGTGCGCGTCGCGCGCGGCGGCGAAGTGGTCGAGGTGCCCGGCGGCGAAGTGAAGTGGGACTACCGCCACACCTCCTTCGAAGAGGGCGAGCTGCTGCTGGGCTGCACGCTCAGGCTCGAACGGGACAACCCCGAGAAGATTAAAGAGCGGATGGAGGAGGCGAAACGGAAACGCTTCGCCACGCAGCCGCACGGCGCGCGCTCGGCCGGCTGCTTCTTCAAGAACCCGCCGGGCTCTGGCCTGAGCACGGGGAAGATGATCGACGAGATGGGGATGAAGGGCGAGCGCCGCGGCGGCGCCGTCGTCTCGCCCGTCCACGCCAACTTCATCGTCACCGAGGGCGAGGGCGCGCGGGCGCGCGACGCCTACGCGCTCGCCGAAGAGATACGCGAGCGCTTCCGCCGCGAGCACGGCATAGAGCTGGAGTACGAAGTCGAGCTATGGGGGGCCGAGCCGAACCCGGAACCGACGAAGGAAGACGCGGAGGCGTTCGTCGGGACGAAGGGGGCGGCCGGCCGCGAACGCGAAGGGGAGAAGCAGTGAGAGAGCAGGTCATCACACCGCGCGCCGGGCGCGTCGGGGCCAAGGGGCGCGGCGCGGTCTCAGTCCAGCGACCGAACGCGCGCCGCCGTCCTGCGGGCGCGTCGAAGGACGCGCGCCAGGCGGGCTTCGAGTGGAAGTCCGCGCTCACTTACGTGCCCGCCGTGCTCAAGACCGTGCTCGCCGTCGCGCTCGGCCTGCTCGCGTACCTCGGCTACCGCACGGCCGTCTCGGCCTCCTTCTTCAAGGTGAAGGCGGTGGACGTGGCCGGCGCGACGCGCTCCTCGCGCGAGGAGATCCGCGCGGCCGTCACGCGCCTGTCGAACGCGGGCGTGTGGCAGGCCGACCTCGAAGTCATCGCCAGGGAGTTGAGGGAGCTGCCCTGGGTGCGCGACGCCGTCGTGACGCGCGTGCTGCCCGACGGCCTGCGCGTGCGCGTCACGGAGCGCGAGGCGCGCGTCATCTCGCGCACCGGCGGCGGCCGTCTGGTGTGGGTGGATGACGAGGGCGTCGTGCTCGGCGCGGCGGCGCCGGGCGAGGAGGACTTCTTCATCCGCGGCATCGAAGAGGGCCGCACCCCCGAGGCCGCGAAGCAGAACCGCGTGCGCGTGAACGCCGCGAGGGAACTCTCGCGCGAGTGGGCGCAGGCCGGGCTGACGAAGCGCGTGAGCGAGCTCAACCTCGAAGACCTCGACGACGTGCGCGTGCAGCTCGCGGGGCCGGACGCCGCGGTCGAAGTCAGGCTCGGCCGGGAGGATTTCCCGAAGCGCTTCCGCCAGGCGCTCGAAGTCCTCGACGCGCAGCGCCTGACGCCGCGCGGGCCCTACATCTCTTACATCGACGTCTCGCAGGGCAAGCGCGCCGTCGTCGGCACGGGCGCGACCGCGCACTACCGACCCGAACCCGAAGCCGAGTCGCCTGAGCCGCCGTCCCCCGACGCCTTGACGCAGAGCGCGCCCGCGCCGGAGCCCGCGCGTACGGAGCCGGCGCGTACGGCGCCCGCGCGCACGACGCCCGCGCAGGGCGCGAAGAAGAAGACCGAGGCGCGCCCGACCCCGAAGGCCGAAGAGAGGAAGGCGAACGCGCAACGCCCCACGGGCGCGGCGACGCGACCCCGACGCGTCGGATGAGAACGTGCAGAGGAGAATTCCGCGGGAGACTTAATTTCGCGCCGGACGAAACGAAACCCCCAAGTCTTGCGAAGGAGCGAAACCCGGATGGCTAAGAACCTGACCCACACGGTCGGACTCGACGTCGGCACCAGCCGCGTGACCTGCATCATCGGCGAGCCCGGCGACGGCGGCCTCATCGACATCGTCGGCATCGGCGAGTCGGAGGCGCGCGGCCTGCGAAAAGGGGTCGTCGTTGACCCCGAGGCCGCCGTCGACGCGATCACGCGCGCCGTCGAGGAGGCCGAGCGGATGAGCGGCATCGAGGTGGACGAGGTCGCCATCAACCTCTCGGGCTCGCACATCATGAGCTTCAACGGGCAGGCCATCGTCGCCGTCTCGGGCCGCGAGCGCGACCCCGTCTACGAGTCGGGCCACGGGCGCCGCAACGGCCACGCCCCCGTCATCGTGGCGGGGCGCGACCGCGAGATCACGCAGGACGACGTGCGCCGCGCCATCGAGTCGGCCTCGGCCCAACAGCTCCCCGCCGGGCGCGAGATCGTCGACCGCCTGCCGCAGGAGTTCATCGTGGACGACCAGGACGGCATCAACGACCCCGTCGGCATGATCGGCGCGCGTCTGGCCGTCAAGGTGCACATCGTCACGAGCCCCGTCACCGCGCGGCAGAACGTCATCAACTCGGTCAACCGCGCGGGCCTCGTCGTCGGCGAGATGGTCTTGGAACAACTCGCCGCGGCCGAGGCGACGCTCACCGACGACGACAAGGAGTTCGGCGCGGCGCTCGTGGACATCGGCGCGGAGACGACCGGTCTCATCATCTACCAGCGCGGGGCCGTCCAGCACACGGCGGTCTTCGCCCTCGGCGGCTCGCACTTCACGAACGACATCGCGTTCGGGTTGCGCACGCCCATCCCCGAGGCCGAGAAGATCAAGCGCAACGTCGGCTGCGCGTCGTCCCTGAGCCTTTCGGAGTCGGAGCGCGGCGAGCTGGTTGACGTGCCCTCGGTCGGCGGCCGTCCGCCGCGCCAACTGTCGAGGCAAATCCTCTGCGACATCCTCCAGCCGCGCGCCGAAGAAGTTCTGTCGCACGTCGCCGACGAGATACGCGAGGCCGGCTGGGAGGGACAACTGTCGAGCGGCGTCGTGCTCACGGGCGGCGGCTCGCTCTTGAACGGCATGGTCGAGACCGCCGAGCAGGTCTTCGACGCTCCCGTCCGGCTCGGCTACCCCGAGCGCGACCGCTTCGGCGGGCTCGTCGAAGACATCCAGAGTCCCGCGTGGGCGGCCGCGTCGGGGCTGTGTCTGATACGCCAGCGGGCGAAATCCGCGGAAATGCGGGCGTCGCTCGCGCGGGCTCAGGCGTCGGGCGGACTCGGCGCTCTGGTCTCGAAATTTCGCAATCGTTTTGGTGGTATTTTCTGAGTAGATGTTGTATGCTGCCGCGCCAGCCGGCACAAGATGTAGACCTCAACATTTTGTTGTCGGCGCCGCGCACAGCCCAAGATAACCGCACGACACCTTCGGGGCGGCGAGAAGCTTCGGAAGGAGAGAGGAAATTGCAGAATATGACACCGGAAGGCCGTCCGGCGAGCGGGATCAACATTTTCATCGATGACGACCCTCCCATCACGGGCGCGCGCATCAAGGTTATCGGCGTCGGCGGCGGCGGCGGCAACGCCGTCAATCGCATGATCGAGGCCGGCATCGAGGGCATCGAGTTCCTCGTCGCCAACACAGACCTCCAGGCCCTTAAGCGCTCGCGCGCACCGATCAAGATTCAGTTGGGCGGCAAGCTCACGAAGGGCCTCGGCGCGGGCGCCAACCCCGACATCGGCCGCAACGCCGCGTTAGAAGACACCGAGAAGATCATCGAAGCCCTCGAAGGGGCCGACATGGTCTTCGTCACGACGGGCCTCGGCGGCGGGACGGGCACGGGCGCGGCCCCGATCATCGCCAGCCTGGCGACCGAGCTGAACGCGCTGACCGTCGCCGTCGTCACCAAGCCCTTCCACTTCGAGGGCAAGCGCCGCATGGCGCAGGGCGACCAGGGTCTGCGCGAGCTGCGCGAGTGCGTGGACACGGTCATCACCATCCCCAACGAACGCCTGCTCCACACGGCCGACCCGACGATGTCCCTGCAGGACGCCTTCAAGATGGCCGACGACGTGTTGCGGCAGGCCGTGCAGGGCATCAGCGACCTGATCACCGTCCCCGGCCTCATCAACCTCGACTTCGCCGACGTGAAGGCGATCATGGCGGGGATGGGGCTCGCCCTGATGGGCGCGGGGCGCGCGAGCGGCCCGAACCGCGCGGTCGAGGCGACGCAGCAGGCCATCTCCTCGCCGCTCCTCGAAGAGGCGACGATTCAGGGCGCGAAGGGCGTGCTCATCAACATCA
>DAIRFV010000292.1:4072-7737 GCA_036794905.1 Pyrinomonadaceae bacterium | reverse complement strand
CGAGGTTGGTGGCGGTGTTGGTGCAGGCGGAGAAGACGGCGGTGTTGTAGCCGCCTTCCGTGTCAATGCCCGAGCCCGTGAAACTCAGCTCGACGTTATCCGGAAATGCCCCGCACCGGGCGACATTTGGCCCGGCACCCGTCAGATTGAAGGCCGAGCCCCCTTTGTAATGGGGGTTGACGTGATCATCCACCACGGCTGCCGAACTCCCTCCGAAAAATTGGCCGGCGAGTATCATCAGTCCGGTGAATGTTAGAAGCATTGCGGTGAACTTGGTTTTCATTCGTTCAAGTCTCCTTTGGAGTGAGTAATTTGTGACATTGTTTATTCCCAGCCGTGCTCCACGCGCTTGAGATTAACAACGCTAAGGCGAGGATGTTCTGACAACCACTAAGGCGTAAATCTCGCGCAAAAACTATCATCGGAAAAATAAATGTTCATGCCCAAGTTTTAACGAGAGCCCGCCCGAGGGTAGCTTGAGCGGGCTTTCGTTTTTCCGCGTTCTCCCTGACAATACTCACAAGCTCTGCGGCCATACACTGTCCAGCGAGGTGCTTCCCCGTCCCGTCATGCGACAAATGTTCGGACTCTTTCTGCTCACACTCTCACTCGTCGGTGCGGCGGGCTGCGACGGCGGCGGGCACACGAACGCGACCGCGAACGGCGGCGCGGCCGTGAACAAATCGCCGGGCGGCGCGGCCGAGCAGCCGACGGTCTACGGCTACGAGGTCGTCAACACCTTCCCGCACGACGCGCAGGCGTTCACGCAGGGTCTCGTCTTTCACGAGGGGGCGCTCGTAGAGAGCACGGGGCTCGAACGTCATTCGACCCTGCGGCGCGTGGAGCTAGAGACGGGCAAAATTTTGCAGCGGGTGGACGTGCCGCCCCAGTTCTTCGCCGAGGGGCTGACGCTCTTCGGCGGGAAGCTCTACCAGCTCACGTGGAAGGCCGAGAAGGGCTTCATCTACGACCCGCAGACCTTCGAGAAGACCGGCGAGTTCACGTACGTCGGCGAGGGCTGGGGGCTGACGCACGACGCGGACTCTCTTATCCTCAGCGACGGGTCCGACAAGCTGCGCTTCATCGACCCGAACGGCTACCAGGTCAGGCGGACGCTCAGCGTTACCGACCGCGGCCGCCCCGTCGTGCAGTTGAACGAGTTGGAGTATGTGAAGGGGGAGATTTTCGCCAACGTCTGGCACCAGAACCGCGTCGCGCGCATCGACCCGCAGACGGGGCGCGTCAAGGGCTGGATCGATTTCTCGGGTCTGCTCAAGCCGGGTGAAGTCTCGGACGAGGAGGCCGTCCTCAACGGCATCGCGTACGACGAGGCCGGCGACCGCCTCTTCGTGACGGGCAAGCTCTGGCCGAAAATTTTCGAGGTCAGGCTGAAGGCCAGGTAGGTCGTCCGGGCATCTAAGAAGGGCGATGTCTTTCGAGAGCTACTTCCGTGCCTGCTCCTACGCGATGGTCGCGTGCGGCGTGCTGGCGCTCGCCGTCGCGGGCGGGGTCGGGCCGGTGCTGTCCCTCGTGTTCGCGGCGGTGCTCGGGCTCTCGTGGAGGTTGAGCGAGACCCGCTGGCAGTTGTCCGAGCGCGCCGGGATGGTCGTCGTGCTGCTCGCGCTCCCGGCCTTCTACCTCGACTGGAGCATCCAGCGCGAAGGCGCGGTTGACGCCGCGGCGCAGGTCTACGCGGGCGTCAGCGCGCTCGTTCACTTCACGCTGCTGCTCTCCTCAATCAAGCTGCTCCAGGTCAAGTCCGACCGCGACTGGCTCTTCCTCTACCTCATCTCCTTCTTCGAGGTGCTGCTGGCCGCCGGCTTGAGCGCGAGCCCGACCTTTCTGCTTTCGCTCAGCCTCTACGTCTTTACGGCCTTGCTGGCCGTCGTCTGCTTCGAGCTGAGGAAGTCCGCGCGCGTCGTCCCGCAGAGTGAGAGCCGCCTGCTCGTCGCCAACAAGCCCGGGCTCCTCCGCCGCAGCCGCGCGGGGCAGCGCCCGAAGGGGGCGAGGGCTTTGCGCAGGTTGCCGCTGGCGGCGGCCTGCCTGTTCCTGGCGATTTTCGGGCTGGCGCTCCCCATCTTCCTCATCACGCCGCGCGCGGCCGAGAACATGCTGTTAGTCCCGGGCGGCGCGGCCTCGTCCGGCTTCACGGGCTTCTCCGACCGCGTCACGCTCGGCGACATCGGCCGGCTCAACGAGAGCAACCAGCTCGTGATGCGCGTCCGCGTCGAGGCGCCCGCGCGGGCGACGAATCTTCCCCTGCGCTGGCGCGGCGTCGCGCTCGACCACTTCGACGGCCGCAACTGGTCGCAGACCGACGAGCACACGCCCTACGTTCATCCCGACGACAACCTCTTCAAACTCGGCACGACCGAAGACATCACGCGCCTGACGACGCAGACCTTCTTCGTCGAGCCCATCGACACGCCCGTCATCTTCGCCGCGCCGCGTGCGCTCGCGCTCCAGGGCGCGTTCCCCTACGTCAGGCGCGACCGCGAGGACGGCCTCGTCACGCGCCCGCACACGGCCGAGCGTGTGACCTACACGGTTCACTCCGACACGCACGAGCCCGCGCCCGACCAGTTGCGCGCCGAGCAGGCGAGGCTGCCGACGGCCAACACGCCGAACCTCCGCCGGCCCTTCAACGACTACCTGCAACTGCCGGCGAGCCTCGACACGCGGGTGGGGAGCCTCGCCGTGATGGTCGCCTCGCAGGCGCGCGCGCGCAACGCCTACGACACGGCGCGCGCCATCGAAGCGCACCTGAGCGGCAACGCGTACGGCGGCGAATACAGATACTCTTTGGAGATGCGCGCCAAGGGACCCGACCCGCTCTCGGACTTCCTCTTCAACGTGCGCGCGGGGCACTGCGAGTACTTCGCGACGGCGATGGCCGTGATGCTGAGGACGCTCAGGGTTCCGGCGCGCCTCGTCAACGGGTTCCAGCCGGGCGAGTACAACGCCGCGGCCGACGCCTACACCGTCCGGCAGGCCGACGCGCACTCCTGGGTCGAGGTCTACTTCGCGGAGGCCGACGCCTGGGTCACGTTCGACCCGACGCCGGCCGACGGCCGCCCGGCGGGCACGAGCGGCTCGGGGCTCACGGGTCAGCTCCGCCGTTACGCCGACGCGCTTGAGCTGTTTTGGATTCAGCACGTGGTCGCCTATGATAGGCAGGGCCAGCGGGTACTGGCGCGAACAATCTCCAGCCGGATCAACTCTTTCAGCCGCGGGGCGTCGGACTCCGCCGACGGCCTCGGGGCGCTGTTCGCCGCGTGGTTCGGCGGCAGTGGCGGCGGGCTCTCGGTGGCGCTCGGCTACGTCGCTTCGCCCTTCGCGCTCGCGCCGGCGACGCTCCTGCTCGCGGGCGTCGGGCTGCTGTGGCTGCGCCGGCGGGGCCTGGCCGGGCGCCGCTCGAAGCGCGGCGGCGAGGAGGCGGCCCGGGCGGTCGTCGAATTCTACGAGCGCATGACGGCGACGCTCGCCGGCCGCGGCATCAAACGCCGCGCCGACCAGACGCCGCTCGAATTCGCCGAGACGGTCGGCACGCCCGAAGTGCTCGCCGTCACGCGCGCCTACAACCGCGTCCGCTACGGCGCGCAAGCTTTAACCCGCGCCGAGGCCGAAGAGGTCGAGCGCCACTTACAAAGGATCGTAAACCGTGA
>DAIRFV010000292.1:0-3972 GCA_036794905.1 Pyrinomonadaceae bacterium | reverse complement strand
TTACGTGCATTACAAATGAAGAAAGTTGGATTCATCAGTCTGGGATGCCCGAAGAACCTCGTGGACAGCGAGGTGATGATGGGGCGTCTGAAGCAGGAAGGATACGAGCTGACGAGCGACGCGGCCGAGGCCGACACGCTCGTCGTCAACACGTGCGGCTTCATCGACGCGGCGAAGAAGGAGTCGGTCGAGGCCATCCTCGAAGCCGCGCGCCTCAAGACGGAGGGGAAGTGTCAGCGGCTCGTCGTCGCCGGCTGCCTCGTCGAGCGCTACCGCGACGAGCTGCGCGCCGAGATGCCCGAGGTCGATGCCTTCATCGGCACGAGCCAGATCAACGACATCACGACGGTCGCCGACGCGCGCGTCAACACGCGCTCGCTTCCCGTCCTCCCGCTCGGCAACCAGACGGCGACGTACCTCTACGACGAGTCGACGCCGCGCGTGCTCGCCACGCCCGGCCACTTCGCCTACGTCAAGATCGCCGAAGGCTGCGACCGCCCGTGCGCCTTCTGCTTCATCCCGCAGATGCGCGGCCACTTCCGCAGCCGCCGCTTCGGCTCCGTCGTGGCCGAGGCGAAGCAGTTGGCCGGGCAGGGCGTCAGGGAGATTATCCTCGTCGCGCAGGACTCCTCGCGCTACGGCGAAGACCTGGGCGAGTCGGACGCGCTCGCGCACCTCATGCGCGAGCTGTGCCGCCTGGACGGCGTCGAGTGGGTGCGCGTGATGTACACGTACCCGACGCACATCAGCGACGGCTTCCTCGGCGCGCTGGCCGAGGAGCCGAAGGCGGTCAAGTACCTCGACATGCCTTTGCAGCACGCCTCGCAGAACGTCTTGAAGCTGATGAAGCGCGGCGGGAATCGAGCCTCGCTCGAACGGCTCATCGCGCGCGTGCGCGCACGCGTGCCCGGCATCGCCGTCCGCACGACCTTCATCACGGGCTTCCCCGGCGAGACCGACGAGGACTTCGCCGAGCTGTTGACCTTTATTAAGAACGTCGAGTTCGACCGCGTCGGCGTCTTCACATACTCGGACGAGGAGGGTACGCCGGCCTTCGACCTTCCCGACAAAGTGGACGCGAAGACCGCGCGCGAGCGCCGCGCGAAGCTGATGCGCGCGCAGTCGCGCATCTCGCTCCGGAAGAACCTCGCGCGCGTCGGCGAGGTGGTGCGCGTGCTCTTCGAGGGCGCGTCCGCGGAGACCGACCTGCTCTGGCAGGGGCGGATGGAGACGCAGGCGCCCGAGATTGACGGCTGCGTCCTCATCAACGACGCGCCCGAAGGGTTCGCGCCGGAGCCCGGCCAGTACGTCAACGTCGAGATCACGGAGGCGCAGCAGTACGATCTGGTCGGCCGGATAGTTTAAAGGCGGCTACAGTCTCCCCATGACGAAGGCTAAAGAATCGAGCGACTCGCTCGCGCACCCGGTCGTCGAGCCGGCGCACATCGTCGTGCCGGGGCGGAAGCGGACGGCGGGCGACTACTTCGCGTTGGCGCTGGCGACGTGGGGCGTGGGGCTCATCCCCGTCGCGCCGGGGACGTGGGGCTCGGGGGTCGGCGTCGCCCTCTACCTCGGGCTCGGGTACTTCTCGCAGCAGGTCTTCGACTACGCGGTCAGGCGCGGGCTCGACCTCTCGCCGCAGCAGTTCCCGGCCGTGATGACGACGGTGTTGCTGTTGGTCATCCTCGCGGTCGCGCTCGCGGGGATGTGGGCGGCGACGCGCGCCGAGAAGCTTTTGGGGAAGAAAGACCCGGGCGCGGTCGTCGCGGACGAGGTGGCCGGGCAGTTGATTACGTTCCTGTTCGTGCCCTGGCAGACGACCTGGACGTGGACGGTCGCCGCGGGCTTCATCGCCTTCCGCGTCTTCGACATCTGGAAGCCGTACCCCGTGCGGCGTTTGGAAGGTCTGGGCGGGGGCCTGGGGATTATGGCCGACGACATGCTCGCCGGTTTTTACGCGGCGACGGTCATGTCGCTGCTCGTCACGCTGCGGACACTCTATTACTGACGGAGGGGTTTAGATGGAAGAGACGAAAGACCCGAAGGCTTCGACCGGCGGCGGCACGCCCGAGCGCGACGCGGAGGCGACGAGTTCGGAGACGTTGAGCGACATCGAGGCGAACGAGAAGGTGAGCGGCGGCAGCGCGGGCGGCTCCGAGAGCAGCTCGCTCGAAGGCTCTTCGCCCAAACCCGACTCCGGCGGCCAGGGCCGCGCCGACGGCAGCGACACCGGCGGCCCGATGTGAGGCGCAGTAGGCAGTAGGCAGATGGCGGTTGAAGAAGCCGCTGTCGAGGACGTTGATTTAACCTGCCAACATACCTAACGCGGGGCGACTAAGTTTTATCTTGCAACGTCACTGACGCGGAGCGGCTGCCTACTGCCGTCTGCCTACCGCCTACTTTCTTCCCAATGCCTGACATCAAAATATTCGTCGCGGACGACGTGAGCGAGAGCGGGTTGGGGCCTTTGCGCGAGGCGGGCTTCGCCGTGGAGAAGCGGGCGGGGCTGAAGGGCGACGAACTCGCCGAGGCCGTGGCCGGGGCGGACGGGCTCGTCGTGCGCAGCGAGACGAAAGTGACGGCCGGGCTGCTGGAGTCGGCCGGTCGCCTGCGCGTCATCGGGCGCGCCGGGGTCGGCGTGGACAACATAGACGTGGCGGCCGCGACGGGTCGCGGCGTCGTCGTCATGAACGCGCCCGACGGCAACACGATGACGACGGCCGAGCACACGCTCGCCCTGCTGCTCGCGCTGGCGCGGCGGGTGCCGCAGGGGCAGGCGAGTCTGAAGGCCGGCCGCTGGGAGCGCAAGAAGTTCGTGGGCGTCGAGCTGCGCGGGAAGACGCTCGGCGTCGTGGGCCTGGGGCGCATCGGGCGCGTCGTGGCCAGCCGCGCCGTCGGGTTCGAGATGAAGGTCGTGGCCTTCGACCCGTTCGTCGCGCCCGAGCAGGCGCGCGAGCAGGGAATCGAGCTGGCCACGCTCGAAGAGGTCTGCGAGCGCGCGGACTTCATCACCGTCCACTCGCCCCTGACGCCCGAGACGCGGGGACTGATCGGCGCGCGCGAGTTCGCGCGGATGAAGCGCGGCGTGCGCGTCATCAACTGCGCGCGCGGCGGGCTCGTGGACGAGGGGGCGCTCTACGAAGCGATTAGGGAGGGGCGCGTGGCGGGCGCGGCGCTCGACGTGTTCGAGGCGGAGCCGCCGCCCGCCGACCATCCCTTGCTCTCGCTCGAAGAGGTCGTCGCCACCCCGCACCTCGGCGCCTCGACGCGCGAGGCGCAGGAGGGCGTGGCCGTCATCGTCGCCGAGCAGATGCGCGACTTCTTCCTGACGGGCGCGGTGCGCGGCGCGGTCAACCTCCCCGCGGTCGGCGCGCAGGAGCTGAAGGCGCTCGAACCTTACCTGCGCCTGGCCGAAAGGCTCGGGCGGTTTCAAGCTCAGCTGGTGGACGAGCCCGTCCGCGCCGTCGAGATCGTGTACGCGGGCGAGGCCGCCGGGCTGGACGCGGCGCCCGTGACGCGCGCCTTTCTGGCGGGGCTGCTGCGGAACATGAGCGCGCGCGTCAACGTCGTCAACGCGCTGCTCATCGCGGAGGAGCGCGGCATCGGCGTGACCGTCTCGCACCGGCACGCCGCGACCGAAGACGTGCGCGAGGCCGTCAGGACGCGCGTGCGGACGACCGCGGGCGAGCACACGGTGGCGGGCGCGCTCTTCGGCCCGGGCTCGGACGGGCGCATCACGGAGATCGACGGGTTTCGCATCGAGGCCGTCCCGGCCGGCAACATGCTCCTGACGCGGAGCAGCGACGTGCCCGGCGTCATCGGGCGCGTCGGCACCATCCTCGGCGACCACGGCGTCAACATCAGCCGCTTCCACCTCGGCCGGCGCGAGCGCGGCGGCGAGGCGATGGCCGTCATCGAGACCGACGCGCCCGCCGCCGACCCGACCCTCGAAGAGCTGCGCGCCTTCGGCCC
>DAIRFV010000539.1:0-1977 GCA_036794905.1 Pyrinomonadaceae bacterium | reverse complement strand
TGACGACGCGCTCCGAGTGGCCGTGCGTCTCGGAGTCGCGCGTTTCGAGCGCGGCCGTGAGCGCCTTGAGCGTCGTGCGGTAGGCGTCGCCGAGCGAGTGCAGGGCGCCGTCCAGTTCCTCCGTCCGCTGCGCGACCATCTCTTCGAGGTAGGTCTCGTAGCGCCGCTTCTCGACGCGCAGGAAGTGGTGTTCGAGCGCGCGGCTCACCGCCGCCTCGACGTGGTGCAGGTCGAACGGCTTCATCACGTAGTCGAAGGCGCCCGCGCGGAGGGCGTGGATGGCGCTCTCGACCGTCTGGACGCCGCTGATCATGATGACGACCGTGTCGGGCGAAAGCTCCTTGACGCGCGGGATCAGTTCGAGCCCGCTCATGCCGCCCATCATGATGTCGCTGATGACGAGGTCGTAGGCGCCGCCGCGCAGAAGCTCCACCGCCTCCTCGGCCGACCCCACCACCTCGCACTCGTAGAGCGGGCTCAGAAGGTCGGACAGGACGTGCCTTATCTCAGGCTCGTCGTCGGCGACGAGGATGCGTGCTCTCTGGCCCGGGGTCTCAGACATAGATGTACGCCTCCACGGTCTACGGGGGATCTGCGTGTGAAACTTTGAGTGGGAGAGGTCGCGGGCCGCGACGCCCCAACTGCGTGGCGGCCCGTCAAAGAGGCAATTCATATTAACCCCGCCCGTAGTTTTAGACAAGCGATTATCTTTAAGAAGTTTGCCGCCACGGCACCTCTCTTGTGCGTGGTGCTTCATCTCGCTTATGATGCGTGTCGCTCGGTTCATTCTTCACAGGCGCCCTCAATTACGCATGGCCGCAGCGAAATCCGCCCGGCCTCCCTCTCCAAAGGTAGGGGCGACCACGTCCCCCAAAATTTAGTCTCATTCTTCTGTCAACAATGACTGGGCCAGAAACAAGATTAACGGCAGCCGGGGAGAGCGCCACCGGCAAGGTCATTCCCGGCGACGGTCGTGAGGAGCTTAAGGCTTACGAGGGACAGGTGGACTTGATCGTCACCTCCCCGCCCTACGCCGACGCGCGGCACGAGCACTACGACTCGGTGCACCCGGATGATTTCGCCGACTGGTTCATGACCTTCCACGAGCCCTTCTGGAACGCCCTGAAGCCATCGGGCAGCCTCGTCCTCAACATCAAGGACAAGGTCGTGAACGGGGTGCGTCACCGCTACGTCTGGCGCACCATCGAGGCGCTGTCCGGAGCCGGGTGGTTCTGCATCGAGGACTACCTCTGGCACAAGACGAACCCGATGCCCGGCTACTGGCCGACGCGCCTGCGCGACGGTTGGGAGTACTGCTTCCACCTCGCGAAATCGAAACGCCCTTACATGAACCAGGACGCGGTGCGCCAGCCCGTCGGCGACTGGGTCGAGTCGAGACTCGCAAAACTGGGGGCGAATGACCGCAGCCGGCAGAACTCCGCGAACGCGAGCGGGTTCGGCCGCGACATTTCCAGGTGGGTGAACAAGCAGACCGTTCTGCCGTCAAACGTCCTCAGCCTCCCGTTGGTGGGTAAGAACAAAGGTCATCCGGCAGTCTTCCCCGTAGATTTGCCGCTCTTTTTTATACGCCTGCTCTGCCCCGAGGGCGGCCTCGTCGTCGACCCGTTCGGCGGGAGCGGCACGACGGGGCTGGCGGCGCTCGCCTCGGGGCGTCGCTACGTGCTCATCGACAACAACGAGGAGTACTGCCAGGCCGCCGTCAGGCGCCTGCGCGAGGAGGGCGCCGCGCGCCGCCACGCGCCGAACGCCGAACAGACCCTCTTCCCCGTCGCCCCCGCGAAGAGCAAAGGGCGCCGCGGCAGAGTGAAGTGACCGCGCCAGCCGACGCTGGTTGACGTTCACTCGCCGCGCCCCCTATCATTAACTCCCAGGCCCGAGTGGTGAAATTGGTAAACACAGCAGACTCAAAATCTGCCGTCCGCAAGGACTTGTCGGTTCGAGTCCGACCTTGGGCAT
>DAIRFV010000538.1:0-1983 GCA_036794905.1 Pyrinomonadaceae bacterium | reverse complement strand
GTCCACGCCGCCGGCTCGCCCGACAACACGCGCTCGCACTTCGACGCGCAGGACTACATGGAGTCGGCGACGCCCGGCGTCAAGTCCACGCAGGACGGGTGGCTCAACCGGCTCGTGCAGACGCGCCCCGACAAACAGGCCACGCCGTTCCGCGCCATCTCGATGACGCAGAGCCTGCCGCGCGCGATGCAGGGGCGCGCCGCGGCCGTCGCCATGCGCAACCTCTCCGACTTCCAGATTCGCGCGGGCGCCTCCACGCCGGGCGTGCAGGGCGGCTTCGAGGGTCTGTACGAGCAGGGCTCGGGCGACCTGCTGCGCGGGACGGGCAAGGAGACGTTCGAGGCGGTCAACTTTTTGAAGCGGGTGAACCCCGCGCAGTACCAGCCCGAGAACGGCGCGCAGTACCCGAACGGCGAGTTCGGCCGCGCGCTCGTGCAGATCGCGCAGCTCATCAAGGCGGGCGTCGGGTTGGAGGTGGCCTTCACGGAGATGCAGGGGTGGGACACGCACCGCGGGCAGGGCGGCGCGCGCGGGCAGCTCGCCAACCTGCTGGGCGAGTTCGCGCGGGGGCTCTCCGCGCTCGTGACAGACCTCGGCCCCGCGCGCATGGAGGACGTGTTGGTGCTGACGATGAGCGAGTTCGGGCGCACCGTCCGCCAGAACGGGACGAACGGCACCGACCACGGCCACGCCAACGCGATGCTCGTCTTCGGCGGCTCGGTGCGCGGCGGGAAGGTCTACGGGCGCTGGCCCGGGCTCAAAGAGGAGCAGCTCCACGAGGGGCGCGACCTCGCCCTGACGACCGACTTCCGCGACGTGTTCGGCGAAGTCGCCTCCCGGCACCTCGGCGGCGTTGACCTCAAGAAGGTCTTCCCCGGCTACGCGCCCGAGGGCCGGGTGCGCGGGCTGTTGGGCTGAGGTTAATCAGGTCAGTACCAGCCGCGGTAGCGGGTGGGTTTGGCGAGTGCAGGCCGGACGATTGATGAGTGGTGTACTGTCATCAATCGCCCGGCCATAGTTGTAAGGTCTGCCCGCTACCGCGGGTGTGGTTCTGACCCGGTTCCTCACCACGGATTCGCGGCGGCGACGGCCTCGGGGGCGAGCGTCTTGTTCTGCTCGTCGAGCCAGACTTTGAGCGGCGCGTAGTAGTCGATGATGGCGGTGGCGTCCATCTTGTCCTCGCCGGTCAGCTCCTTCAGCGCCTCGGGCCACGGGCGGCTCTGCCCCAGCTCAAGCATCTTCTTCAGGCGCGCGCCGACCTCCTTGTTGTTGTAGACCGAGCAGCGGTGGAGCGGCCCTTGAAAATTCGCCTGCCGGCACATCGCGCGGTGGAGCTGGAACTGGAGGATGGCCGCGAGGAAGTAGCGCGCGTAGGGCGTGTTGGCCGCCACGTGGTACTTCGCGCCCGCGTCGAAGTCCTGCTCGCTGCGCGCGGCGGGCGGGGCCACGCCCTGGTACTTCGTGCGCAAGTCCCACCAGGCCTTGTTGTAGTCGCCCGGCCCCACCTCGCCCGAGAAGACCTTCCAGCGCCACTGATCGACCAGATAGCCGAAGGGCAGGAACGAGACTTTCGCGAGCGCGCTCTTCAGGAGGAGCCCCGTGTCGGCGGAGGCGTCGGGCACGCGCTCGATGAGCCCGATCTGCTTGAGGTAGTCGGGCGTCACCGAGAGCGCGACGGCGTCGCCGATGGCCTCGTGGAAGCCCTCGTTGGCGCTGTTCTGGAAGAGGTAGGGCTGCGGCGCGTAGGCCATCTGGTAGTAGTTGTGGCCCAGCTCGTGGTGGACGGTCTGGAAGTCCACCTCGTTGATCTGGATGCACATCTTGAGGCGCACGTCCTTCTGCGCGTCGAGGTCCCACGCGCTGGCGTGGCAGACGACCTCGCGTTCGGCCGGCTTCACGAAGAGCGAGCGCTCCCAGAAGGTGGCGGGCAGGGCCTCGAAGCCGAGCGAGGTGAAGAAGCCCTCGCCGTAGCGCACCATCTGC
>DAIRFV010000048.1:24125-28400 GCA_036794905.1 Pyrinomonadaceae bacterium | reverse complement strand
CGTTCGTGGGGTTACTTTCCGCCGCCCGAGCTGCTGCCGCCGCCGCCGCCCGAGCCGCTGCCGCCCGAACCGCTGCCGCCACCCGAGCCGCTACCGCCGCCCGAGCCACTGCCCCCACCACTGCCGGAGCCGCTGCCGCCGCCGCTGCCGCCACTGCCAGAGCCGCTGCCGCCGCTGCCCGAGCCGCCGCCGCCCGAGCCGCTCGAAGAGCCGCCGCCGCCGCCGGACGAGCCGCCGGAGCCGCTGCCGCCGCCGGAGCCGCCGGAGCCACTGCCACCGCCCTTATCGCCGGACGAGCTTCCGCCGCCACCACCACCGGAGGTGCTGCCGCCGCCCGCGCCACCACCGCCACCGGACGAGCTGCCGCCGCCGCCCGAGCCGCTCGACGAGCCGCCGCCGCCGGTGCCGCCGCCGCCGCCCGAGCTACCGCCCGAACTGCTGCCGCCGCCGCCGGAGGAACTTCCGCCACCGCCGCCAGAGGAGCTGCCGCCGCCGCCGCCGCTCGAAGAGCCGCCGCCGCCGCCGGTGCTACCGCCGCCAGTTCCTTCTTCGTTGTCTACCATAAACGCTTCCTCCAAGTGTTGGTGTTGTTCTTTAAGCCCTCAGATGACACGCGCGAACTTTTCAAAAGAAGAGACGATGAGATGGTCACGCGCATTCACCCGACATGTTCTGCTTTTGTTCCGCTACACAACAAATCACATGCCACGCACGGCCGCCCGCGGCGCCGCGAGTTTTAGAAAATAAACTCTTTCACTTTGCCCGACTTTCGCCGCGCTCTTAAACTGTTCCGAGGATTGGTACTATCGTGTACAAAATTAAAGTCATACATGCTCCCCGCTAAAAGCGTACAGGCCGCCGCACGCATCTGTCGGCTAACGCACACGAGAACTCGCCTCAAGCCGCGCGTGTTATAATCACGAATCATTTAAAGATGGATCGCGCCGGAATCTACATCCACGTCCCCTTCTGCCGTTCGCGCTGCTCGTACTGCGACTTCGCCACCGGCGCCTTCGAATCCGCGCTCGCCGAAGCTTACGTCGGCGCGCTCGCGCGCGAGATAGAGTCGTTCAAGTTCGAAGGTGCTCTCTCCGAAGTTGACACCGTCTACTTCGGCGGCGGCACGCCCTCTCTGCTCACGCCCGCGCAGGTCTCGCGCGTGCTCGCAGCGGTGCGGAAACGTTTCGGCGTGGACGCGCGCGCCGAGGTGACGCTTGAGATGAACCCCGGCACGGTCACGCCCCGTCGCCTCCGCGCGCTGCGCGAGGCGGGCGTCAACCGCGCGAGCTTCGGCGCGCAGACCTTCGACGACCGCGAGCTGAAGCGGCTCGGCCGCACACACACCGCCGACGACACGCGCCGCACGTTCGCAGACCTGCGCGCCGCGGGCTTCGACAACATCAGCTTCGACCTCATCGCGGGACTCCCGCGCCAGACCTTACGCGCCTGGCAGAGAAACCTCGACGAGGCGCTCGCGCTCCGTCCCGAACACCTCTCGCTCTACCTGCTCGAAGTGCACGAGGGCACCCCGCTCGCCGAACAGATTCGGCAGGGGCGCTACCCGACGCCCGACCCTGACCTCGCCGCCGAGATGTACCGCGTGTTGGTCGAGCGGGCGCACGCCGCCCTTTACGAGCAGTACGAGATTTCCAACTTCTGCCTGCCGGGGCGCGAGTCGCGGCACAACCTGAAGTACTGGACGGGCGCCCCCTTCTACGGCTTCGGCTGCGCGGCACACTCCTTCGACGGCCGACGAACCCGCTGGTCGAACGAGCGCGACGCGCGCGCCTACGTGAAGCTGATCGAAGAGCGGGGCGCGGCGGTCGTCTCCCGTGAAGAACTCGACGAGCGCGGGGCGGGCGCCGAGGCGCTCTTCCTCGGACTACGTCTGTTATCGAGAGGCGTCAACCTCGCCGAGCACCGCGCGCGCTTCCACCGGGACGTGCGCGCCGAATACGCCGCAGACCTCGCGCGCTTCGACGAGGCCGGGCTGATCGAGTTGGACGGCGACGTGCTCCGCCTCACGCCGGCCGGCGCGCTCCTCTCGAACGAAGTCTTTACCGCTTTCGTCTGAACGCGCTTATGAGATTGATTGACCTGCGAAGTGACACGGTGACCCGGCCCACGCCCTCGATGCGGCGCGCGATGGCCGAGGCCGAGGTGGGCGACGACGTGTACGGCGAAGACCCGACCATCAACCGCCTGCAAGAGCGCGCCGCCGAGTTGTTCGGCAAAGAGGCGGCGCTCTTCGTCCCGACCGGCTCGATGGGCAACCAGATCGCCGTCAAGCTCCACACGCGCGCGGGCGAGGAGGTCGTCATCGAGGAGCGCGGGCACATCTACAACTACGAGATGGCCGCGATGGCGGCCGTCTCGGGCGCGCTGGCGCGGCCCGTCAAAAGCGCCGACGGCTCGGGCGTGCTCCGCTGGGAAGAGATCAGAACGGCCGTCCACGCCCACGACGCGCCCTACTACGTCGCGCGCACGGGGCTGGTCGCACTTGAGAACTCGCACAACCTCGCGGGCGGCAACGTGATGTCGCGCGAGCGCACCGAGGAGATTTGCGACGGCGCGCACTCGCTGGGGCTGCCCGTGCACCTCGACGGCGCGCGCATCTTCAACGCGGCCGCCGCGCTCGGCGAGACCGTGGCGGCGCTGGCCGAGCCCGCCGACTCCGTGATGTTCTGTCTGTCGAAGGGACTGGGCGCGCCCGTCGGCTCGATGCTGTTGGGCACGCGCGCCTTCATCGAGGAGGCGCGGCGCTGGCGCAAGCTCCTCGGCGGCGGGATGCGGCAGGCGGGCGTGCTCGCGGCCGCGGGCCTCGTCGCGCTGGAAGAGACGCCGCCGCGCCTTGCGGAAGACCACGCCAACGCGCGCCGCCTCGCCGAGGGGGTGGCCGAACTGCCCGGCGTCGGTGTTGACCCCGAGCGAGTCCGGACCAACATCGTCCTCTTCGACGTGACGGGCACGCGCCTCGCGCCCGTCGAAATCTGCGCGCGCGTCCGCGCCTCGCACGGCGTGCTCTGCTCCGACTTCGGCGACTCGATCCGCATGGTCACGCACTACGACGTGACGCGCGACGACATCGAGGTCGCGCTCGAAGCATTGAAAGCAGTAGTCAGGAGACAGTAGTCAGTAGACAGCAGCGCTCCGCGCCACGGTCGTGGACGCTGTCATCCCGACGATTCGACTGACGAATCTATTTCTACTGCCGACTGCCTGCTGCCGACTGCCTACTTACCAATCATGACCAAACCATTCATCATCGCCATCGACGGGCCTTCGGGCGCGGGGAAGTCTACGCTGGGGCGGCGGCTGGCGCGTGAGCTGGGGCTGCTCTACATCGACACGGGCGCGATGTACCGCGCCGTGGCGCTGGCGGCGGCCGCGTGCGGCGTGAGCGAGTCGGACGCGGAGGGGCTGGCGCGCGTCGCGCACCGCGTCCGGATACGGCTCGAAGGCGACCCGGACTCTTTGCGCGTCTTCCTCGACGAGCGCGACGTGTCCGCCGAGATACGCGGCGAGGCGGCGGGGCGCGGGGCGTCAATCGTCTCGGCCGTCCCCGGGGTGCGGCGCGAGCTGGTGCGCCGGCAGCGCGAGCTGGGCGAGTCGGGCGGGGGCTGTGTGCTGGACGGGCGCGACATCGGCACGGTCGTCTTCCCCGCGGCCGACGTGAAGTTCTTCCTCACGGCCGCCCCCGAGGCGCGCGCGCGCCGCCGCTTCGACGAGGAGCAGACGGGCGACGCCGCGCGCGAATTCGAGGCCACGCTCGCCGACATCAACGACCGCGACCTCCGCGACGCCACGCGCGCCGACTCGCCGCTGGCGATAGCCGAAGACGCCGTCGTCATCGACACGACCGAACTCTCCGTCGAGGAGGTCTTCCAGACGATGCTCCGAACCGTCCAGTCCCGACAGGCCGGCGGTGCCGAACGGGGTGAGGCAGAGGCTTGAGTCTTCCTCCGCGGAGGCTCCATAATCACCCGCCAGAGGACAACGCCATGAGCGACAACCCTACGCAAGAAACTCCGGACACCCGCTCCTTCGAGGAAAGAGTCTTCGCACGCTTCGACTCGCTGGACGGGCGCATGGACAGGGTGGAAGCGCGGATGGACAGATTCGAGACTCGTCTCGAAAGTAAGGTAGACGCGCTTGACGGCCGCTTAACAACACTCGAAGAGAAAGTAGACGCGCGCCTGCGCGAGACGCGCCCGATCTGGGAGGCGGTGCAGACGCGTCTTGAAGGCGTCGAGAATCGCCTCGAAGGCGTCGAGA